>CANJRI010000039.1 GCA_947476555.1 Caulobacteraceae bacterium
CCATCTCCACCCAGCTGATCCGCACCCTTGGCGGGGCCACCGTGGTCGGACCCATCCTGCTCGGCCTCACCAAACCCGTGCAGATCTGCCCGCTCTCAGCATCCGTCTCACGCATCCTCCAGATGGCGACCGTCTGCGCATACGAGAGCCCCTTGGCGGACGTGGACGGGTGATGCGGAGTCTCCGAACTCAAGCCTGAAGGATCGCGCCGGCGGGAGGGCGGACGATCCGCCGTCCGTCCCGACAGAAGAGCGCGTTCATGACCTGGCCCAGTAGTCTCGGGATTGATTTTGGCACCACCAATACGGTCCTGGCCCTGGCCGGGGCCGAAGGACCGGCGAAGCTCACCCGGTTCGCCGCGCCCCAGGGCGAACTCTTCGCCTTCCGCAGCTGCCTCTCCTTCCAGGCCCCACCCGAGCGACCCTCGGAGCGCGCCATCGCGGCCGGCCCCTGGGCCATAGAGGCCTACGCCGAGGACCCCACCGAGACCCGTTTCATCCAGTCCTTCAAGACCTTCGCGGCCTCGGAGAGCTTCAGCGAAACCCAGGTGCTCGGCCGCCGCTACCGGTTCGAGGACCTGCTCTCCACCTTCTTGCTCAAGCTTCGCGACTATGGCGCCGTCGCCGACCTGCCCGCGCGGGTCATCGTCGGCCGGCCGGTGACCTTCGCCGGCGCCGCGCCCAACGAAGCCCTGGCCCTGGAGCGCTACGAGACGGCCTTCCGCCGAATGGGCTTCACCGAGATCCTCTATGCCTACGAGCCGGTGGGGGCGGCCTTCTTCTTCGCCCGCGAACTCGACCACAATGCCACGGTCCTGGTGGGCGATTTCGGCGGCGGCACATCCGACTTCTCGATCATCCGTTTCGAGCGCGAGGCCGGCCAGATGCGGGCCCACCCGCTGGGACGCTCGGGCGTGGGCGTGGCCGGCGACGCCTTCGACTATCGGATCATCGACCGGCTGGTCTCGCCGGCTCTCGGAAAGGGCTCGACCTACGAGACCTTCGGCAAGGTGTTGCCGATCCCCAATCGCTACTACGCCGCCTTCGCCCGCTGGGACCAGCTGGCCCTGATGCGCGCTAGCCGCGACATGCGCGAGATCCGCGCCCTGGTCCGCCAGGCCACCGAGCCGGAGAAGATCGCCCGACTGGTGGAGACCCTCGACGAGAACTACGGCTACCAACTCTACCGCTCCATCTCGCGCCTCAAGGAAACGCTCTCCAGCCGGGGCGAGGCTGAGTTCCGCTTCGAGGCCGGAAGCATCTCCCTCGGCCGCGACGTCGCCCGGGAGGAATTCGAGGGTTGGATCGCGCCGGAGCTGGCGCGGATCGAGGCCGCCGTGGACGCGGCGCTGGCCGACGCAAACCTCCCGCCCGAAGGCATCGACCGGGTCTTCCTGACCGGCGGCTCCTCGCTGGTCCCGGCGGTGCGTGAAATCTTCCGTCGGCGCTTTCCCGCCGACCGGATCGAGACCGGGGCGGAGCTGGAATCCATCGCCTCCGGCCTAGCCTTGATGGGGCGTGAAGCCGACCTTTCGCTGTGGGCGGCAAAGGCTACCTAGGCGCCTTCCTGAGCGTCGCACTTTCCAGGTCGATCTCGGCGGCCGGGACAATTTCCAGGTTCGGCAGCTTGGCCTTCAGCCCAGCTGAGAACGCCTTGGCGTCGCCGGCGACGACGACGCTGGCGGTGGCCGGGTCGAACAGCTTGCGGGAGAAGGCCTGGACCTGGGCGGCCTGCACCGCCTCCACCTTTCCGGTGTACGCGGCCACTTCCTCCAGCGGCACGCCGTAGAGGGCGAGGTTGCCGAGGACGTCGGCGAGGCCGCCCGAGGTGGCCAGCTGGCGGCCGAAGCCACCCACCAGCACGGACTTGCGGGCCTTCAGCTCCTCCGCCGCCGGCGGGGCGTCGGCCATCTTGCGCATCTCGGCGGTGATCAGGTCCAGGACCTCCGGGGCGGACTCGTTCTTGGTCTGGGCCGCGGCCCGGAACGTGCCGGTGGTGCGGTTGGCGGTGATCGAGGCGCCCGCGCCGTAGGAAAGGCCGCGCTTGATTCGGATCTCCTGGTTCAGCCGGGCCGAATAGCCGCCGCCCAGCACCGTGCCGGAGACGATCGCCGGGTAGTAGTCCGGGTCGTTGCGACCGATAGCTGGCTTCAGGACATTGACCGAGGCCTGGCCCGTGCCCGGCAGGTCGATGGCGACGGCGCGCGGCCGGCCGGAGGGGGTGATGGTGGGCGCGGCCGGCAGGGGCGTCGAAGGCTTGCGCCAGTCGCCGAACGCCTTCTCGGCGAAGGCGAAGCCCTGCTCGGGCGTCAGGTCGCCGGTCAGCACCAGGATGGCGTTGTCCGGCCGGAACCACGCCGCGTGCAGCCGGGCGAGGTCTTCCCGCTTCAGCTTGGCGAGGGACTCCGGCGAGCCCTGGGGCGGATGTCCGAACGGCGTGCCGCCGAAGACCACTGGGGCTGACGCGAAGGCGGCGAGCTGGCCCGGCTGCTGGTAGGCGACCTGCAGTCCGTCCAACGCCTGCGACCGCTGGCGCTCCAGCTCCTCGGCGGCGAAGGCCGGGTTGCGGGCGACGTCGGCCATGATCGCCATGCCCTGGGCCACCTTGTCAGACATGACGCTGAGGGTGACCGAGGTGGCTTCCAGGCTGGAGCCGGCCTCAAGGCTCGCGCCTAGAGCCTCGGTCTGGCTGGCGATCTGCTGGGCCGAGCGGGTGCGGGTGCCCTCGGCGAGCATGCCGGCGGTCATGGCCATGGCGCCGGACAGGCCCTGCGGGTCGGCCCAGGCGCCGGTCTTCAGGGTGAGGTCGGCGGTCACCAGCGGCAGGTCGGAGGAGCGCGCCACGATCACCCGCAGGCCGTTGGGCAGGGTGCGGTCGGCCGGCCGGGGCAGGATCGGGTCGATCGGGGCGGACAGCGGCGGCGGCGCCTGCCGCTGGCCGTCGGGGGCCAGGGTGAGGACCGGGCCGGTGTAGGTCGCCGTGGTCTTCGGCGGGACGGGCGGCGCGGCGTCCGCCTGTCCGGCCGGCCGTTCGCTCTCGGCGCGATAGCGGATGGTCATCCGCCGGTCCTCGGCCAGGTATTTGCGGGCCACCCGCTGAACGTCCGCGGCGGTCACCGCCTGCAGGTCGGCGATCTCGGTGTTGGCCCGCGATGCGTCGCCGGTGAGCAGCAGCGCCATCCCCAAGGCGTAGGCGCGGCCGTTGGTGGTCTCCCGGCCGCTGATCTTGGAGGCGATCAGCTCGTTCTTGGCCTCCGCCAGTTCGGCGGCGGTGGGCGGTGCGTCTCGCAGGCGGGCGACCTCGGCCAGCAGGGCCTTCTCCCCCTCCTCGATGGTGTGGCCGCTAGCCATGATGGCCGCCACCATCATCATGCCGGCGTCCTTGGGCAGGTCGGCGCTGGACATGGCCTCCGCGGCGAGCTGCTTGTCGTAGACCAGGCTGTTGTAGAGTCGCGAGGACTTGCCGGACGAGAGGATGCCGTCCAGCACGGTCAGGGCGGGCGCGTCCGGGTGCGAGGCGCCGACGCCTTGCCAGGTGATCGCCACGGCCGGCAGCGGCACGTTGGGCCCATAGCCTTCGAACACGCCCGGCTTGGTGCGCACAGGCTCGTTCACCGTCACGCGCGGGATCGGGGCGGCGGGTGTCTTCAGCACGCCGAAGTACTTGTCGATCCAGCCGTTGAGCTGCGCCTCGTCGAAATTGCCGACCACGATCAGGGCGGCGTTGTCCGGCCGGTACCAGGTCTGGTGGAAGGCCCGGACGTCGTCGATGGTCGCCGCTTCGAGCTCCTCGAGGTTGCCGATGCCCGGCCGCCGGTAGGGGTGGGCGGTGTAGCTGGCCTGCGGGAGATAGAGGCCGAACAGCCGGCCGTAGGGCTGGGCCATATAGTTCTGCCGCAGCTCCTCCTTCACCACGTCGCGCTCGGACTTGAACCCTTCGTCGTCGACCACCAGCGAGCTCATCCGCTCGGCCTCGGCCCACAGCAGCCGTTCGGCATGGTTGGCGGGCACGGTCTCGAAATAGTTGGTCAGGTCGTCCCAGGTGGAGGCGTTGTTGTTGCCGCCCACGTCCTCGGTCATCCGGTCGAAGCTCTCGGCCGGCAGGTTGCGCGTGGCCTTGAACATCATGTGCTCGAACAGGTGCGCGAAGCCCGAGCGGCCTTCGGGGTCATCCTTCGAGCCCACCTGGTACCAGACGTGGATCGAAATGTTGGGCGTGGCCTTGTCCAGCGAGGTGAAGACCTTGAGCCCGTTCGGCAGGGTGCGCGTCTTGTAGACGATCGGCGGGACCTGGGCGGCGGCCGCGCCAGGCCGGGTCTGCGCCAGGGCGGCGGGGGCCAGGGCGGTGGTCGCGAGGAGGACGGCGAGGCCGGCGGCGCGGAGCATGGAGGACACCTGGAAGCGAAGGAGGCGGAATCCTTAAACACCGGATGCGGCCAAAGGAAGTTACGGCGCGGTCATCCAGGCGCGTCGAAACTGGACGTCGCCGCCTGTTCTGCATAAACGCAGAGACGTGAGCATCTACGACTGGAACGACCTAAAGGCCTTTCTGGCCGTGGCGCGCGGCGGCTCGACGCTCTCGGCGTCGCGAACGCTCGGCGTCAACCAGACCACCGTTGCGCGCCGGATCGAGGCGCTGGAGGCGGCGCTCTCCCTGAAGCTGTTCGAGCGCGGCCAGAGCGGCAGCCGTCTCACCGAGGCGGGCGAGGACCTGGTGGCCGAGGCCGAGCGGGTCGAGCGGGCGTCGGAACGCTTCGCCCTCCGGGCGGCGGGGCACAGGCGGGGCCTTTCCGGCGTGCTTCGGATCACCACCACGGAGATCATCGCCAACACCATGGTGATGCCGGCCTTGGCCGAGTTCCGGACCATCTATCCCGACGTCCAGGTGGATCTCGTGGTCACCGACCGGGCCCTGGACATCGAGGCCGGCGAGGCGGACCTGGCTATCCGCTCCGGCAAGACGCTCGCCGAGTCAGACCTGATGGCGCGCAAGATCGCCGAGCATGATTTCGCTCTCTATTGCAGCAGGGCCTACGCCGAACGGCGCGGCGTGCCGGTCGCGCCGCACGCCTTGCGCGACCACGACCTGATCGGGGCCGAGGAATCGATGGGCGAGTTGGCGGGGGTGACCTGGATGCTGGCCCAGGCCGGCGGCAAGTCGCCGATCACCCGCTCCAACAGCATCACCAACATGATCCACGCGGTGAAGGCCGGCCTTGGCATCGGCTCGCTGCCGGTGGCCTACGCCGACCTGGAGCGCGACTTGGTCCGCTGCTCCGAGAACATCGCCGTGGCGCGGAGCTGGTCGTGGATCGTCACCCGGCGGGAGATGAAGGATGTGCCGCGGGTGCGGGCCTTCATCGATTTCCTGGCCCCCTTCGTCCACCGCCACCTGCGCCGGGTGGAGGAGAAGGCGCGCGAGCGCAGGGCCCTGGAAGACGAGGGCGCCTAGAGCGCGTCACCCCAGCCGCGCCGCCGGGCGGTGGCGTAGGCCGTCTTGTCGCGGCGCGGCGCGAACCGTTGCTCCAACCCGCCAAGTCCGCAGACCTTGAACGCGATCCCGGGCTTGCTGGCCTTGGGCGGCGCAAGGATGCGCGCTGCGGCCGGCGCCACGGCCACGCCCGGCCGTGCGGCCAGCAGGTAGGCGAAACGTTCGTCCTCGAATGGGACCTCGGCCGCCTTGGCGATCTGGTGGTCGCGGCTGCGGGGCAGGCGGACCGTGAAGTGGCACCAGTCGGGCTCGGCCAGCGGACAGTCGTTCGCGTGCGGGCAGGGCGCCAACAGGGTCGCGCCCGCCTGCAGCAGGACCCTGCGGGCCTCCAGTATCCGGGCGTAGCCGGCGGGCGTGCCGGGCTCGACAATGGCCAGGACTCCCTCACAGGCTTCCCAGAGGCGGGTCGCCACCTCCGCCTGTCGCGAGGCGGGAAGTTCGGCCAGGACATAGCTGGCGAGGACCAGGTCGGCAGTCGGCAGGGCCTCGCCCGAGAGGTCGCCGCGCCGGGTCTCGGCGCGGCCGAGCGGCGCCGGGCCGGCCGCCGCGAGCCGGCCGGCGAGATCCAGGAACGGGCCGCTGGCGTCCACCCACCGCACGGCCTCCAGGCCGGGCCAGGCGCCGATCGCCGCCCAGCTCCCGCCACCGGGCCCGCAGCCGGCGTCGAGCAACGATCGGGGGGCGAAATCCGGCGCGCGCGCCCTCGCCTCCGAGAGGACGGCGGTCGTCGCCGCATAGGTCGCCGGCAGGCGGGCGAGCGCGTAGGCCAGGGCGTCGGCCCCTGTGCGGATGGCCGCCGCCGAGGTTCCGCCGGCGCGGTAGGCGGCGGTGGTGGCGGCGCTGCGGATCGCCAGGTCTTTGCGGGACACCCCTTCGAGTTCCCGCTGGATCGCGCCGGCCAGGGCCGGCGGCAGGCTGGGGTCCACGGTCAGTCCAACGCCTGGGCGCGGGTGCTGATCAACCTCTCCACGACGTCCGGGTCCGCCAGGCCCTGGGCGTCGCCGCCCTCGCCGGTTTCCGCGATGCGGCGCAGAATCGGGGTCACCACCTCGCCGTCGGGGGTGCGCGGCAGGGCGGGCGCGAACTGCACGACTTCCGGCACGGACTGCGGCCCCAGCTCGCGGCGGATGAAGCCCTTGATGTCGGCCGCCAGCACGTCGGTGGCGTCGGTGTCCGCCTCCACCACCACGAAGGCCCAGACCGCCTCACCCCGCTTTCCATGCGCGAAGCCGACCACCGCGGCTTCGGCTACCGAGGAATGGCTGGCCAGCGCCGCCTCAATGGCGGCGGCCGACAACCGGTGGCCGTCGGAGACAATCAGGTCCTCGCCGCGCCGCGCCGCGCGGTTGCGGATCAGGTCATCCACCACGCCCGGATCGGCCAGGGTGGAGGTATCCCCAAGGTTCCCGACGTCGTCCTCGGCGATCTTGCGCAGGATGCGCCGCATGATCTTGCCCGAACGGGTCTTCGGCAGGCCGGGCGCGAACTGGATCACGTCGGGGGCGGCGAAGGGGCCGATCTCGCGCCGGACCCAGCCGCGCAGGTCGGCCTGGAGCGCCTCGGTGGGCTTGATCCCCACCTTCAGCGTCACGTAGCAGTAGATGCCCTGGCCCTTGATATCGTGCGGGTAGCCGACCACCGCGGCCTCCGCCACGTCCGTATGGGCCACCAGGGCGCTTTCGATCTCGGCGGTCCCCAGCCGGTGGCCGGAGACGTTGATGACGTCGTCCACGCGGCCGGTGATCCAGTAGAACCCGTCCTCGTCCCGCCGCGCCCCGTCGCCGGTGAAGTACTTCCCCGGATAGGTGCTGAAGTAGGTGGCGATGAACCGGTCGTGGTCCCCGTAGACGGTGCGCATCTGGCCGGGCCAGGAGTCGGTAAGGCAGAGGTTGCCGCTGACCGGCCCCTCCAGCACCTTGCCGTCGGCGTCCACCAGTTGCGGCTTCACCCCGGGAAGCGGCTTCGTGCAGGAGCCGGGCTTCAGGGGCGTGGCCCCGGGCAGCGGGCTCATCAGGATGCCGCCGGTCTCGGTCTGCCACCAGGTGTCGACGATCGGGCGCCGGCCTTCGCCCACCACGCGGTGGTACCAGAGCCAGGCCTCCGGATTGATCGGCTCGCCCACCGTCCCCAGCAGCTTCAACGAGGCCCGTGAGGTTTTCGTCACCCAGTCGTCGCCCTCGCGCATCAGGGCCCTGAGGGCCGTGGGCGCGGTGTAGAAGATCTCGACCTTGTGCTTGTCGATCACCTCCCAGAAGCGGGAGTTGGTCGGGTAGTTGGGCACGCCCTCGAACATCACCGAGGTCGCCGCGTTGGCCAGCGGCCCGTAGACCACGTAGCTGTGGCCGGTCACCCAGCCCACGTCCGCCGTGCACCAGAAGACCTGGCCCGGCCGGTAGTCGAACACCGCCTCGTGAGTCCAGCTGGCCCAGGCCAGATAGCCGCCGGTGGTGTGCAGTACGCCCTTGGGCTTCCCCGTCGAGCCCGAGGTGTAGAGGATGAACAACGGGTCCTCGGCATTCATCGGCTCGGGGTCGCACCAGTCCGACACGTCCGCCTTCAGCTCGCCGAAATAAGCGTCGCGGCCGGCGACCATCGGCACGTCGGCGCGGGTCCGGCGCACGACGATCACGTCGGTCACCCCGGGGCAGGATTTCAGCGCCTCGTCGACGTTGCGCTTCAGGGGCACGGTCTTGCCGCCCCTCAGGCCCTCGTCGGCGGTGATCACCAGCCTGGAGTCGCAATCCTGGATGCGGCCGGACAGGCTGTCGGGCGAGAAGCCGCCGAACACCACCGAATGCACCGCCCCGATCCGCGCGCACGCCAGCATGGCCATCGCCGCCGCCGGGATCATCGGCAGGTAGATCGTCACCCGGTCGCCCTTTTTGACACCCTTGGCCTTCAGGACGTTGGCCCAGCGGCAGACCTCGGCGTGCAGGGCCTTGTAGGTGAAGTGGTCGTAGACCTCCGGGTCGTCGCTTTCCCAGATGATCGCCAGCTCGTCGCCGCGCGAGGCCAGGTGCCGGTCCAGGCAGTTGACGGAGACGTTCAGCTCACCGTCCGCGAACCAGCGGATGCGGAAGTCCCTGGCGTCGAAGGAGACGTCCTTCACCTGGGTGAAGGGCTTGGTCCAGGTCAGGCGCGCGCCGATCCCGCTCCAGTAGGCGTCCGGGTCTGACTCGACCTCGGCGACGGCGGCGTCGTAGGCGGCCGCGTCCATATGGGCCTGGCTGGCCCACTCCCGCGGGACTGGGAACACTTCGCCGTCCGACATGGCCTCTCCGATGGGTGCTGGTGAGCGAGTATCCGGAGTGCGGGGGAGGACGCAACTGTCACTAGATCCACGGCCACGCTTGCGGCGACTCATCAAGCCGGGGATTTTCGCCCCGATGTCACGCCTCGCCGCCGCCCTGATCTGCCTGACCCTGACCGGCTGTGCTCCGCCCACGGATGAGGCGGCGAAGAACGCCAAGCGCCTGGTGTCCGCCGCCTGGGCCGACGACCTCACCCGTTTCGAGGCGGAGATCGACCACGACGCCGTCCGCGAGGACCTGCGCCGCCAGATCGTCGAGGCCGGCCGCGCCAGCGGGATCGAGGTCGACGGCGGCCCCTCCGACCTGGCCCTGGACAGGATGATCGGACCGCAGGCCGTGCGCGCCCATGTGTCCGAAAAGGTGGCCCAGGGACCGACCGAGGACATTCGGGATGCGCTGAAGACCGTCGACAACGGCCAGGCCTGCCTGCCCGATGATGATAGCGGCGACTGTTTGCTGACCTTCGCCCGCCGAAAGGGCGCCTGGCGGCTGGTCGGCCTGCAGGTGGACGCGCCGCGCGCCGACGAGTAGGCCGGTCGCGACGTTCGCGAGGACCCCATGCTGCTGCACCTGTCCACCTGGGCCGAGATCGAGAGCTTCCTGAAGACCTCCCGCACGGTGGTCGTGCCGATCGGCTCCAACGAGCAGCACGGTCCCACCGGCTTGCTCGGCACCGACTGGCTCTGCCCGGAGATCATCGCCCACGAGGCCCAGAAGCGGGGCGACATCCTGGTGGCGCCGACCTTCAACATCGGGATGGCCCAGCATCACCTGGACTTCCCCGGCACCATCGCCCTTAGGCCCTCGACCTTCATGGCCGCCATCGGCGACTGGTGCCGCAGCCTCGCGCACCACGGTTTCGAGAAGATCTATTTCCTCAACGGCCACGGCGGCAACGTCGCCACCATCGAGGCGGCCTTCTCCGAGCTCTACGCCGAGGCGAGCTACGCCGGACGCCGCACGGGCTTCGCCTGCAAGCTCCGGAACTGGTGGGACCTCAAGGGGGTGATGGGCCTCGCCAACCGGCAGTTCCCGACGGGGCACGGCAGCCATGCCACGCCGTCGGAGATCGCCGTCACCCAGTGGGCCTATCCGGACGCCATCAAGGCCGCGAACTACGCCCCGCAGATCGCGCCCACCGGCCCGATCCGTGAGGCTGGGGATTTCCGCGCCCGCTACGCAGACGGCCGGATGGGCTCCGACCCAGGCCAGGCGACGCCTGAGAAGGGCGGCGAACTGGTGGCCACGGCCGCCGCCGCGCTGCTGGAGGACGTGGCCGAGTTCGGCGCCGAGGCGAACCCCTAGAAGGGCAGGTCCGCGTTGGGCGCGGCGCCGGGCATAGCCAGGCGAGGCGCGGCCTTGGGCTTGGGCCGGCCGAGCCAGTCGATCTCGTCCGGCTGCAGCAACGTCGGGGCCTCCGCAGGGGCGGTGATCAACCGGCTCTTCTCGACATCCACGCTGACCGGGACGACCGGCTCCAGCGCCGCTTCGTAGCCGATGGCGGCGCGCTGGGTGACGGCGGCGAGCCGCAGCTTCGGATCGCCTTCGGCCAGGGATTCGAAGGTGGCGATCTGGACGCCCGCCGTCTCGCGGCCCGCATGGGTTCCGTCGAACGCCGGGGGAAGGCCCCAGCCGCCGGTCCAGCGGTAGAAGATGTGCGCCCCGATGGTTCCGACCTTGACCAGGTTCGGGCTCCAGTACGGCGCCACGTAGTTGGCGTGGTAGTGGGTCGCGTTGCCGACCTTCTTCATCACCTGGCCGGCGAGGGCCGCGCGGGCCACCTCACGGGTGCGCGACCACATGGGCTCGACGGGCCTGGCTTTCAGCGCCCCGTCGCAGGTGAAGGTGAACTGGCAGCCGGTCTTGCGTTCCGAGCCCTGGAAGACCACCCCGCAGACAGTCTTGGGGTAGGCCGGGTGGCGCAACCGGTTCAGCACGACCTGGGCGACGGCCCGCTGCCCGTCGAGGCTTTCGTAGACCGCCTCGTAATAGATGGCCGCGGTCAGGCAATCGACGGCGCGCGCCTCGTCCAGCAGGCTCGGGGTGTCCAGCCGGAACGGCCGGGCCGGCGGGTTGGGCAGGGTCGAGGTGGGGTTGGCGGCGTTCCAGAGCCGAGCGGCCTCGGGGTCCAGGTCCTGAAGGCGGATGAGGTCCGCCGCATCGGACGTATCGGCGGTGAGCACCGCGGCGACCAAGGCGCCTTCCCGCAGGCCGGTGGATGGGAGGGGAGCACTAAAGGTCGGACCATTCGGGCTGGCCGCCGCGATCGCGACCGTGGCGGTCAGCAGGATCACGAGGCAAAGCTGCAGCCCGGCCATGTGGGCGACATGGTCGCGCAGCCAGATGTTGCGAAGACGAAGGAGCACGCGGCGCCTCCTGCTTTCGAAGCGTCACCGCATAAGCCTGCGGACCCCGCGAGGCCAGCGGAAACTTCTAACGACTGGTTAACGACGTCGGACGTTATGACTATTAATCAACCGGTTACGAGGTCAAAACGTCACCTTGGCGAACCTCGACCGGCCAGTCTGCGAGGCGATCTCCCGCGCAGGGGCCGGCGACGCACAGGCCGTCGAGCTGGAAGAGCGCGCCATGACCGGCGCAGAGGATTCGTCGCCCGTCCCGGGTCAGATAGCGGTCGTCCATCATCGACAGCGGCCAGCCGGCGTGGGGGCAGGAATCGACGAAGCCGCGCACCGTCTCGCCCTCGCGCACCAGGAAGCCGGCGAACAGCGTGTCCTCGGCCCGGAACCTGAAGCCCTTCGCGCCGGGGTCGGGGAGGTCGGCCAGGGCGCAGAGGCGCGTGCCGGGGGCGGGACGGGCCGGGATCAGAGCTGGCCCACCGTGACCTTGAACTGACGGATCTCGACGCTCTCGAAGAGGCCAGAGGTCACATAGGGGTCGGCGGCGCTCAGGGCCTCGGCGCTCGCCATGTCCTCGGCCTCGACGACAATCAGCGAGCCGATCATCCGCCCGGCGTCATCGAGGAACGGCCCGCCCAGCTTCACCCGGTCGCCCAGGTCGCGGATGAAGGCCAAGTGGCCTTCGCGGGTGGCCATCCGCAGGTCGAGGGAGGCGGGCTTGTCGAGGCAGGTGAAGGTGAAGAGCGGCATCGAGAGGTCCTTGGAGGGTCAATGTTCGTCGCGGAGCGGGCGGGAGAGCAGGCCGGTGATGGCGGCGTCGACTTCCACCTCCCCAGCCAGGATGGCGGCGACCGCCTCGCAGATCGGGATGTCCACGCCCAGCTTGCGGCCGAGGTCGCGGACCGCGGGAGCGGAGGCCACCCCTTCGGCGACGGTGAGCTTGCCGGCCAGCGCCTCCTCCAGGGTCTGACCGCCGCCGAGCGCCAGGCCCACGCTCATGTTGCGCGACTGCGGGCTGGAGCAGGTGAGCACCAGGTCGCCCAGGCCGCAGAGGCCGGCGACGGTCTCGGCCTCGCCGCCCAGGGCCAGGGCCAGCCGGGTCAGTTCGGAAAAGCCGCGGGTGATGACGGCGGCGTGGGCCGAGCGGCCGAGCCCCCGGCCCTCGACGATGCCGCAGGCGATGGCCAGGACGTTCTTCACCGCTCCGCCGGCCTCGGCGCCGATCATGTCGTAGGCGATGTAGGGCCGGAAGGTGGGCGTGGCGATGGCCTCGGCCAGGGCGTAGGCCAGGTCCTCGTCGGGGCAGGCCAGGGTCACAGCGGTCGGCAGGCCACGGGCCACCTCGCCGGCGAAGCTCGGGCCCGAGAGCACGGCCGGGGCGGCGGCGGGAATGGTCTCCTCCAGCACCTCGGTCATCATCTTCAGCGAGCCCTGTTCGATGCCCTTGGCGCAGAGCACGATGGGCAGGCCGGCCCGGGCGTGGGGCGCGAAGGCGGTGAGCGCCGGGCGCAGGAACTGGGCGGGCGCCACCGCCAGCACCAGATCGCAGGCGGCCAGGTCGGCCATGTCGGCGGTGGCGCGGATCGAGGACTCCAGCGGCACGCCGGCGAGGAAGACGCTATTCTCGTGGGCGGTGTTGACCGCCTCCACCACGTCCGGCTCACGCGCCTGGAGGATGACCGAGAGCCGCGCTCGGGCGCAGACCTGGGCGAGGGCCGTGCCCCAGGCCCCCCCACCGATGACGCCGGCTGATCTCATGCTTTGGCTCCCTTGCGGCCGGGCAGATGGGTGGGGCTTGCGGCGGCCGCCGCCTCGTCCAGGGGCCAGCGCGGCCGGGCCACGGCGTCCAGCGTATCGGACAGGCCGGCCGCCAGCCGCTCGGCGCCGGCCAGGGCGATCATGGCGGCGTTGTCGGTGCAGTAGGCCAGCGGTGGGGCGCTGAACGAAAACCCATTCATCTCGGCCACGGCCTGCAGACGCGCGCGGACCGCGCGGTTGGCCGCCACGCCGCCGGCGACCACGAACCGGCGGGCGC
Organism: Caulobacteraceae bacterium; assembly: GCA_947476555.1. Lineage (GTDB taxonomy): Bacteria > Pseudomonadota > Alphaproteobacteria > Caulobacterales > Caulobacteraceae > Phenylobacterium. The sequence goes on from CANJRI010000039.1 coordinate 13,197, forward strand.
CCTTCGGATGGGCCTGGACCTGCGCCTTCATGGCCCGGTCCGATTTCTCGGCCAGTTGGCCGGCGATGGCTTTCTGGACGGCGGCGGCGAGGTCGCGACGCTCGGCCTCGGTGGTCAGGCCCTCGGCCAGCCGGGCGGCGGCGGTCTTCAGGCCGGAGAACGAGAAGTCGCAATCCTTGCGGCCGAGCAGCATGCGCGGCAGCGTGAACCGCGTCGCATCCCCGCCCTCTGCGAGCGCCTCCAGCGCCGGGCCGCCGGGATAGGGAAGTCCCAGGGTCTTGGCGATCTTGTCGAAGGCCTCGCCCGCCGCGTCGTCGATGGTCGAGCCGATGCGCCGGGCCTCGCCCACGCCGGCCACGTGGAGAAGCTGGCAGTGGCCGCCGGAGACCAGCAGCAACAGGAAGGGATAGTCGATCCGCTCGGCCCCCAGCCGCGCCGAGACCGCGTGACCCTCCAGGTGGTTGACCGCCACCAGCGGCAGGTCCCGCGCCAGGGCCACGGCCTTGCCGAACGACAGGCCCACCATCACCCCGCCCACCAGGCCGGGCCCGGCCGTCGCGGCGACGCCTGTCAGCCCGCCGTAGCTCACGCCGGCCTCGCCCAGAGCGCGTTCGACGATGGCTTCGATGGTTTCCACGTGGGCGCGGGCGGCGATCTCCGGCACCACCCCACCGAACGGCGCGTGTTCGGCGACCTGGCTGGCGACCACCGAGGACAGCACCTCGACCCCGCCGTCCGCCCGGCGGCGCACCACGGCCGCGGCGGTCTCGTCGCAGCTGGTCTCGATGCCAAGGACAGTATGCTCGGGGGTCATCCGGTTGCCGGGGGCGGCCTTAGGCTGTAGCAGGCGCTCTTCGCCCGTCCCGAGGTAGACCGCCGACCGTGCCCACGCAACCGCCCGTCCGGATCGGCGCCCGGGGCTCAAAGCTCTCGCGGACCCAGGCCGGCCAGATCCAGCGCCGCATCGCCGCCTTCCTGGGCGCGGACCCGGACGACGCGGTCGCCGTGGAGCGCGCCGCCCCGTTGGTGATCATCACCACCAGCGGCGATCGCATTCAGGACCGCCGGCTGCTGGAGATCGGCGGCAAGGGGCTGTTCACGAAGGAGATCGAGGACGCCCTGCTGGAGGGTCGCATCGACTGCGCCGTCCATTCGCTGAAGGACGTGCCCTCGCTGCTGCCGGAAGGCCTGTGCATCGCCGCCATCCCCGAGCGCGAGGACCCTCGCGACGCCTTCGTCAGCCGCGGTCCCGCTAGCCTGGAGGACTTGCCGCCAGGCGCCGTGCTCGGCACCGCGAGCCTGCGCCGCCAGGCCCAATGCCTGCACCGCCGGCCCGACCTCAAGGTCGAGATGCTGCGCGGCAACGTCGACACCCGCCTGGCCAAGCTCGCCGCCGGCGAGGCCGACGCCATCCTCCTGGCCTATGCGGGCCTCAGGCGCCTGGGGCTCGGAAATATCCCCCAGGGCCTGATCGACCCTCGGATGGCCCCACCGGCGCCCGGCCAGGGCGCCCTGGCCATCCAGACCCGCACGGCCGACCGCCACCTGCCCTGGGCCCGCGCTCTGGATCATGCGCCGACCGCCCTCACCGTGGCGGCAGAGCGGGGCGCGCTCACCGCGCTCGAGGGCTCCTGCCGCACCCCGGTCGGCGCCCATGCCTGGCTGGAAGGCGCGAACCTGCGGCTGATCGTCGAGGCGCTTTCGCCCGACGGCCGGCTGAGGTTCCGGCGCGAAGGGGCCACGGAGGTCGGCCAGCTCGCCGAGCCCGACGAGGCGGCGCGCGACCTCGGCCTGCTGCTGGGATGTCAGATCAAGGCCGAAGCCGGGGATGCAATCGTCTTCTGAGGCGCCGGATAAGGTTGAACCCCAAGGTCCGGGGGCCCAGATTGTTTTCAAAAGCTAAAGGGGTTTCCGGAGATAAGAGACGCCGGATGGCTGCTCGCCGACAAAGGATCTGGATCACCCGCGCCCAGCCCGGCGCGGAATCGACGGCCGAGCGCGTCCGCGCGCTGGGCCACGAGGCCGTTGTCGCGCCGCTGCTGGCGGTTCGCGGCATTCCCAATGTCCACATCGACCTGGCGGGCGTCGCCGCTCTGGCCTTCACGTCGGCCAACGGCGCCCGGGCCTTCGCCGAGGCTTGCGGCGAGCGCAACCTGAAGGTCTTCGCGGTCGGCGCGGCCACCGCCGCCGCGGCGCGCGCCGCCGGCTTCCGCTCCGTGCTCTCCGCCGACGGCGACGTCGAAGCCCTGGCCGAGGGTATCGCGGCCCGCAAGACCGAGCTTCGCGGCGCGGTGCTTCATCCCGGCGCGGCCGAGCCTGCCGGCGACCTGGCCGGCGCCCTGGAGGCGCACGGCGTAGAGGCCCGCCGGGTGGTGCTTTACGAGACCGCGCCGGTGATCCTCGCCGCCGCCGAGGCCGAAGCCCTGGCGCGCAGCGACGCGGCCCTGGTGCACTCTCCGCGCGCCGCCCAACTCCTGGCCAAGCTGCTCAAGGCCTATCCGGCGCCGCAGATGCGGGTGCTGGGACTCTCCAGGGCGGTGGTCAAGCCGCTGGCGCGCACGCCGCTCGCCGCCCGTTCGTGTCCACCCTTTCCTTTGGAGGCGGCGCTGCTCAATCTGATCGACAGACGGCCATGAGCGCACCGCCCGATCCCACCCTGCCCCGTGACCCGGCCGACTATCGGCCCCGGCCGCTGATGGGCCTCGGCTTCTGGGCGCTGATCGCGTTTGGCCTGCTCTGCGTGCTGGCCGGGGCTGGGGTCGCCCTGCTCGGGCCACGCTTCTTCCCCCCGCCCCAGCCGCAAGCCTCGCCCGCGCCTCAGCCGGCCGCGCTCACGGCGCCGAATGTGGTCCAGGTCCCGGCCCCCGGCTCGGAGGTCGACCGGCTGAACGCTCGTATCGCCGAGCTGGAAAGCAGCGGCGCCCGCTCCAGCGAGGCCGCCGCCGCGGCCCTGGCGGCCGCGGTGCTGCTGGACGCCTCGCAGGGTTCACGCCCCTTCGCCGCCGAACTGGCCGCCGTGCGCAACGCCGCGCCCGACCTGGCGGAGGTCCGGGCCCTCACCGAGGTCGCGGCCACCGGCGCGCCCAGCCGGGCCGCCCTGGCCGCCAGCTTCCCCGACTACGCCGGCAAGGCCTCCAGCTACGCGCGCAAGCCGCAGCCTGAGGACGGCCTGCGCGAGCGGGTCATCTACGCCCTGTCCAAGGTGATGAGCGTGCGGCGGGTGAGCGACGTCACCGGATCCGATCCCGACGCGCTGATCGCCCGCGCCGAGCTGGCGTTGCAGGACGGCGACGTGGCGGGCGCCGTCGCCCTCATCGACAAGCTCCCCGAACGGGCGCGCCGCTACCTCGCTCCCTGGCGGGAGGGCGCCGCGCGGCGGGCCGAAGTTGACCGCCGGGTCGGCCAGCTCCGGGCCCGCGCCATCGAGGACCTGGGCGCCTCGGAGGACGCGGCATGATCCCCGCCGCTATCGTGCTGATGCTGGTGGTCTCCGTGGTGGTGGGCGTGCTCAGCGTCGCCCAGGATCCGGGCCGCGCCAGTATCACCTGGCTGGGCTGGCGGGCCGACATGACCGCCTCGGCCGCCATCCTCGTCGCCTTGGGCGCCAGTCTGCTGGCGGCCGTGGTGTGGCGCACCATCCTCTGGATTCTCGCCGCGCCCCGCCGCGCGGAAAAGGCCCGGTCCGAGGCCCGCCGTCGCCAGGCCAATGACGTGCTGTCGCGCGGCTTCCTGGCCGCGGCCGCCGGTGATGGCGTGGAGGCCCGGCGGCTGGCCAAGAAGGCCGCCGAACTCGCCCCCGACGCGCCGGGTCTGGTGCGGGTGCTGACCGCCCAGGCCGCCGAGGCCGCTGGCGACGCCGCCGCCGCCCAGGCCGCCTACGCCGCGATGCTCGGGTTTCCGGAGATGCGGCTGGCTGGCCACAAGGGGCTGATGATGCTGGCCGCGGCGCGCGGCGAACCGGAATCGGCCCTGCGCCATGCGCAGGAGGCCTATGGCGAGACCAAGCGCGCCCGCTGGGCGTGGAAGGTGCTGCTGGAGTCCCGCCTGGGCGCCGCGGACTGGAAAGGCGCCCTGGAACTGGTGAAGGGCGCTCTGGAGCGCAAGATCGTCCCGCCGGTCATCGCCGAGCGTGCGAAGGCCGCCCTGCTCGCCGCGTCCGCCGCCCAGCTCGAACACGCCCCGGACCCGAAGGCCCGCGCGCAGGCGCTGGACGAGGCGGTCGAGGCCGCCAAGCTGCAGCCGGGGTTCGCGCCTGGCGTGGTGATGGCCGCCCGTATGCTCGCCGCCGACAACAAGCTGGGACGGGCCGCCGCCACGCTGGAGACCGCCTGGCGGACTGCCCCGCACCCCGCCCTCTGGCTGGCCTATCGCGACCTTCGCACCGACGAGACCCCGCGCGAGCGGGCCCAGCGGCTCTCCCAGCTCGCCGCGGTGAACCCGACCCATCGCGAGAGCCTGATCCTCTATGTGGAGATGGCGCTGATCGCCGGGGATCCAGCCGGCGCCCGCGAAGCCGCCCGCGCTCTGGAGGGCGAGCCCGCCACCGCGCGCCTCGCGGGCCTGCAGGCCCGCGTCGCCTTCGCCGCCGGCCAGCCGGACGAGGCCCGGGTGTGGCTGGCCAGGGGCATCACCGCCCCCCACGAGGCGGACTGGTCGGACCTCGATCCCGAAGGCCGCGCCTTCGCCTACCTGCCGTTGGACTGGGCGCGCCTGGTGCTGACCTTCGCCGAGACCGGTGAACTGATCCATCCACGTCACGAGCGCTCGGAGCGCAGCCTGCGGGAGCTGCCGGAGCTGCCGATCGCCTACGCCGGCTCCGATCCCATGCTCACCGAACCGGTGCTCTATCCGGTGGAGGCGGAGGACCACGCTCAGGACGATCCGCCCGCTGCGGGTCCGGGCCCGCGCCGCACCCCCCGCCGCCTGCGGGCCGCGAAATAGGCCGCCGCGATCCGGCTTGGCGGCCAGGGCCTTTGCAGGTAAACACCCGCCCTCCGGACCAGGGGCCGCCTTAGCTCAGCCGGTAGAGCGACGCATTCGTAATGCGTAGGTCAGGTGTTCGAGTCACCTAGGCGGCACCATCGGAGAACCGGCTTCTACGGGAAGCTCAGCACCACCCGGCCGCGCAGGCCGCCCGCCTCCACCATCCGATGCGCCCTGGCCGCCTCCGCCATCGGCAGGGTGAGCGCCACCCGGGGCGTGAGCACGCCCTGATGGCGCAGGTCCTCCAGGCGGGCCAGGGCGGCGGTGTCGCTCATCCCTTCGGTCACGGCGACGTTGCGCACGACGAGGCGCGGATCGGTTACCTTCTGGTTCCTGCGTGGCGAGACGGCCACGCCGCCGTCGCGCACCAGGACGCTGGCCGCGTCCCGCAGCATGGCGCAGTCCACCAGGCCCTCGACGCCGTCCGGCGCCAGCTCGCGGACCGCCCCGGCCATCCCATCGCCGCGCGGTACGACGTGGTCGGCGCCCAACTGGCGCAGCAGCGCCATGTCGGCCTCCCTGCCGTCGGCGACCACGCGAAGGCCGGCCTGTCTGGCGAGCTGGATGACGTAGCCGCCGAGCGCCCCGGCGCCGCCGGTGACAAGCACCAGGGCGCCGGCCGGCAGGTTCAGCTGCTTCAGGATCATGATGGCGGTCAGGCCGTTCATCGGCACCGCGGCGGCGCGGGTGAGGTCGGCGTCCTGCGACACGGCCACCAGCGAAGCGGCTGGGACGACCACATATTGCGCGTCGGCGCCGCCCTCGGGCCGGCGCGGGTTGACCAGGCCCATGACCGCCTGTCCGGAGCGGAACCCGCTGACGCCGTCGCCCACGGTGTGGACATGACCGGCGAACTCCATCCCGGCGACATAGGGCGGCGAAAGGTGGGTCATGGCCGCGATCTGCAGGCCGGCCCGCATCAGGGTGTCGGTGGTGTTCACCGGCGCGGCGCGCACCGCCACCACCAATTCGCCGGCGCCGGCGACAGGGTCGGGCCGCTCCATCACCCGCAGCACGTCGGGCGAACCGAATTCGTGGAAACCCACCGCCAGCATGGGTCAGGCCGCCTGGCCGATGAACCGCCGGTCGGCGCCGGGTTGGGCCGTCGTCTGTAACTCTTCGATCGAGACCGTCACGCCCTGCTCCGCATCCTGCTGGACACTGTAAAGAGGTGGCGGCGCGGCGCGCAATGGCGCCGTCAGCTAGGCCGGGGCGCAGGTGGTGAGGTTGACCGGCCCGTTCTCGGCCCGCGTCCACTGTCCGCCGGCCTTGGAGAATTCGGCGAAGGCCGAGCCGGGCTTTCCGCCGCCGGGTCCGCCGCGTCCCTGAAAGACCATGGCCGCCACCACCTTGGCCGACATGCCGCCCGCGCGATCGGACTTCGTCAGACCCTTGGCGCCCTTGCAGGTCACCTCGAAGGACTCGCAGCCCTTGCCCTCGACCTTCGCCGTGCAGGCCGGATGGCTGGCCTCCAGGTCGGTCCGCCAAGCCAGGATTTCGGGGGCGAGGCCGGAATAGGGATCGGAGGCCTGGGGCGCCGGGCTCTCGCCGCAGGCGGCGAGCATGAAGAGGGCGGCGGCGATGACGGGTCGAATCACGAAAGGCTCCGTTGGAGGCGGCTGAGCGCATAACGCGCCGATCAAGGCAGCGATATGACCTTTTGCTAATTCGCCGGGACCACCGCGCTCATGACCGGACCGATCTCATCGTGCAGCACCAGATCGGCGATTTCGTCCAATTCGGTGGCTTCGCGGTTGACGATCGCCAGCCGGGCGCCGCGCCGCTTGGCCATCACCGGGAAGCCGGCGGCGGGATGGACCACCAGCGAGGACCCCAGCACCAGGAACAGGTCGCACGCTGCGGTCGCCGCCTGCGCTTCGGCCATCGGACCTTCCGGCATGGCTTGTCCGAACGAGATGGTCGCGGTCTTCACGAGGCCGCCGCAGGCTCTGCAGATCGGCAGGTCCCCGGTGGCCTCATAGAGGGACTTCAGGTCCGCCAGCTCGTGGCGCAGCCCGCAGTCCAGGCATGAGGCGTAGGTGGCGTTGCCGTGCAACTCGATCAGCTTCTCGGGCGGCACGCCGGAGTCCTGGTGCAGGTTGTCGACGTTCTGGGTGATCACCGCGATGGCCTGGCCCCGCGCCGCCAGGCGCGCGACCGCGTGATGGCCGGCGTTGGGCTGGCGGCCTGTCCAGCCGGCGCGGCCGGTGAAGGCCCGGTCCCAGGCTTCCCGCCGCTTGCTCTCGTCGGCGACGAACTCCTGGAAGTAGATCGGCTTCATCTGGCTCCACACCCCGCCCGGACTGCGGAAATCGGGGATGCCGGACTCGGTGGAGATGCCGGCGCCGGTGAAGACCACGATGCGGCGGGAATCGGCGATCAGGCGGCCGAGCTCGGCTCTCGAGGACATGGCGCCAGCTTGCGGGGCGGCGGCTGCGTTGGGAAGGGGGCGATCGGCCCGGCCGCGGTGGGGGATGCCAGGGGTGTGGGCCGGGCCGATCGGGACCGTCCGTGTACCGACAGGCAAGTCGTTGGGCGGTCACGTCGAAAACCGGCGGTCGGATGATCGGTTCCCCCAGCCTGGAAAAATGCGCCGGCCCGCTTTCCGATTTCGACGCTTACGCCAATAATGATCGGGAATCGGGCGCCTGACGCCCGGACCAAGGGGGAAGCTATGAGACAACCGCGCACGATGTTGCTGGCGGTGCTGGCCGCCAGCCTTGCGGGCCCGGCCGTGGCGCAGGTCCCGGCGCCGCAGATCGATGGGGCCGCGACCGCCTGGATCCTCACGGCCACGGCCCTGGTGCTGTTCATGACCCTGCCGGGCCTGGCCCTGTTCTACGCCGGCCTGGTGCGCTCCAAGAATGTCCTGTCGGTGATGATGCACTGCGTGGCCATCGCCTGCCTGGCCTCCGTGCTCTGGCTGCTTGGGGCCTACAGCCTGTCGTTCTCCGGGACGGCGCCGCTGATCGGCGACCTGGCCAAGTTCGGCCTGATCGGGGTCGGCCGCGACACCCTCTCCGGCGGCCTGCCGGAAAACCTGTTCTTCATGTTCCAGCTCACCTTCGCGGTGATCACCCCGGCCCTGATCGTCGGCGCCTTTGTCGAGCGCATCCGGTTCGGGGCGGTGATGCTGTTCTCCGGGCTCTGGCTCTTGGTGGTCTATGCGCCGGTCTGCCACTGGGTCTGGGGCGGCGGCTGGCTGTTCGCCCGCGGGGTGATGGACTACGCCGGCGGGCTGGTGGTCCACGCCACGGCCGGGGTCTCGGCCCTGGTGCTGGCCTGGCGCCTGGGCCCGCGCGACGGATATCCGAAGGACCTGTCGCCGCCGCACAACCCCGGCCTGACGCTGGTCGGGGCGGGTATGCTCTGGGTCGGCTGGTACGGCTTCAACGGCGGCAGCGCCCTGGCGGCCAACGGCGACGCCGCCGCCGCGATCCTGGCGACCCACCTATCGGCCGCCACGGCCGGTCTGGTCTGGGCCTTCATCGAATGGCGCCGGTTCCGCCGGGCCTCCATGGTCGGCCTGGTCACCGGCGTGGTGGCGGGCCTGGCCACCGTGACCCCGGCCTCCGGTTTCGTCGGCCCGCTGGGCGGGGTGATCCTGGGCGCCTTCGGCAGCCTGATCTGCTACCAGGCCGTGGATTTCGTGAAGACCAGGCTGAGGGTCGACGACAGCCTGGATGTCTTCGCCGTGCATGGCGTTGGCGGCATCCTCGGGACCCTGCTGGTGGCGGTGCTGGCCACCCCGGAACTGGGCGGTAAGGGCTATGCCGACGGGGTCACCATGGCCGATCAGGCCGTGACCCAGGCGATCGGCGTCGGGGCCGTGGTGGCGTGGTCGGCGATCGCCAGCCTGGGGCTGGTCTTCCTCTGCAAGCTGACCATCGGACTGCGCGCCCGCGACGACGCCATCGAAGAGGGTCTCGATATGTCGGCCCACGGCGAGCGGGCCTACAACCCTTAGGGCTGGCCGAAGGCGCGGGCGAGGTCGGCTTCGCCCACGCCGTCGATCTCCAGGCGCTTGATGCGGGCCGTCTGTCCGGCCGCCACCCGCACGGCGGAGCGCGGCAGCTCAAGGGCCTTGGCCAGCAGCGCGACCACCGCCGCATTGGCCGCCCCGCCCTCCGGCGCCACGCGGACGCGGACCTTCAGGATCGGCAGTCCGGCCTCGTCGAGGGCCCAGCCGTCGACGGCGTCGCGCCCGCCCCTGGGCGTCACGCGGACCGACAGTCGAACGCTCAGAACGGCGCCAGTCCGATCAGGAAGTCGCGCAGGGCCGGCAACAGGTAGCCCTGGATCCCGTAGATCACCAGGATGACGATGATCGGGCTGATATCGACGCCGCCCAGGGTGGGGATGATGCGCTGGAAGGGCCGCAGCACCGGCCGCGTCACCGCCTCCAGGAAGTGCGCCACGCTGTAGACGAAGCGGTTGCGCAGATTGATCACGTCGAAGGCCACCAGCCACGACAGGATCGCGCTGATGATGATCGCCCAGACCAGCAGGCTCAGCAGCGAGTTCAGGATGAAGAACACAAATCCGATGATCGCCGCCATGGTCCTCGCCCGCTCCGGTGCCTGGCGGTTCTACTGGGCTTTGGGTCGCAGGCAAAGGCGGGCGCTTGACATGCGCGCGCCAGATCGCCATTCCGGCGCCTCCTGGGGCCGTAGCTCAGTTGGTAGAGCGCCTCGTTCGCAATGAGGAGGTCAGCGGTTCGACTCCGCTCGGCTCCACCAGGACTCCTATTTCAAGACCTTCGGGCCATTTCTCGCCGCCTGCGCGGGGCGGCGAGAACCCGCGCGGCGGCGCCCGGTATAAGTGTGTCGCACGTCCTAAATGGTGTGTCGTATAACTGTCATATGGATGCGCCCCCGGCTCTCGCCGCCGACGAGAAACCCAGCGAAGTGGAGTTCGGGCGGCTGGCGTTGGCGATCCTGCAGGAGATGGCGGCGTCCGATCCCACGCTCAACGCGACATTGAGCGCCTTGGGGATTGGGCCCCGGTCCGACCCGGTTGGCGCACGAGCCGCCGACCCGCAGGCCCGGCACAGTAGGGTTGGGCTGAGCCCGATGTCGAAACCCTTGTCCGGTTCATATTCCCGACGGGGCGTGTCGGTGAAGGGCGGACCGCCGTCCTCGGTCACCTTGACCTGACCGCTCGCGCCACAGCTGGGGCAGGTGACACGGAGCACCCAGTGGTGACTTACAACCATAGGGTTAGTTAGCGGCCGAAGCTGCGCCTTGTCTGTCCGGTAGCCGACGTCCGAACGTCGCGGGCCGCCCCTTCGAATAATCCGCCTTAGCCCTCTCCATGGCATGGCGGCGCTCGACGGCTGGCCCTATCTTGCGGCCGCAAGATCCAAGAGCGCCTCCCCTGTTCAAGAACCTGTTCCGCAAGACGCCGCCGCTCCCACCCCCGTCCACCGGCGGCCGGCTGGTCTATGCGGTGGGCGATGTGCACGGCCGGCTCGATATCCTGGGTCCCTTGCTGCACGACATCGCCGCCGACGCGGCGGCCTCCCGGCCGGCCGAACGGCCGCTGCTGGTGTTCCTCGGCGACTATGTGGACCGCGGGGCGGACTCCATGGGCGGCGTCGACCTGATCCTGCGGATGCAGGCCTATGACCGGATCGAGACCCGCGTCCTGAAGGGCAACCACGAAGAGGCGTTGCTGAAGTTCCTGGACGACCCGGCCGCCATGGGGCCGCTCTGGGTGGACCATGGGGGCGCGACCACCCTGGCCTCCTATGGGGTCCAGCCGCCCGCCACCCGCACCGATCCGGAGGCCTGGGCCCGGGCCGGCGAGGCGTTCGTGCGCGTGCTGCCGGCGGCTCACCGCCGGTTCTACGAAACCCTGGAACTGATGATCACCGTCGGCGACTACGCCTTCGTCCACGCCGGAGTGCGGCCGGGCGTGCCCCTGGCCGAGCAGGGCGAGCGCGACCTGTTGTGGATCCGGCAGGAGTTCCTGCAGTGGGAGGGCCCCTACGGAAAGGTCATCGTCCATGGCCATACCCCCGCAGAGCAAGCCCAGCTCACCCGCTGGCGACTGGGGATCGACACCGGGGCCTACGCCACCGGCGTGCTGACGGCGGTCCGCCTGGAGGGGGAGCATCAGCGCCTGATGCAGGCCAAGGCCACCCGCAGCGCGGCCTGATTGCCGGCATGACATTGTTTTGCGAGCGCTGGGGTTTAAAGTAGCGCAACCGGAATTCCAGGAGCGGCGGTGATGGCTTTCACCCTCAACGTGAACGGCAAGGCGCTGACGGCGGATGTCGAGGGTGACACCCCTCTGCTTTGGACCCTGCGGGACACGCTGGGGATCCTGGGTCCGAAGTACGGCTGCGGGATCGGGGCCTGCGGGGC
>CANJRI010000040.1 GCA_947476555.1 Caulobacteraceae bacterium
CACGACACCGGCGATCACGAACGGCAGCAGATAGTGCAGCGAGAAGAAGCGGTTCAGCGTCGGGTTGTCGACCGCGAAGCCGCCCCACAGCCAGGTGGTGATCGGCTGGCCAATGATCGGCAGGGCGCCGAACAGGTTGGTGATCACCACGGTGCCGTGGAAGCTCATCTGACCCCAGGGCAGGACGTAGCCCATGAAGGCGGTGGCCATCATCAAGAGGTAGATCACGCAGCCCAGGATCCACAGCACCTCGCGGGGGGCCTTGTAGGAGCCGTAGTAGAGGTTCCGCAGGATGTGGATGTAGACCGCCACGAAGAACATCGAGGCGCCGTTGGAGTGCATGTAGCGGATCAGCCAACCGTAGTTGACGTCGCGCATGATGCGCTCGACCGAATTGAAGGCGTGGTCCACGTGCGGCACGTAGTGCATGGCCAGCACGATGCCGGTGGCGATCTGCAGCACCAGCATCAGCGCCAGGATGCCGCCGAAGGTCCACCAGTAGTTGAGGTTCTTCGGCGTCGGGAAATCGAGCGCGGTGTCGTTCACCATCCGGATGATCGGCAGGCGCATGTCGAGCCAGCGCTCGAAGCCGGTCTTCGGCTCGTAGGTCGAGTGTCCGCTCATGGCCGTCAGCCCACCCTGATCTTGGTGTCGGAAAGGAAGGCGTATTCGGGCACTTCGAGATTCCTCGGCGCGGGGCCCTTACGGATCCGTCCGGAGGTGTCGTAGTGCGAGCCGTGGCAGGGGCAGAACCAGCCGGCGTAATCGCCGCCGCCCACCGTGGGCACGCAGCCCAGGTGCGTGCAGGTGCCGACCAGGACCAGCCACTCGGCCTTGCCGGGCTTCACGCGGTCGGCGTCCTTCTGGGGATCGCGCAGGGGCGCGGTGTCGTCCTTGATCGCCGCGGCGATCTGCTCGGGCGAGCGGTTGCGGACGAACAGGGGCTTGCCGCGCCACTTGACCACGACCTGCTGCCCGGGCGCGACCTTGGTCAGGTCGAACTCGATGGACGCAAGCGCCAACGTGTCGCCGGCCGGGTTCATCTGGTCGACCAGCGGCCAGGCCAGCACGCCCGCGGCGCCCACAGCGGCCGCCCCGGCCGCGATGTGGATGAAATCTCTGCGATTCGGGTCATCGCCCGAATGGTGTTCGGGGTTCGCGCCCACGACGGTGTCAGCCACCTTTAAGCTACCCTTCATAGAGGCCCCCTGCAGAGGGCCTGAGCTTCACGGATCGACTGGGCCGGACATGCCGCGGAACAGGCCCCGTCAAACGCGGCGCCTATCCGTGATCCTGTGTCGAGCCCCCGGCCTATCCCGTGGGCGAGGGCTTAGAGCGCGTTCGGTCGTTTTTCAACCGGGCAATCGGGAAAACCTTGGCCACCAGGGCCTTTCTGGGCTGGTCGGGGCTTCCCAACCCGCCTCCCGAACGGTTAGCAGACGGTCATGTCGACCCTCCCCACGCAGATCCTGGAGCGGCGGGCCCGCGCGCAGGCATGGTTCGAGGCCCTGCAGACCCGCATCTGCGCCGAGCTGGAGCGCCTTGAAGACGAGGCGCCGGCCGACCTCTATCCCGGCGAGGCCGGGCGGTTCGACCGGCGCCCCTGGACCCGGGAGGCCGGCGTCGGCGGCGGGATCGGCGGCCACCTGGCCGGCCGGCTGTTCGAGAAGGCCGGCGTCCACACCTCGTCGGCCACCGCCCGATTCTCCCCGGAGATGGCGGCCCAGATGCCGGGCGCGGACAAGGACCCGTCCTATGTCTCGACCTCGATCAGCCTGATCATCCACCCGCGCTCGCCGCGCGTGCCCACCGTGCACATGAACACCCGCTTCCTCTCGACGGCGAAGAGCTGGTTCGGCGGCGGCGCCGACCTGACGCCGATGGTGGACGAGCAGCGCAGCCAGACGGCGGACGACGCGATGCTGTTCCATCAGGCCATGCAGGCCGCCTGCGACGGCTTCGATCCGGACTGGCACGGCCGCTACAAGGCCTGGTGCGACGAGTATTTCTTCCTGCCGCACCGGGGCGAGACCCGGGGCGTGGGCGGCATCTTCTTCGACCAGCACGACTCCGGCGACTTCGAGAGGGACTTCGCCTTCACCCGGGCGGTGGGGGACGCGTTCCTGGAGGTCTATGCGAAGATCGTCCGCCACCGGATGGCCGAACCCTGGACCGAGGCCGACCGCGCCCAGCAGCTGGTCCGCCGGGGCCGCTATGTGGAATTCAACCTGCTCTACGACCGCGGCACCATGTTCGGCCTGAAGGCCGGGGGCAACGTCGAGACCATCCTGTCGTCCATGCCGCCGCTGGTGGCCTGGCCTTAAGGCTTCTCAACCTTCCAGGAAGTTCCGGATCCAGCCGGCCACCCGCGCCCGGTCGTCGGACCCCGAATAGGAGGCGATGGCGCGGTCCGCCTGGTCCTCGCCGTAGCGGCTGCCCCGCCGGGTCTCGATCAGGTCGATGGCGTAGGCCGGCTCGAATTCCGGATGCAGCTGTATGGAGATCGCCGGCTGGTCGCGATAGGCGATCGCCCCCAGCGGCGCGAAGGCGTTGCCGGCGATGGCCTCGGCGTTCGGCGGCAGGACCACCACCTGGTCCTGGTGCGAGGCGGGCATCCGGACCGGCCCGGCCCCGTCCATCCAGGGCTCGGCCGAGAACACCTCGTAGTCGTGCGCCCCGACGCCCCAGCCCTTCGGCGACTTGATCACCTGGCCGCCGAACGCCTCGGCCATCAGCTGGTGGCCGAAACAGATTCCGACCAGCTTGGCCTTGCCCTTCGCGGCCCTAAGGAAGTCCTTGGCCGGCGCGATCCAGGGCAGTGGGTCGTACACCCCCGCCGAAGACCCGGTGACGATATAGGCGTCGCATTCCTCGGGGCGGGCCGGCAGCTCGCCCTCGTCCACCGCATAGGTGCGCCACTCATAGTCCGCCTCGCCCAGCAGGCGGCGGAACATGGCCGGATAGTCGCCGTGCGCCGCGAGGGCCGCTTGCGGCGGGCTGCCGGTCTTCAGGATGCCGACCTTCACGAGGCGATCGCCTCGCGCAGCTTGGCCAGCGCCGCCTCCCGGTCGTCGGGGAAATCGGCTTCCGCCCACCAGGCCTCCACGGCCCGCAGGGCCACGCCCACCGCCGGGCCGGCGGCGCCCGCCGCCAGGGCGTCCTCGCCAGTCACCGGCAGGTCCGGCGCTTCCCAGCTTTCCGCCAGCTTGGCCACCGCCCCGTCCAGCCCCGCCAGGCGCGCGCGATCGGCCACCGTCTGTCCGCCGAACCGATGCACGGCGCGGCGCACGGCCGCCGGCTCGGGGCTCGGCGTGGCGGCGGAGTCCAGGGCCATGGTCAGGCGGTCGCGCTCGGCGTTGGAGAGCCGCAGGCGCCCGGCCAGGTCCGCGCCCAGCTCCGGCTCGTCCGGCAGCAGGGCCGCCAGCCGCAGCAGCGGATCGGCTGAATCCACCGCCGCCAGGCGCGCCAGGTCGGGCGCGGCGGGCAGGATCATGGCCAGGACGCCCGCCTCATCCATCAGCGCCACCGACGCCTGCGGATCGGGCGCCGCCAGCAGCTTGAGCAGCTCCTTCGACACCCGTTCGGCCGCCAGCTGACCCAGGCCTTCCTTCAGCGCGGCGCAGGCCAAAAGGGCCCGCTCGTCCGGCTCGCCCTTGCCGTACCAGGCCAGGAACCGGAAGAAGCGCAGGATGCGCAGGTAGTCCTCCTCGATGCGCCGCTCGGGCTCGCCGACGAAGATGATGCGGCCGGCGCGGGCGTCCTCGATCCCGCCGCCGATCGGATCGAGGATCGCCCCATCGGTTCCGGCGTAGAGGGCGTTGAGGGTGAAGTCGCGGCGCCCCGCGTCCTCGGTCCAGTCGGTGGTGAAGGCCACCACCGCCCGCCGCCCGTCGGTGGAGACGTCCTGGCGCAGGGTGGTGATCTCGTAGGGGCGGCCTTCCGAGATCGCCGTGACCGTCCCGTGCTCGATGCCGGTGGGGACCGCCTTCAGCCCGGCGCCCCGCACCGCCGCCGTCACCGCCTCGGGGGTGAGGGTGGTGGCGATGTCCACGTCCTCCACCGGGGCGCCCAGCAGGGTGTTGCGGACGCAGCCGCCGACGAAACGTGCGCAGCCCATGCCGCCGGCGTCCTCCAGGGCGACCATCACGGCCTGCGTAGCGGTCGCCGCCATCCAGCCGGGCTGGCCCAGGTTCTCGGTCATGGCGCCTCGTAGCGGCCGGGGACCACCTTGCCGTCCGCGCTCATCTCTCCGGGCACATAGGCCTGGCCGCGGTTGTCGGGGTGGAAGAAGACGCTCAGCAGCAGGGACAGGCCGACCAGCACCGCGCCGACGCCCACCAGCCAGGCATAGGGCGTCGCCCCCGGCTCACGGCCGTGGCGCCGCGCCCAGCCCTGCCAGGCGAACCAGACGACGAACGGCAGAGCCATCAAGGCCCCGCGCAGAACAAGGATCCTAAGCAACCGCGGCTCCATAAAGTCGGAAGTAGAGCGACCGCAGTATGTGCGCGGTGACGCCCCAGATCACCCGGTCCTCGTGGGTGACCGTGATCACCCGGCGAAGCTGGCCCGAGGCCATCATGTCGCGTTCCTCGTGATTGGCCAGGTCCATCAGGAAACTGAACGGCGTCTCGAATATGTCCGCCACCTCGTCCGGATTGGCGGAAAGCACGAACCCGGGGGTCACGAAACCCACCACCGGGGTGACCAGGTAGGATGTCCCGGTCAGGAAGGGCGTGGCCAGCCCCGCCAGGCTGACATGGGCCGGATCCAGGCCGATCTCCTCCTTCGCCTCGCGCAACGCCGTTTCCCAGGGGGTTTCACCCGCATCCATCCGCCCGCCCGGCAGGGCGATCTGGCCGGTATGGGCGCGCAGGGAGTCCGCCCGGCGGGTGAGCAGCACGGTCATGCCCTCGGGCCGCTCCACCAGGCCGATCAGCACGGCGGCCGGCGTGGGCGGCGGCATCGATGGCGGGTACCAGCTGTCGTCGGGATCGCGGTCGGCCAGCCCGGCGACGGGCGGCTTGGGATCGAGGGGATCCAGGTGCTCGGCGATCCAGGCGCGGGTGTCGACGGCCCGGCTCACCGGCTGGCCTCGCCGATCGCGAACCAAGCGCGGCCGGACTCCACGCCCAGCGCCCCGGCGCGCTCGGTGGCCAGCTCGGCCAGCTCGTAGAACACCGGCCGGGCGATCAGCGCCTCGAGGGCGCCGCGCACGTGGACATAGGGTCGGGGCGTCCCGTCCTCGCCGAACGCGACACGGATCGGATGGTCCGGCCCGGCGGTCACCTGGTCGCCGACATTGGTGGTGAAGGTCAGGCCCTCCGCCTCGCGCGTCAGGGCCACCGCCACGAACGGGGCGTCTTCGACCCGCAGCCGCCATTTCTCCACCGGCGTGACCAGAAAGGTCTCGTCCCCGTCGCGGCGCAGGATGGTGGAGAACAGGCGCACCAGCGCCGGCCGGCCGATCTCCTCGCCCTCGTGGACCCAGGCGCCGTCCTTGCGGATCAGGATGTCGATCTCGCCGCTCAGCTCCGGATTCCAGAGGTGCACCGGCGGCAAGCCGCGGGTCTTCGGAACCTGCGCCTGCGCGGCGGCGGCCGTCTCGTCCAAGCCCGCCTTTGAATTCCGCGCCATGCGAGGAAGGTAGGGGCGCCGGCCCAGTCCCTCAACCCGGGAGAACCCGTCTAACGGGGCCGCACCGCGCCTTCGAGGCTCAGGTCGCCGAACGTGCGGGTCAGGACCCGCCTTGGATCCACCGGCCCTGGCATCCGCACCTTTGGCGCGATGGCGAAGCCGAGCTTGCGGAAATAGGGCTCGTCGCCGACCAGCAGGACGCCGGCCTCCCCGGCCGCCTCGGCGGCGGCGGAGGCCCTTGCCACCATCTCCGCCCCCACGCCGGCGCTGCGTTCGTCCGGATCGACGGCCAGGGGTCCCAGGAAGGCGACGCGCTCGTCCCCTACCCTCACGCGCCATATCCGGCACACCCCCACCAGGCGTTCGCCCCGGAGGGCGCAGACTGTCAGTTCGGAGGCGAAATCGGCGAACTCGCGGACCCGTTCGGAGATCTTCACGAACCGTCCTGGCCCGAAGGCGCGGTCGAGCAGCGCCTCGACGGCCGGACCGTCTTTGGGGCGTTCGGAGCGGTAGGTCAGCGCCGGCGGGGGCGCGGAGGCTTCGGCGGACATGCGGAGGGACTTCTTACGGACAATTACGACGGTTCGGCGACAACAGGGCCGCCGGGCGCATTCAGGCGAAAGGCTCGCGTCGTCGCATCGTCAGGGCCCTCCGGGCCGTGGACAGGAGCGGCGCAAATAGGACCGGCGCCCCGGCGCGTCAATGCCCGTTGCCCCGACCTCCGACACAAGGCAGTTTCCCGCCCACCCGCCATGGCCCAGGATCCCGATCAGCCGCCACCGTCCGCGCGCGCCCTGCTGCGTCAGCGCGACTACCTGTTCTTCTGGGGCTCGCGGGTGACGGGCGGCCTGGCCGGCCAGGTCCAGAGCGTCACCCTCGGCTGGCACATGTACCTCCTGGCGCGCGAGACACGCGGCGTCGGCGAGAGCGCCTTCATGGTCGGGATGATCGGCCTGGCGGCCTTCATCCCGGTCCTGCTGCTCACCCTTCCCGCTGGCGAGACCGCCGACCGCTACGACCGCAAGCGCATCCTGCAGCTTTGCTTCGGGGCCGAGGTGATCGTGGCCCTGAGCCTGGCGTTGGCGACCGGCGCCGGCCGCGCCACCCCGACCTTGCTCCTGGTCATCGCCTTCCTGTTCGGGACCTTCCGCGCCTTTTTCTCACCGGCGAACACGGCCATGGGTCCGATGCTGGTGCCGCGCGCCCTGCTGCCCAAGGCCATCGTCTGGAACGCCCTGGCCTGGCAGATGGCCTCCATCGCCGGCCCGGCGATCGCCGGCGGGCTGATCGCGGTCTCGACGCAGACCGGCTATTTCGCCGCCGCCACCCTCTATGCGGTGGCCATCGGCTTCACCACCCTGATCCGCCTGAACACCCAGCCCGAGGTGAACGCCGGCTCCCGATGGGCGCTGATGAAGGAAGGCCTGGCCTATGTCTGGCGCCAGAAGATCGTCTTCGGGGCTATCTCGCTCGACCTCTGCGCGGTCCTGCTGGGCGGCGCCACGGCGCTGCTGCCGGTGTTCGCCCAGGACGTGCTGCACGTCGGCGCCAATGGCTTCGGCATGATGCGCGCCTCACCGGCCATCGGCGCCACCCTGGTGGCCCTTTGGCTGGCCATCAACCCGATCCGCGCCAGGGCCGGCCACTTCATGTTCGGCGGGGTGGCGATCTTCGGCCTCGCCACCATCGCCTTCGGCCTCTCCCAATGGCTGTGGGTTTCGGTGGCGGCGCTGATCGTGCTCGGCGGCGCCGACATGGCCTCGGTCTTCGTCCGCCAGACCCTGATCCAGCTGGTCACGCCCGATCCGATGCGCGGCCGCGTCGCCGCGGTGTCCACGGTGTTCATCGGCGCCTCCAACGAACTCGGCGAGTTCGAGAGCGGCATCGTCGCCCGCCTCCTGGGGCCGGTGGGCGCGGCGATTTTCGGCGGCGTCGGCGCCCTGGTGGTCACCGCGGTATGGGCCAAGCTCTTCCCCGACCTCCGGCGCGCGGACCGTCTAGAATAGATCGATCCTCCCCGCAGGGAGGGGATCTAGGCCCTTAAGACCCCGCCAGCTTGCGGAGCGCCTCGCCATGCAGGCGGCGAACGGTCCAGTCGTCCAGGGCGCCCGCGCCCAGGCTGTCGTAGAAGGCGATGGCCGGCGCGTTCCAGTCGAGCACCGCCCATTCGAGCCGGCCAAGGCCCGCGTCCTCGCAGCGCCGGGCCAGGCCCCTGAACAGCGCCTTGCCGAGGCCCCGGCCCCGGGCTTCGGGCGACACGAACAGGTCCTCGACGTAGATCCCGGCCCGGCCCTTGAAGGTGGAATAGTTGTAGAACCACAGGGCGAACCCCACCGCCCGCCCGTCCAGCTCGGCGATGTCGCAGAAGCAGCGGGGATTCTCGCCGAACAGATCGCGGCGGATATCGGCCTCGGTGGCCTCCACGGCGTCGGCTAGCCGCTCGTATTCGGCCAGCTCGCGGATGAAGCCCAGGATCAGTGGCGTGTCGGCCGCCGTGGCCACGCGGATGGTCACGGTCATGCGGCGACCGCGCGGTACCAGTCGACGCCCTGGGCGTCGGCTTCCCTGACCACCTGGCCGCGGCCGATCAGGCAGTTGAGGTGGGCGAGCGCCTCGCCGGTGGCCATGCCGCGGAGCCTGCCGTCGATGGGCCGCCGGAACAGCAGCCGGAATAGGTCCACAGCGCGCCGGGGCTCGGCCAGCTCGGCCCGCAGCCGCTCAAGCGCGCGTTCATGCCCGGCGATCAGGTTGTCGATCCGGGCGTGCAGGCCGACGAAAGGATCGTTGTGGGCCGGCAGCACCAGCACGCCCGCCGGGATGCGGGGCTTGATGGCCGCCAGCGAGGTGAGCCAGTTGGTCAGCGGGTTGGCCTCCGGCTCGGTGGGGAACACCGAGACGTTCGAGGAGATCCTTGGCAGCACCTGGTCGCCGCTGATCATCACCCCAAGGTCCGGGCAATAGAGGCAGGCGTGCTCGGGGCTGTGGCCGGAGCCGACCACCACCCGCCAGAGATGGTCGCCAATCTCGATCTCGTCGCCGTCGGTCATCCGCTTGAAGCTGTCCGGCAGGGCGTGCAGCGCCCGGCCGAAACCACCGAACCGGGTGCGGTAATCCTCGATGGCGGCCTCGTCCCAGCCGGCGGCCCGGTAGAATTCGATCCCCTCGCGCGGCGCCTCGCGGCCGGTGTCCGCGGCCAGCGACCGGCAGGTGACGAACTCCAGGCGGGTGATCCACAGCCGGCAATGGAATTTGCGGGTCAGCCAGCCGGACATGCCGATGTGGTCCGGATGCATGTGGGTGACGAAGACCCGGGTGACCGGCTTGCCCTCCAGCGGCCCGGCCAGGGCCTTGTCCCAGGCCGCCTGGGTGTCGGGCCCGCCCAGGCCGGTGTCGACGATCGCCCAGCCGCCGGCCTCCGCGATCGCCCAGACGTTGATGAAGTTCAGCGGCGGCGGCAACGGTAGGCGCAGCCACTTCACCCCCGGCGCCACGTCGATGGCCTCGCCGTATTCCGGCGCCTGATCGAAGGGATAGGTGAGCCGCGCCCGTTCCGGCTCGGCGACCGCCTGCTCGAACCCGTCCACGCCTCGAAACTCCCGTCGTTACGACCCGTCATATAGGAGGGCCGCCCCGGCGGGCGCAAACCCGTCAGGCCCGGAGAGGCGCGAAGCGATCTGCCCATTCGGCCAGCAGGCGGGCGTCGGCCAGGCCAGCCTGCTGGGCGGCCACCTTGCCGTGCGTGAACACGAACAGCGCCGGAATGCCCCGCACGCCATAGCGGCTGGCCAGCTGCGGATTGGCGTCGACATCCACCTTCACGAACCGCGCCCGGGGCTCCAGCTCAGCGGCGGCGCGCTCGAAGATCGGAGCCATCGCCCGGCAGGGGCCGCACCAGGCGGCCCAGAAGTCCACCATCAGCGGCAGGTCGCTGGCGCCCAGGTGCTTGTCGAACCGGGCGGTGTCGAGGGCGATGGGCGCGCCGGTGAACAGCGCCGCGTGGCAGCGGCCGCACTTGGCCCCGTCGCCCAGCCGGGCGGCCGGCACGCGGTTGGCGCCGTCGCAGTGGGGGCAGACCACTTTCAGGGCCTCAGACATGATGCGAAAATCCGGGGAGCGGGCGGGCGGTTCCGCTCAAGCTCCCAGACGGTCCTTCAGGCCCTGCCGGGCCAAGGCGTCGGCCCGTTCGTTGAGTTCGTGGCCCGCGTGGCCCTTGACCCAGCGCCAGTCGACCGTGTGGCGCTGCCGGGCCTCGTCGAGCCTGCGCCACAGGTCGTCGTTCTTGACCGGCTTCTTGTCGGCGGTCAGCCAGCCGCGCTTCTTCCACGAATGGATCCACTCGTGGATCCCCTTCTGGACGTACTGGCTGTCAGTGTGCAGCTCGACCTTGCAGGGCTTGGTCAGGGCCTCCAGCGCCTGGATGGCGGCCATCAGCTCCATGCGGTTGTTGGTGGTGGCCAGCTCCCCGCCCGAGATTTCCTTCTGGGTCTTGCCGTGGATCAGGATGGCGCCCCAGCCGCCGGGACCGGGATTCCCCGAGCAGGCGCCGTCGGTAAAGATCACCACCTCCGGGGTCACCCGGCGGCCCCGAACAGCACGAGATCCGGCGAGGACCGGTGGACCGCGAGCTTGCGCTCGTACTCCAGCGGATCGTGCGGCTTCACCAAGGCGCCCTCGGGCGTGGAACGCCAGTCGCTCAGCCGGGTGAGGAAGAACCGCATGGCCGCGCCGTGGGCCAGCACCGGCAGGGCGGCGCGCTCGGCCTCGCTCAACGGCCGGCGGCGCTCATAGCCCGCCACCATCGCCCTGGCGGAGGTGATGTTGAACGAGCCGTCGGGCTCGAAGCACCAGGCGTTCAGCGCCACCGCCAGGTCGTAGGCCAGGAAATCCACGCAGGCGAAGTAGAAGTCGATGGCCCCGGCGAACGCCCCCTCGCGGAAAAAGACGTTGTCCGGGAAATAGTCGGCGTGGATCACCCCCTGCGGCAGCCCCTGCGGCCAGCGGGCGGCGAGGCTTTCGATGTCGCCCTTGATCACCGCGGCCAGCCCGGGCTTCAGGGCGTCCGCCTCCGCCGTCAGGGGCGCGAACATGCTGGCCCAGGCGCCCTGGCCAAGATCATTGGCCCGGGCCATCCCGAAACCCTGGGCGGCCAGGTGCAGGGCCGCGAGCCCGGCCCCGGCCTCGCGACAGTGGGCGACGGTCGGGCGGCGCACCGAAAGACCGCTGAGGAACTCGACGATGACGCAGGGCTTGCCCCGCACCCGCTGCAGGATGCGGCCCTCGCGGTCGGTCTTCGGAGCGGCCGAGGGATAGCCGTGCTGCGACAGCCACTGCATCAGGCCCAGGAAGAACGGCAGGTCGGCCTCGGCCACCCGCTTCTCGTAGACCGTCAGGATGAAGCGGCCGAAGGTGGTCTCCAGCAGGAAGTTGGAATTCGACACGCCTTCGGCGATGCCTTTGAAAGCCAACGGCGCGCCGAGGTCGTAGCCGGCCAACAGCTCGGCCAGCTCCTCGTCGGTGATGTCAGTATAGACCGCCATGCGGCCGGATTGGCGAAGGTCGGGGGCGGGGTCAAGGACTGTCCGTCCCGCCTTCCCTCCGCGCTCACGCTTGGCGCGGGGCCAGGAGAGCTAGGCCACCGCCTTCGGCAGCTTGAACGTCACCGTCTCCGGCGTGGCGTCGATCTCGCGCAACGTCACCTCGAAGCGCTCCCCCAGCCGGTCCAGCACGCCCCGCACCAGCATCTCGGGCGCCGAAGCGCCGGCGGTGACGCCCACCGTGCGCGCGCCCTCCAGCCAGGCGAAATCCAGCCCGTCGGCGTCGTCGATCAGATAGGCCCTCGCCCCCGACCTGCGGCCCACCTCGGCCAGGCGGACGGAATTGGAGGAATTGGCGCTGCCCAGCACCAGCACCACCTCGGCCTCGCCGGCAATGGCCTTCACCGCCTCCTGGCGGTTGGTGGTGGCGTAGCAGATGTCTTCCTTGTGCGGCGCGGCGATGGCCGGGAAGCGGGCGCGGAGGGCGGCGACGATCTCGGCGGTGTCGTCCACCGAGAGGGTCGTCTGGGTGACGAAGGCCACATTGGCCGGATCGCGCGGCTCGTAGGCGGCGGCGTCGGCGACGGTCTCGATCAGGGCCACGGCGCCGTCCGGCAGCTGGCCCATGGTGCCCACCACCTCCGGATGGCCCGCATGGCCGATCAGCACGATCTCGCGGCCGGCCGCCATGTGACGCTCGGCCTCCACATGGACCTTCGAGACCAGGGGGCAGGTGGCGTCGAGGAACAGCATCCGCCGGGCCCGGGCCGCGGCCGGCACCGATTTCGGCACCCCGTGGGCGGAGAACACCACCGGCCGATCGTCGGGGGCCTGGTCGAGCTCCTCGACGAAGACCGCGCCCAGGGCCTTAAGGCGGTCGACCACGTGGCGGTTGTGGACGATCTCGTGCCGCACATAGACCGGCGCGCCGAACTTCTCGATGGCCCGCTCGACGATCTGGATGGCCCGGTCGACGCCGGCGCAAAAGCCGCGCGGGCTGGCCAAAAGGACGGTGATCGGCGGTTTTGTCATGCGCGGCGGAACTTAGTGGGCCCAGGGCGCGGTAGCTAGCCGCGTTGCGGCCGCAATCGGCAGGATGTAGTTAGGCTCGACTTCTCTCCAGCTTCCTGGACGCCCCCCATGCGCCGTTCCCTTCTCCTCGCCGCCGCCCTCGTCGCGGTCGTCACCGCGCTCCCCCCGGCCGCCATGGCCCAAAGCCGCCGCGAAGAGCAGCAGCAGAGCGACCAGCAGCAAGCCGAATCCGACGCCGCCAAGCGCCGCCAGCGCGACGCCGAATGGGGCGACGTGCGCGCGCCGCTGCCGGCCCTGCGCAACGCCGGTCCCTGTCCCTTCGTGAAATCCCTCTACGACGCCGGCCGCTATGTGGAGTTCGAGGGTGGACGCGAGGCCTCCGCGGCGGTGGCCTGGAGCGGTGAGATCCAGGGCATCAGCGCCGGCTGCCAGTACAAGGACATGCAGCCCATCAAGGTCTCGATGGAGATCCTGTTCGAGCTGGGCAAGGGCCCGCGGGCCACGGGCCGCCAGAAGACCTACCGCTACTGGGTGGCGGTGACCGACCGCAACCGTTCGATCATCGCCAAGGAAACCTTCGACCTGCCGGTCAACTTCCCGGAAAACGGGGAGCGGGCCTACAAGACCGAGACCATCAGCGAGATCACCATTCCCCGCGCCGCCCTCACCACCTCGGGCGCCAACTTCGAGGTCCTGGTGGGCTTCGAGGTGACGCCGGAAATGGCCGCCTTCAATCGGGACGGCAAACGCTTCCGCCTGAACGCCGGCACAACGACGACCGCAGCCAACACCTCACGATGACCGATCTGAAGCGGGCCTTGGGCGAGGCGGTCGAGGCCGCCTTCGCCGCCGAAGGCTTGCCCGTGGAACTGGCCCGGGTGACCCCCTCGGACCGGCCGGACCTCGCCGATTTCCAGTCGAACGGCGCCCTGGCCGCGGCCAAGCGGGTGGGCAAGAACCCGCGCGAGATCGCCCTGGCGGTGGCCGAACGGCTTAAGGACGATCCCCGGATCGCCGCCGTCGAGGTCGCTGGCCCCGGCTTCGTGAACCTGAAGGTGTCGGAGGCGGCCCTCGCCGCCCGCGCCGCCGCCATCGCCGCCGACGCCAGGGCCGGCGCGGAGCTGGTCGCTGGACCCCGCAAGGTGCTGGTCGATTACGGCGGCCCCAACGTCGCCAAGCCGATGCACGTGGGCCACCTGCGCTCCTCGATCATCGGCGAGTGCATCAAGCGCCTCTACCGGTTCCGCGGCGACGAGGTGGTCGGCGACGCCCACTTCGGCGACTGGGGCTACCAGATGGGCCTGCTGATCGGCGCCGTCGGCGACGAAGATCCCGAGATAAAGGCCCTCGTGGAGGGTCTGAACGCATCCGGAGACGCCCAAAGCGCCCCTCCTGAGGCCTTTACGCGCGTCACCCTGGCCGATCTCGACCGCCTCTACCCCCTGGCCGCCGCCCGCGGAAAGGCCGAGCCGGACTACCGTGACCGTGCCCGGAAACTCACCGCCGAGCTGCAGGCCAAGAGCGCCGGCAGCTACCTGCTCTGGCGCCAGTTCGCCAAGGTGACCCAGACCGCCCTGGAGCGGGACTTCCACGCCCTGGGGGTCGATTTCGACCTCTGGAAGGGCGAAAGCGACGTCGATCCCCTGATCCCGGGCATGGTCGCCGACCTCGACGCCAAGGGCCTGCTGGTCGACGACCAGGGCGCCCGGATCGTACGGGTCTCCCGAGAAGGCGATAAACGCGAGCTGCCGCCGCTGCTGGTGGTCTCCTCCGAAGGGTCGGCCATGTACGGCACCACGGACCTGGCCACCATCCTCGACCGCCAGCAGGGATTCGGCCCCGATCTGGTCATCTACTGCGTCGACCAGCGCCAGGCCGACCACTTCGAGATCGTGTTCCGCGCGGCCTATCTCGCCGGCTACGCCGAAGAGGGCCAGCTGGAGCATATCGGCTTCGGCACCATGAACGGGACCGACGGCAAACCCTTCAAGACCCGCGAGGGCGGGGTGCTGAAGCTCAACGATCTCATCGAGATGGCCCGGACCAAGGCCCGCGAGCGGCTGCACGAGGCGGGACTCGGCGAGAACCTTCCGCCCGAGGAGTTCGAGGACATCGCCGGCAAGGTGGCGGTGGCGGCCCTGAAGTTCGCCGACCTGCAGAACTTCCGCGGCACCTCCTACGTCTTCGATCTCGACCGTTTCACCAGCTTCGAGGGCAAGACCGGACCCTACCTGCTCTACCAGGCCGTCCGCATCAAATCGGTGCTGAGGAAGGCCGAGGCCGAGGGCGCGCGAGGCGGCGACGTGGCGGTGGCCGAGCCGGCCGAACGGGACCTGGCGCTGACCCTGGACGCCTTTGAGTCCGCCCTGGCGGAGGCCTACGACAAGAAGGCCCCCAACGCGGTGGCCGAGCACGCCTACCGGCTGTCCCAGTCGTTCTCCAGATTCTACGCCGCCTGCCCGATCCTGCAGGCCGAGCCCGACGTCCGCGCCTCGCGCCTCACCCTGGCCGCCGCCACCCTGAAGCAGCTCGAGCTGGCCCTGGACGTGCTCGGCGTCACCGTGCCGGCGCGGATGTGACAGCCTAGTTTAAGGGCATCCACAACCGGGAGGCCGATGGAGCCGATTCCCGCGTTGACTCCTCCCTGCCCCTCCCCCAGGTTCGGGCGACTCTCGCGGGAGAGGCCGGATTCACTTCCGGCGCCGAAGGCGCAACCGCCCCGGAAACGCTCAGGCAAAAGGACCGCGCGAGTTGATGAACGCTGGAAAGCAGCGCGCCCCGTAGGGGCCGCTCGCCGAAGGAGCAGAGGGCCGCCGACCACCGGCGATCCCAAATCTCTCAGGCTCAAGGGACAGCGGGGGCGCGGATGTCGGGAGGTAATCCCGAGGTGCGCCCAATCGTCATCCGGAGTCCAAGTCCCTTGTCCTCGACCGCCCTCGACAGACCTCTGAAGACCACCCCGCTCAGCGAGGCGCATGTGGCGCTGGGCGCGCGCATGGTCGAGTTCGCCGGCTATTCCATGCCCGTCCAGTACCCCGACGGGGTGATGAAGGAGCACCTCTGGACGCGGGAGAACGCCGGGCTGTTCGACGTCTCGCACATGGGCCAGGCGCGGCTGCGCGGGGCCGATCCCTTCGCCGCCTTCGAGGCCCTGACGCCCGGTGACTTCAGCGGCTTGAAACCCGGCAAGCAGCGCTACTCCCTGCTGCTGAACGATGACGGCGGCATCATCGACGACCTGATGGCGGCCCGCCCAATTTCTCCCGATGGGACTGGCGACGACGGGCTGTTCGTGGTCGTCAACGGCGCCTGCAAGGAGAACGACTTCGAGGTCATCGGTCGGACCCTGGCCGGCCAGGTGACGATCCAGCGGCTCGAGGACCGGGCGCTGCTGGCGTTGCAGGGGCCGAAGGCCGCCCAGGTCCTGGCCGCCCATGTGCCGGAAGCCGCCGGCATGGCGTTCATGGACGCCCGCGCGCTGACCGGCTTCGGCGTCGACCTGATCGTTTCGCGCACCGGCTACACGGGCGAGGATGGCTACGAGATCTCGGTTCCTGGCGAGGCGGCGACGCGCATCTGGAACACCCTGCTGGCGGACGAGCGCGTGCGGCCCATCGGCCTGGGCGCGCGGGATTCCCTGCGCCTGGAAGCCGGGCTTCCCCTCTATGGCCACGACCTGGACGAGGCCACCTCGCCGGTCGAGGGGGGGCTCAACTTCGCCCTCTCCAAGCGCCGCCGCGAGGCGGGCGACTTCCCCGGCGCCGACCGGATCCTTCGCGAACTGGCCGACGGTCCGACGCGGGTGCGGGTCGGTCTGAACATATTGGAGGGCGCGCCCGCCCGCGAAGGCGCCGAGGTGGCCGACGAGCGCGGCGCCGTGGTCGGTGTCGTCACCTCGGGCGGCTTCTCCCCCAGCTTGCGCCAGGCGATCGCCCTGGCCTTCGTTCCGCCCGCCCTGGCCCAGCCGGGAACCCCGCTGAAGGTCCTGGTCCGTGGCAAGGCGCAGGCCGCCGAGGTCACGGCCACGCCCTTCGTCCCCCATCGTTACGTCCGCAAGCCCTGAAGGAACCCCACAATGCGTTTCACCAAGGATCATGAGTGGGTCGTCCTGGAGGGCGACGTGGCCACCATCGGGATCAGCGCCTTCGCCGCCGAGCAACTCGGCGACGTGGTGTTCGTCGAGGTTCCGGAGGTCGGCAAGACGGTGAAGGCCGGCGATCCCTTCGCCGTGGTCGAGAGCGTCAAGGCGGCGTCAGACGTCTACGCCCCAATCTCCGGCGAGGTCGTGGAATCCAATGACGAGCTGGCGAGCAGCCCCGGCACCGTCAACGCCGCGCCGGAAGCCAGTGGTTGGTTCGCCAAGGTCAGGGTTTCGGATCCTTCCGAAATCGAGAAGCTGATGGATCGCGCGGCCTACGAAGCCTTCCTGGCGACGCAATAAGAGGCCGCGATGCGATATCTTCCCCTGACCCCCGCCGACCGGGCCGAAATGCTCGGCGTCATCGGGGCGGCCGACATCGACGCCCTGTTCGCCGACGTCCCGGCCGCCGCCCGCAAGCGGGATCTCTTCGACCTCCCCTTGCAGGCGGGCGAGCTGGCCGTGGAGCGCGAGCTCTCCGCCCTGGCCGCGCTGAACCGCGCCGCGGGCGCCGGGCCGTTCTTCTGCGGGGCGGGCGCCTATCGGCATCACGTGCCGGCCACGGTCGACCACATCATCCAGCGCTCGGAATTCCTGACCAGCTACACGCCCTACCAACCCGAGATCGCCCAGGGCACGCTGCAGATCCTGTTCGAATTCCAGACCCAGGTCGCGGCCCTCACCGGCCTCGATGTAGCCAACGCCTCGATGTACGACGGCTCCACCGCCTGCGCCGAGGCGGTGATGATGGCCAAGCGGGTCACCCGTCGGGAGAAGGCGATCCTGTCCGGCGGGCTGCATCCGCACTACGCCGCCACCACCCAGACCATCGCCCACGCCGAGGGCATGCAGATCGTCCGTCAACAGGCGGCCATCGACGCCGAGGCGGCGGTGATACAGGCCATCGACGCCGAAACCGCCTGCGTGGTCGTGCAGACCCCCAATGTGTTCGGGACGGTCACCGACGTCTCCAGGATCGCCGAGGCCGCCCACGCGGCCGGGGCCCTGCTGATCGTCGTCACCACGGAGGCCATGTCCTACGGGCTGCTCAAATCCCCCGGCGAGATGGGCGCGGACATCGCCGTCGCCGAGGGCCAGTCGATCGGCAACGGCCTGAACTACGGTGGGCCCTACGTCGGCCTGTTCGCCGCACGCGAGAAGCTGGTGCGGCAGATGCCCGGCCGGCTGTGCGGCGAGACCGTGGACGCCGACGGCCGGCGCGGCTTCGTGCTCACCCTGTCCACCCGCGAGCAGCATATCCGCCGGGACAAGGCGACCTCGAACATCTGCACCAACTCCGGGCTCTGCGCCCTGGCCTTCACGATCCATCTGTCGCTGCTGGGTCAGAAGGGCCTGCGCGGCGTGGCCGAGGCCAACCACAGCCGGGCGCGGGAGATGAAGGCGGCGCTGGAGGGCGCCGGCGTCGAGGTGCTGACGCCACGCTTCTTCAACGAGATCGCCGTGCGCGCGCCCGGCGCGGCCTCGCTGGTGGAGGACCTGCTGGCGGACGGGATCGTCGCCGGCGTGCCCTTCTCGCGGCTGGACCCCCATGCCGGGCTGGACGACGTGCTGCTGCTGGCGGCCACGGAAACCACCACCAAGGACGATATCGCGGCCCTGGCGGCCGGTCTGCGCCGGAGGCTCGGGTGATGAACATGGTCAACGTCGGCCGACCCACCCGCCCCGAGGGCGAGGCGCCGCAGGATCCAGGCGCGCGGCGCAGCCTCAGCGGCGGGCGCGGCCTGCTGCAGGACGAACCCCTGCTGTTCGAGCTGGAGGGCTGGGACAAGACCGGCGTCGATTTCGAACCGGCCGAGCACGACGCGTCGGACCTGGCGGGGCTGACCCGCGAGGGCCAGATCGGCATCCCCGGCCTCTCCGAACCGGAGGCCGTGCGCCACTATGTGCGCCTCTCGCAGAAGAACCACGCCATCGACCTGGCGCTCTATCCGCTGGGCTCGTGCACCATGAAGCACAACCCGCGCCTGAACGAGAAGATGGCCCGGCTCGCGGGCTTCGCCGACCTGCATCCGCTGCAGCCGCTGTCCACCACCCAGGGCGCCCTGAAACTGATGGACCGGCTCGCCCACTGGCTGAAGACCCTGACCGGCATGCCGGCGGTGGCCCTCGCGCCCAAGGCCGGGGCGCACGGCGAACTCTGCGGCCTGCTCTGCATCAAGGCGGCCCACGAGGCGGCTGGGAACGGCGACCGTCGCCGCGTGCTGGTCCCCACCTCGGCCCACGGCACCAACCCGGCCACCGCCGCCTTCGTCGGCTATTCGGTGACCGAGATCGCCCAGACCGAGGACGGGCGGGTGGACCTGGCCGACCTCGCCGCCAAGCTGGGCCCGGACGTGGCGGCCATCATGGTCACCAACCCCAACACCTGCGGCCTGTTCGAGCGCGACGTGATCGAGATCGCGCGCCTGACCCACGCGGCCGGGGCCTACTTCTACTGCGACGGCGCCAACTTCAACGCCATCGTCGGCCGGGTGCGCCCCGGCGACCTGGGCGTCGACGCCATGCACATCAACCTGCACAAGACCTTCTCCACGCCCCACGGCGGCGGCGGCCCGGGCGCGGGCCCCGTGGTTCTGTCGGCGGCCCTCGCGACCTTCGCACCGGCGCCCTGGGTGGTGAGCGGTCCCGATGGCCTGACCCTGGTCGAGGAGGCCAAGGATGAGGCGGCCCAGGCCTTCGGCAGGATGAGCGCCTTCCAGGGCCAGATGGGGATGTTCGTCCGCGCCTACGCCTACATGCTCAGCCATGGCGCCGATGGCCTCAGGCAAGTGGCCGAGGACGCGGTGCTGAACGCCAACTACGTCAAGGCGCGGCTTGGCGACCTGATGACCGCCGCCTTCCCGGACGGACCGTGCATGCACGAGGCCTTGTTCGATGATCGGTGGCTCGAGGGGACCGGGGTGACCACGCTCGATTTCGCCAAGGCGATGATCGACGAGGGTTTCCACCCGATGACCATGTACTTCCCGCTGGTGGTGCATGGGGCGATGCTCATCGAGCCCACGGAAACGGAATCCAAGCGAGAGTTGGACCGGTTCTGCGAAGCCCTGAGGTTGCTGGCCGCCGCGGCCCTCGCCGGCGACGCCGACCGGTTCAAGGGCGCGCCGCACCTCGCTCCGCTGCGCCGGCTGGACGAGACCCTGGCGGCCCGGAAGCCCAAACTGACGTGGCGACCGGAGAGCCTTTCCAGTTCAGGCGAAGCCGCCTGAACTGGATGAAAAGGCTCGATCCGGATATCTGGAGCGTGAGGGGCGCCGAAACCGGCGTCCACTTTCGGCTGTCACGCTCACGACCCACCACTGTGGCGCCGGCGCCATTGGCGGCCGAATAGACTGACGTTAGGAAAATTTCACGGTCGGGCGTCTTTACGACTCCCCTGCCCGTCAACATATCTGGCTACGCGACGACGGAACCTCCCCGTGCCGGCGTGCGCTCCCAGGTGTCAACGTGACTTTCGCCATGCCCTCTTTGCGCGTCGACCGCGCCGCAGACGAACTCGCCCGCGAGATTGTCGCCCGCCTGGCGCGGTGGGGCCTGCTGCTGCTCGGATTCCTGATCATCCTGGCGGGCATGCTGATCGCCCCGATCCCGGGACCGGGCGGTATTCCGGTCATCGTGGTGGGGTTGATGATCGTGCTGCGCAACTCGTTCTACGCGCGGCGCCAGTTCGTGAAGCTGCAGCGGGCGCACCCCAAGACCATGTCGCCGATCCGCCGGCTGCTGCGTCGGGACCCTGAGATCATCCCGATTTTCTGGCAGCAGACCCTTCGGGTCGAGCGGGTGGTCCTGCCGAAGCGTTTCCGCTTTGCACGGAAGCTGCGGCTGAGGATGCGGCGGCGTTAAGGGCCTTCTCCCCTCGCGGGAGAAGGAAGCCTACTGCAGCTTGGCCGCCATCTGTCCGATCGCCTGATCGACCAGCGGGTCCGACTTCGCGCCGGCGAGGCGGGCGGTGAGCACCTTCTCGGCCAGGGCGGTGGCGAGGTCGGCGGCGGCGGCCTTCACGTCGGCGGCGGCCTGGGCTTCGGCCTGGGCGATCCGGCGCTCAGCCATCTCGCCGCGGCGCTGGATCTGCTCGGCCAGTTTTTCCTGGGCCTCGGCCTGAAGCCGCTTGGCCTCGTCCTTGGCGTTGGCGGTGATCTCCACCGCCAGCCTGTCGGCGGCTTCCTTCTGCGCCTTCACTTCGGCCAGCAGGTCTTGGGCTTCCTTTCGGAGGGCCTCGGCCTCGTCGAGTTGGGCCTGGACCTTGGCGCCAGCGTCGCCGAGCGCCTTCCAGGCGAGCTTGTGGACGCCGACCATGACCAGCACGCCCAGGAACGTGACCAGGGCGACGCCGACCCAGAAGTGGGAGTCGAGCAGCAGTTCAACCATGACCCTAGCCTCTCGCGGCCGACAGCTCGGCGGCGCTCGCCGCCTTGCCGGTCAGCTTCTCGACGATCGCCTGGGCGGTTTCCGCCCCGATCGTCTGCACATTGCCCATGGCCGCGTCGCGGGCCTTGGCGATCCGCGCCTCGGCCTGGGCCCCGGCGGCGGCCAGCTTGGCCTCCTCCTCAGCGAGGCGGGCGGAGATCTCGGCCTGCGTCTTGGCGCGGGCCTCGGCCGCCAGCTTCTGGGCCTGGGCCCTCGCCTGCGCGGCCTCGACGGCCGCGGCTTGCGCCTGGGCGTCGGCCTCGTCCTTCATCCGGCGCGCGTCGGCGATGTCGCCCGCGATCTTGCCTTCACGCGCTTCGATGGTCCCGCCGACCTTCGGCACGGCGACGAAGCGCATGAACGCCAGCACCACGAAGAAGACGATCAGGAACCAGGCGATCTGGCCCGGCCACTGGGAGAAGTCGAACTGCGGCAGGCCGCCCGACTCGTGGCCCTCGGCG
The DNA here is from genome assembly GCA_947476555.1 of Caulobacteraceae bacterium. Lineage (GTDB taxonomy): Bacteria > Pseudomonadota > Alphaproteobacteria > Caulobacterales > Caulobacteraceae > Phenylobacterium. The sequence continues at coordinate 21,228 of CANJRI010000040.1, forward strand.
GCCGCGTGAGCGCCCTCCGCCCCGGCCTCGTGGCCAGGCATCGCCGGCCCGTGCGCTTCAGCAGGGACCGGACCCGCCGTCGCCGCGGTCGTGGCTTCGTCGTATTGGGTCGCCATCGGGCGTCCTTACCTTCTTTGTCGCTTAGCCGAACAGGATGATCAGCGAGACGACGAAGGAGAACAGGCCCATGGTTTCCGTCAGCGCCATGCCGAGGAACAGCATGGTCTGCTGGCTGGCGGCGGCCGACGGGTTGCGGATCGCGGCTTGCAGGTAGTTGCCGAACAGGTTGCCCAGGCCGACACCGGCCCCGATCATGCCCGAAGTGGCGAGGCCCGCGCCGATGAGCTTGGCGGCTTCAGCTTCCATTTGAGTCGTCCTTTTAAAAAACGTCGTGGGTTGGGGTTAGTGGCCGTGACCGAAGTTCACGACCTCGTTCAGGTAGACGGTGGCCAGCGCCGTGAAGACGAAAGCCTGCAGCAGCGCCACCACCAGCTCCAGGCCGGTAAGGGCCACGATCATGGCGAAGGACAGGGCGCTGGGGACGATCAGCAGGGTGGAAAGCCCACCCGACAGGGCGGCGAGGCCTAGGGCGACCACGAAGGCGCCGAACAGGGCCATGACCACGTGGCCGCCGAGCATGTTGCCGAACAGACGCATGGCCAGGGTCACCGGCCGCACGAAGTAGGAGATCATCTCGATCGGCACCATGAAGACCAGCAGCGGCAGCGGCATGCCCGACGGGGCGAACAGGCCGAGGAACTTCGGGCCGTGCTTCACGAAGCCGAGGATGAAGACGCTGAAGAAGGTGAGGACCGCGAGCGTCGCGGTGATCGCCAGCTGGGAGGTGACCGTGAAGGTCAGGGTGAGGCCGCCGAGGCTGCCCACCGCCAGCAGGACGCCCATCAGGTTGAGGACGAGGATCACGCAGAACAGGGTGAAGAGGTAGGGGATGTAAGGCCGGCCATGATGGCCGATGATCGGGGTGACGAGCACCTTGTCGACGATGTTGTAGACGCCCTCGGCCAGGGCCTGGGCCCGGTTCGGTACGATCTGGCCGCGCGCGGTGAGCAGGAAGAAGGCCATCAGGAGAAGGCCGCCGGCGATCATGCTGGCCACCGAGTTGGTGATCGACATGTCCACGGACACGCCGCCCATCTGAAACACCGGGCCCTGCCAGATCTTCTGGACCAGGAACTGGTGCATCGGGTCGATGGTCGGCTGTTCAACCATTCTTGGCCTCTAGTCCTCGTCGTCGTCGTCGTCGTCGTCGTCGGGAACGCTGGGCAGGGGCCCGGCCTTCGCCATCGCATCCTTGGTCATCCGCGAGGCGGATCGCACCGCCGCGAAGATGGAAACTCCGGTCCCGATCAGGAGACCAAGAACCAGCCCCCAGGGGTCGGTCCCGGTGAAGCGATCGATGAGCCAGCCGAGGCCGGCGCCCATGAGCACCCCACCCACCACTTCTGCGAGGAAGCGGTAACCCTGCGCCATGGCCCGGTGGGATTCGCCGCTGGCCGCACGGGCCCGGGCCGTTTCCACCGCGCCCAACCGCGCCTCAAGCCGCTCGCGCGCCTCTTGGCGAAGGTCGTCCGTCTCCGGCATCGGTCGGGGGGCCTTTCGGCTGCGACATACGCCGCCGCAGCGGGCTTCAAGTCGCGCGGAACCTATAGAGGCGTGTGCGGTGCGTCAAGGCTGGGCGGATAGGTTTTAAGTTGTTGTTTTTGCACAAATTTAAGGGCGTGTGGCAGAAGGTCCGCCGACTCTGCCGCGCCCGTCCCTACTCCGCCGCGAGGGCCTCAGCCTGATGGAGGTCCACGGAGACAAGCTGCGACACGCCCCGCTCGGCCATGGTCACGCCGTAGAGGCGGTCGGTGCGGGCCATGGTCACCGGGTTGTGGGTGATGACGATGAAGCGGGTCTCGGTGCGCTGGCACATCTCGTCCAGCATGTTGCAGAACCGGTCGACGTTGGCGTCGTCCAGGGGCGCGTCGACCTCGTCCAGCACGCAGATCGGAGCCGGCTGGGCCAGGAACACCGCGAAGATCAGCGCCGCCGCGGTGAGCGCCTGCTCGCCGCCGCTCATCAGGCTCATGGTGGTCAGCCGCTTGCCGGGCGGGCAGGCGTAGATCTCCAGGCCGGCCTCCAGCGGGTCGTCCGATTCGACCAGGCGCAGCTCGGCCTGTCCGCCCTGGAACAGGGTCTGGAAGAGCGTCTTGAAATGCGCGTTGATGATCCCGAAGGCGGCCAGCAGCCGCTCGCGGCCCTCGCCGTTCAGTTCGTCGATGCCCTGCCGCAGACGGGCGATGGCGCCGGTCAGGTCGGCGCACTCGGTGCGCATCGTCTCGACCCGGACGGAGAGCTCGGACGCCTCCTCCTCGGCGCGCAGGTTGACCGGCCCGATGGCCTCGCGCTGACGCTCAAGGCCGAACAGGTGGGCCTCGATCCCATCGGCGTCGGCGGGAACCGCCACGGCCTCGTCGGCCAGCTTGCGGGCCAGTTCCGCAGGCTCCATCCGCAAGCCCTCGCGGATCTGCTGCGAGACTTCGGCCAAGCGGGCGGCGGAGCCCTCGGCGTGGGCGGAAAGCGCGGCGCGGGCCTCCCGGGCCTCGGCGGCGGCGGCTTCGGCGGCGCGCAGGGCCCGGTCCGCCTCCGCGCGCTCGTGTTCGGCGGCCGCCAGGGCGTCCGAGGTTTGGGCGCGCCGCGCCTCGGCGAGAGAGAGTTCGTCCAGCAGACGGGCCTTGCGATCCTCAAGGGTGGAGGGCGCGGCCTTGGCGGCCTCCAGGGCTGAAACCGCCTGGGCCTGGGCGGCGCCCAGTTGGTCCAGCCGCTTGGCCGCGGCGCCTGAGCGGCGGGTCCAGTCCTCGCGGTCCCGGGTCAGGGCCTCCAGCCGGCGGGCCCGGCCGTCGCGCTCGCGGATTTCCAGCTCGTAGGCGGAGCGGGCGGCGGCGGCGGCCTCGCGGGCCGGGCCGGCGGCGGCGCGGGCGGCGGCCAGGCGCGC
>CANJRI010000041.1 GCA_947476555.1 Caulobacteraceae bacterium
CCCAGGGTGTAGAAGGGGGCCTCGCCGCAGACCTTGAGCTGCTTGTCCATGTTGGCCTTGATCTTGTGCATCGGCACGTGGCCGGGGCCCTCGATCATCACCTGGACATTGTGCCTCCAGGCGATCTGGGTGAGCTCGCCCAGCGTCTCCAGCTCACCGAACTGGGCCGCGTCGTTGGCGTCGGCGATACAGCCCGGACGCAGGCCGTCGCCGAGGCTGAAGGACACGTCGTAGGCCTTCATGATCTCGCAGATGTCCTCGAAATGCTCGTAGAGGAAGTTCTCGCGGTGGTGCGCCAGGCACCACTTGGCCATGATCGAGCCGCCGCGTGAGACGATCCCCGTCACCCGCTTAGCGGTGAGCGGCACATAGGCCAGCCGCACGCCCGCGTGGATGGTGAAGTAGTCGACGCCCTGCTCGGCCTGCTCGATCAGGGTGTCGCGGAAAACCTCCCAGGTCAGGTCCTCGGCGACGCCGTTCACCTTCTCAAGGGCTTGGTAGATGGGCACCGTGCCGATCGGCGCCGGACTGTTGCGGACGATCCAGTCGCGGATGTTGTGGATGTTGCGGCCGGTGGACAGGTCCATGACCGTGTCGGCCCCGCAGCGGATCGACCAGACCAGCTTGTCCACCTCGTCGGCGACGTGGGACAGCACCGCCGAATTGCCGATGTTGGCGTTGATCTTCACCAGGAAATTGCGGCCGATGATCATCGGCTCCAACTCGGTGTGGTTGATGTTGGCCGGGATGATGGCGCGGCCGCGGGCGACCTCGTCGCGCACGAACTCCGGCGTGCAGAAATCGGGGATCTCGGCGCCGAAATCCTCCCCATCGCGGATCGCGTAGTCGCCGGACTGGCGCCGCAGGTTCTCGCGGATGGCGACGTATTCCATCTCCGGCGTGATGATCCCGCGCCGGGCGTACTCGAGCTGGGTGACATTGGCGCCGGCCTTAGCGCGATAGACCCTGCGGGAGGCCGTGAACTGAGGCGCGAGGTGCTCGCCCTTGGCGAAGCCATTGTCCTCGGGCTTCACCTCGCGCGGGGCCTCGACGATCTCGATGTCGCCGCGCGATACGACCCAGGGCTCGCGGGTCCGCGGCAGGCCCTGATCGATGTCGATCCGGACGGTCGGGTCTGTGTAGGGCCCGGAGGGGTCGTAGAGGGTCAGCGGCGGCTCGTTCGCCGAGGGGTGCACCGCCACCTCGCGGAACGGCACGCGAATGTCCGGCCAGAGCACGCCCGCCTGGTAGACCTTGCGCGAACCGGGGCGCTCGCCCGTGGGGACCGAGGCGGGCTGGAGACTGGGGATCGGCTTGTTCATGGCGTGCGGCCTCGCGTGTTGGACCATGGGCGCCAGGCAGGTTTCCCTTCCCTTCGCCGGCATGACCCGGATCAGGTTCGACGGGTCGCGGGCTCACCCGCCTCTCAGCCGCTTGGGCGCGGCCCCCCGAGGAGGCCGGCACCTTAGCATCCCCGATGGCCCTCGGCGAGGGCGGGGCCGCAGCATTGAGTTCGGCGGCTGATCTTCTGGAGCCGCCTGCCCGCCGGTGGTAGGCAGACCGCATGAGCGAGGAATTCCTGACCCTGGGCGTGCTCGGCGGCATGGGACCGGCGGCGACGCTCGACTTCCTGGCCAAGCTCCAGGCCCTGACCCCGGTGGAGAGCGAGGCCGACCACATCCGGGTCATCGCCGACATAAATCCGCAGGTGCCTGACCTCCATACGGCCGGATCGGAGGCCGGGGCGGTCCTGGCGGAGATGGCCGGCGCCCTGCGGGGGGCCGGCGCCGAGGTGCTGGCCATGCCCTGCAATTCCGCCCACGCCCACGCCGACCTCATCCAGCACGCCTCCGGCCTGCCGCTGATCGACATGATCGGCCTGGGCGCGGAGGCGGCCGCCTCCGACGGGATCCTGCGCTGCGGAGTGCTGGGCGCGCGCGGCGCCCTGAGGCTCTATCGCGAATATCTCGCGGCGCGCGGCGTCGGCATCGTGGTTCTGGCGCCCGAGCGACAGGAGGCCTTCATGGCCACCCTTGACCGGATCAAGTCGGGGGACCGTTCGCCGGACCTTGGCGAGACCATGCGCGATCACGCCCGCGACCTGGTGGCGGCCGGCGCCGAGGCGGTGATCGCCGGCTGTACTGAGATTCCCCTGGTGCTGACGCAAGCCCAGGCCGGCGCCACCCTGATCGATCCGACCGAACTGCTGGCCCGTAGCTGTGTGGCCGTCTGCCTGGGCCTGGAGCCGGCGCCGCGCGCGCCGACCTAGAGGGCGTTCGTGCGGAACGTGTCGCAGGCGGCGGGATCGCCGCGTTCCACCCCGCGCCGGAACCACGTCATCCGCTGCTCGGACGAACCATGGGTGAAGGCGTCGGGCATCACCCGGCCCTGCGACTTGCGCTGCAGGGTGTCGTCCCCGACTGCTGAGGCGGCCCGCAGGCCATCCTCGATGTCGCGGGGATTGAGCGTCACCTGGCCGCCGGACACCGCCGAGGCGTGGGCCGCCCAGACGCCGGCATAGCAGTCGGCCTGCAGCTCCAGTCGCACCGAGCCGCTTTCGGCGCCTCGGGTCCCCATGCGGCGCGAGGCCTCGCTGGCGCCGGTCAGGGTCTGGACGTGGTGGCCGATCTCGTGGGCGATGACGTAGGCGCGGGCGGCCTCGCCGCTGGCTCCGAGCTGGCTTTCCAGATCCTGCCAGAAGGAGAGGTCCAGATAGACCTTGCGGTCAGTCGGGCAATAGAACGGCCCCATCGCCGACTGGCCCGTGCCGCAACCGGTTCCGGTGGCGCGGTCGTAGAGCACCACGGCCTCTGGCGGCTGGTAACCTTGCATCTGCTGCTTCCACACGTCGTCGACGTTGGTCGCCACCACATCGACGAAGCGCCCGGCCTCGTCGGCGGGCGCGCCGCGTACGCCGGCCTGTTGCTCCACCTGCTGTCCGCCGCCGACCACACTGAGCGTGGTGGAGGGGTCTATGCCGAAGACAAAATAGCCGATCAGAGCGAGCACCACCCCGCCGGCGCCGAGCCCGCCCACGCCTGCCGGGCCAAGGCCGCGTCGATCTTCGATATTGCCGCCGCCGCGTCCGCCGCCCCACTGCATGGGTTCACTCCTGGTCTGGTTGCGGGACCATAACGCCCCGCCTCACCGGGGGTTCTTGGCCGTCTCGCGTATCCGCCGATTGGATGCGGCCAGGGCCTCGTCGGGGATCGAGGGAAGCTGGTCCACATCGATCGTCCGGGGCGGGGCGCCGGGAAGCGGCTCCGGCAGCCGGAAGGGGATCCGCGCCGCCTGCTGATCGGCCACCGCCTGTTCGGCGCGGAACCGTGATTCCAGCGCCCGCAGCTCGTTCGCCTGGGCGATCAAGCGCTGCTGGGCCAGCTGCTGTTGGGCGCGCAGGTCGTCCAGCTGCGACTGGTTGAGACCGTTGAAATCCTGACCGAGGGCCGGCCAGGCGGCGAACATCACGAGGAGGGCCAGAAGGCGCATGGCCGGAATATGGGCCCGCGGTCCGGCGTGCGCCAGCCGCCGCTACGATCCGCCGCTTTCGACCACAGGTGGCTCGCGCGCCGAGCGCAGCGTGAAATGGAACGCCGCTCCGCCGTTTGCCGACCGGTCGGCCCACATGCGGCCGCCATGGGCCTCGACGATGTTGCGCGAGATCGACAGGCCGACGCCCATCCCGTCGTGCTTGCCCGACACGAAGGGTTGGAACAGGCGCTCAAGCACCTGTGGCGCGATCCCCGGACCAGTGTCTGACACCGAGACCTGAACCATGCCGTCCTCCAGACAACGGCCGACGACGTCCAGCTCCCGTCGTGGACTGTCCGCCATCGCCTCGGCGGCGTTGCGGAGGAGGTTCAGCATCACCTGCTGGATCTGCACCTGGTCGGCCAGGACCTTGTCGGCGGCTGGCTCCAGGTGGCAGCGGACATCCATGTCCTGGGGTCCGCGCGCCACGCGGCTGAGGACGATGGCTTCGTCGAACATCCGCGACAACGACTGCGGGGCGGGACTCAGCTCCCCGCCGGCCACGTGGGCGCGTACGCGCGCGATCACGTCGCGGGCCCGGAGCGCCTGGTCCGACGCCTTCTGCAACAGCTCGACGATCCGCTCCGGCTCCGCCCCGCGCTCCACCAGGCGCCGGGCCGCGCCGTTGTAGCTGGTGATCGCCGTCAGCGGCTGGTTCAGCTCATGGGCCAGGGTCCCGGCCATCTCGCCCATGGCGTTGAGGCGGGCCACCCGGATCAGCTGTTGTTGCATCTCGCCCAGTCGCTCGGCGTCCGCGCGCGCCCGCCGCAGGCCCTGTTTGCGCATCCCGCCCGCCGCCGCGAAGGCCAGGCCGAAGGCGGCGAAAACCAGTATGCCGCCGACCTCCAGCATCTCGCCGCCGGCCTGCTTCAAAGCGAACTGGCCCACCGCAAAGCCAAGCGCCGCCACCGCCACCGCGGGCCAGAATCCCCCCAGGAATGCGGCGATCAGGATCGCCGGCCATGAGAGAAGGAATGGTTGTTCCACGCCCAGCACCGGCTGCAGCGCCAGTCGGGTCAAGGCGATGGCGGCGCCGATCACCGTCCCGACGAGGGGGCCCCACCACCAGGTCCGCAGCAGGGCCGCGAACCGGGCCCGCAACCGCCTCCAGAACTCAGCCATCGCGAGCGTCACCGGCGTCGCTCCAGCGGTAAGCCATGGGAATCCCCTTCTCGGGGACCTTAGGAGTCAGGCGCTAAATCGGCAACTCCCAAGCGCATTCTTTAATTATACGCCCCTACGATGTGCGGCGCCCAGGGCCGGGACCCTGAGCGCTGCGATGGCGCCTATCGCATCGGCAGGAGCGGCTGCTGGCCGGCCGGTAGTCGCTGATCGAAGGCGTTTAGGATCGTGGCGTTGGCTGATTGCTGGCCCATGAAGTTCGACAGGTCCGTCAAATCGGTCTCCCCGAACACCTTCAAGGCTTGGGCGTAGGTATCGGCCCTCACCGGCCCCTTGCTGAAGAGTTCGCGACCGAAGGCGATGATCACCCCCTCCTTCTCGCCCAGCCCCGTCACCGGCCTGCGATCGCGCACCACATCTATGATCGCCGGCTCAAGCCCGCCCCGGCGCGCCGCGACCTCGGTCATGGTCCACTGGTACTGCTGATCGTGCTCGCGCGCCGTAACCAGGATGGCGAGGTTCAGCAGGCGCGGGCCAAGGTGGGCTTCCAGAGCGCCTCTCGCCCCTTGGTGCGCGCCGAGCTGGGCCGGCCCGGTCCCGTAGGGCGCGATCTCCCGGCTGTAGAGACTGGTGTTGCCGAGCGGCTGCTGCTTGATGAACGGAAGCCGGCTTCGGCTGTCCGGGTGAATGTCCGTAGGCTCCTTGAACGGCAACGGCAGCCACTGGACCATTTCGGCGGGCATCTGCTGGTTGATGGCGGTCAGCCGGGCGGCGGTCGCCACATAGTTTGCGGATAGCAGGACCGTATCGACCAGGTTGGCTTCACCGAGGACCTTCAAGGCCCGCGCATGGGTGTCGGGGCTGATTCGGTGACCGCCCACTGACTCGCGCGTGACCTGCACGATGGCCGCCTGGGTGGGGTTGAGGCCTCGCAATGGTCTGCGGTGGCGGACGACATCGATCACCTTGGGATCCAGTCCCCAGCCGATGGCCTCCGTCTCGTGGACCGACCATTCGAAGGGCTGGTTGAGTTCCCGGGCCGTGGCGAGGATCGCCAACTCGGCCAGGGCCCGTCCCAGCGTAAATTTCCAGCGAAGATCGCCACCGGAGCCGTGGCGGCGGATCGCGCCCACGGCGTCGGCCACGGTGGCAGGAGGGGCGACCTCAGCCTTGGTCGAAGGAAGCCGGTTTCCGGTCTGCGGAAATACGCTCCCCTGGACCGCGGCGGCGGGGCGCCCCTGCGCCATGGCCTGCGCCTGGGGAGCCGTCCAGCAGGCTCCAACCAACAACAGACCCGCAAGGACCTGGACCGACGTCGATTTCCGCTTCGGCATTTCTAGCTTCCCCCAAGTTTTTTCCGGGCCACGGCGTCGCGGCGCCGGACGATGTAAACTGACGCCTATTCACCCGCCATGTCGAGAATGGTCGACCATTCCTCCTGCGTCACCGGAGAAACCGACAGCCGGAACAGGCGCAGCATCGCCATGCCCGCCAACTTCGGCTCGGCCTTCATCTGGGCCAGGCTCACGGGCCGGCTGAGCGGGCGCACCGGCGCCAGCTCCACCGCCACGAAACGGCCTGCCGGATCGCTGGGATCTGGAAAGGCCTCGCGCACCACCTGCGCCACCCCCACGACCGCGAGCCCTTCCTGGGAATGGTAGTAGAGGGCCTGGTCACCCACCCGCATCGCTCTCAGGTGAAGGGCCGCGGTGTTGTTGCGAACGCCATCCCAGACGGTGCGCCCGTCGCGCTCCAGATCCGCGTAGGCGTATTTCGCCGGCTCCGACTTCACCAGCCAGTAGCTCATTGCTCGGCATCCCCGCACGTTGGCGTGGTGCCCCAGGCCGGACTCGAACCAGCACTTCCTTGCAGAAAGCAGATTTTGAGTCTGCCGCGTCTACCATTTCGCCACTGGGGCAGCGGTTGGCGAACATAGGCGCCGGCGGCGCCACGTCAACGCGAGCCTTGCGCGAGGGGAAGGCTCCCTATACCTGATAATCGTTCGCAATTAGCGGACCCGGAACCGGTTGATGCACAACACACCCGCCACAAGCGTCGAGGGCCTGACTTCCCTGGGCCACGCGCGCCCCGGCGACGCCGGCGTCATCGCGCAGGTGCGGGTCGACCATGCCGACAGCCATGGCGTCGATGGCGCGGAACTCGAGCGCCGATTGCTGGAGTTCGGCTTCGTCGAAGGCGCCCGGGTCGAGGTGCTGCACCAGGGCGCCATCGCCGCCGATCCCATCGCGGTGCGTGTCGACGACATGCGCGTGGCCCTGCGCCGGCGCGACGCCGCCGACGTCTGGGTGAGGCTGGACCGCCGATGAGCGAGGCCCTGCTCCGGCCGGCGCGTGTCGCCCTCGTCGGCAACCCCAACACCGGCAAGACCGCCCTGTTCAACGCCCTCACCGGCTCGCGGCAGAAGGTGGCCAACTACGCCGGCGTGACGGTCGAGCGGAAGGAAGGCTTCGTCACCACCCCGGCCGGCCGCAGCCTGTCGATCCTCGACCTGCCCGGGACCTACTCCCTGCGCGCCCGCAGCCCGGACGAGGCGGTCACCCGCGACGCCGTGCTTGGCAAGCTGGAGGGCGAGGCCGAACCCGACGTGGTGGTAGCCGTGGCCGACGCCACCAACCTGCGGCTCGTGCTGCGGCTGATCCTGGAGTTGAAGGCCGTCGGCCGGCCGATGGTGCTGGCCCTCAACATGTACGATATCGCCCAGCGCCAGGGCCTGCGGATCGACGTCGAAGGTCTCCAGAAGGAACTCGGCTGCCCGATCGTCACCACCGTTGCCACCCGCAAGCGGGGCATCGAAGAGTTGACCGTCAAGGTCGACGAACTGGTCGCCGCCGGAGCGCTTTCCACCGCCAACCAGTGGCGCGAGCCGACAGCCACCGAAATCCGCGCCGCCCACGGCCAGGCCCAGCGCATCCTGAAAGCCTACGTCCGACCCGCGGAGCACCCGGACACCCTGACCGGCAAGATCGATGCGGTGCTGCTGCATCCGGTGGGCGGCTTGGTCATCCTGCTCGGCCTGCTGTTCTTGATGTTCCAGGCGGTGTTCACCTGGGCGGGTCCGCCGGCCGACCTGATCGAGGCCGGCTGCGCGGCCTTGGGGGCCGCGGTCGGCCAGGTGCTCCCGGACGGCCTGCTGCGCAGCCTGATCGCCGACGGCCTGATCGCCGGGGTGGGGAGCGTGCTGGTTTTCCTGCCGCAGATCCTGGTGCTGTTCTTCTTCATCATCCTGCTCGAGGACTTCGGCTACATGGCCCGGGCCGCGTTCCTGATGGACCGGATCATGGGTGGAGCCGGCCTGCACGGCAGGGCCTTCATCCCGCTGCTCTCCTCGTTCGCCTGCGCGATCCCGGGGATCATGGCCGCCCGGGTGATCGACCAGAAGCGCGACCGGATGACCACAATCCTCGTGGCCCCCCTGATGACCTGCTCGGCGCGGATCCCGGTCTATACGCTGATCATCGGCGCCTTCATTCCCAACACCACCGTCGGCCCCGGCCTGTCGCTGCAAGGGCTGGTGATGTTCGGCCTCTACACGGCGGGCATCGTCAGCGCCTTGGCGGTGTGCTTCGTCATCCGGCGGGTGTTCTGGCGCGGGGCGGTCGAGCCGTTCCTGATGGAGTTGCCGACCTACAAGACGCCATCGGCCGAGAACGTGATCCGCAACCTGCTGCTGCGGGCGCAGATCTTCATCAACCGCGCGGGCCGCATCATCCTGCCGCTGATGGTCTTGGTCTGGGTGCTGTCGACCTTCCCCTACCCGCCGGAAGGCGCCCCGGGGCCGGCCATCGACTACAGCTTCGCCGGCATGATCGGCCAGGCGATCCAGCCGCTGTTCGCGCCCATCGGTTTCAACTGGCAGATGGTGGTGGCGCTGATCCCGGGTTTCGCGGCTCGGGAAGTGGCGGTCGCGGCGCTGGGGACCGTCTATGCGGTCGGCGACGCCGAAGCCAATGTCGGCGCGCTCGGCGCCCGACTGGCGGGGCAATGGTCGCTCGCCACCGGCCTGTCGTTCCTGGCCTGGTACGTCTACGCCCCGCAGTGCGTCGCCACGCTCGGCGTGGTCAAGCGCGAGACCAACTCCTGGGGCTGGATGTGGGTGACGTTCGTCTACATGACCACCCTGGCCTACCTCGCCTCACTGGTGGTCTATCGGGTCGCGGTGGGGCTGGGCTGGGGCTAAACCCAGGGCTGAAATTTACCATCTGTTCGCCTTGCCTTTTTACGCGGCGATAAACGCCCTGGTGGCAAGCTGCGCCCATCATGCAAAAAACGCTTGAACTCTCCCTCGACGCTTCCACCGGCAAAATGCCCGTGCGCAAGCAATCCCTGGCCAAGCGCGTTCGCGATGTTCTCATCGCCTTCGGCGGCGAGGCGCACCGAACGCTGGTGATCGAACAGGTCGCGCGGGCCCTCGGGCACGACGTCCGCCAGATTCCCGAGGAGCTGGAGGCGGCGCTGATCGTCTCCTTCGAGGACTACTGGCGCGACGAACGCAAGCGCGCCGCCTTCGGCTTCCATCTGCCGTTCGGCGAGGGGTCGCACCGCTGGAGCGTCCGGGCCGAGCCCGTCTACCTCCACTAGGCCTTACTGAACGGTCTGCTCGATCGCGCCGAAGATGGTGTGGCGTCGGGCGTCCCGCATCTCGATCCGCACGGTGTCGCCCGTGGACAGGAACGGGGTCTGAGGAGCGCCGTGCAGCAGCGTCTCCACCGTCCGCAGCTCGGCCAGGCAGGAATAGCCCCTGCCGCCTTCACCGATCGGCTTGCCCGGCCCGCCGTCCGGATCGCGGTTGGAGATGGTGCCGGAGCCGATGATCGTGCCGGCGCTCAGCGCCCGGGTCTTGGCGGCATGGGCGATCAGGGTCCCGAAGTCGAAGGTCATGTCGACGCCGGCGTCGGCTTCGCCCAACGGCTTGCCGTTCAGTTCCGTCTCCACCGCGCCGTGGAGCTTGCCATCCCTGAAGTTCGGCAGGGCGTCGGGCGTCACCGCCACGGGGGAGAAGGCCGAGGCGGGCTTGGACTGCAGGAAGCCGAAGCCCTTCGACAGCTCGGCCGGGACCAGGTCCCGCAGCGAGACATCGTTGCACAGCATCACCAGGCGTATCTCCGCGAGGGCTTCCTCCCGGCTGGCGCCCAGCGGCACGTCCCCGGTGATCACCGCGACCTCGCCCTCGAGGTCGCAACCCCAGGCCGGGTCGGCGAGCGGGATCGGGTCGCGCGGCCCCAGGAAGCCGTCCGATCCGCCCTGGTACATCAGCGGGTCGGTCCAGAAGCTCTCCGGCATCTCGGCGCCCCGCGCCTTCCGCACCAGTTCGACGTGGTTCACGTAGGCCGAGCCGTCCGCCCACTGGTAGGCGCGCGGCAGGGGGCTCGCCGCCTCGGCCTCGTGGAAACGCTGGCGAGGCACCGAACCGTGTTCCAGGCTCTCAGCCAGGCCCCGCAGCAGCGGCTCGCACACGGCCCAGCGATCCAGGGCCGCCTGCAGGGTGGGGGCGATGAGATCGGCGGAGGTGAACCAGGCGAGGTCGTCAGACACCACCACCAGCCGCCCGTCGCGACCACCCTTCAGCGAGGCCAGTTTCATGCAGTCTTCCTGTTGTGGGTGTGAGAGGCGGTCATAGGGTCTTGGGCGGAAGGACGCCGCGGCGCAGCTGGTCCATCTCGATGGATTCGAACAGGGCTTTGAAGTTGCCCTCGCCGAAGCCCTCGTTGCCCTTGCGCTGGATGAGTTCGAAGAAGATCGGGCCGATCATGTTTTCCGTGAAGATCTGCAGCAGCAGACCTTGGCCCTCGGTTGGGGCGCCGTCCACCAGCACCTTGTCGGCCCGCAGACGCTGCAGGTTCTCGCCGTGGCCCGGAACTCGGGCGTCGAGCTGCTCATAGTAGGTGTCCGGGGTCTCCTGGAACTTCACGCCGCGCGCCGCCATGGCCTCGACCGACCCGAAGATGTCGCCGGTCCCCAACGCCACGTGTTGGATGCCCTCCCCCCGATAGTCGCGCAGGAATTCCTCGATCTGGGAGTGCTCGTCCTGGCTCTCGTTCAGCGGAATGCGGATCTTTCCGCACGGGCTGGTCATGGCCTTCGAGAACAAGCCGGTCTGGGCGCCCTCGATGTCGAAGTAGCGGATTTCCCGGAAGTTGAAGATGCGCTCGTAGAACTCGGCCCACTTGCCCATGTTTCCGCGGTGCACGTTGTGGGTCAGGTGGTCGATGTAGGTCAGTCCTACCGGGTTCGCCGCCAGCGCGGCCTCGGCTCCGTCCAAGGGCAGGAAGTCCACGTCGTAGATCTCATGCGCGCCATACCGGTCCACCAGATAGAGGTTGGAGCCGCCGATGCCCTCGATGGCGGGGATGTTCAGCTCCATCGGGCCGACCGGGCCGGTGACCGCCTTGGCGCCGCGCTCCAGAGCCAGGTTGAAGGCCTTCGCCGCGTCCTTGACCCGGAACGCCATGGCGTTGGCGGAGGGCCCGTGGACCTGGCGGAAATCGGCGGGCTGGCCGGCCGGCTCCATGTTGAGGATGAAATTGATGTCGCCCTGGCGGAACCGCAGGACGTTCTTGGAGCGATGCCGGGCCGTCGCGGTGAAGCCCATGATCTCGAAGAGGCCCTTGAGCCGCTCCGGCTCCGGGGAGGTGAATTCGACGAATTCGAACCCGTCGGTGCCCAGCGGATTGTCGAACAGATCCGCTGGAGCGTTGGCGGCCAGGGTCATGCGCGTCTCCTACCTTCCGATCGTATCCCAAGAAATGAGCTTTCATAGCGGCGAGACAAGCGGCCCCGGCGCCTGCTAGCTGAACGTCTGAAGCCGCAGACGGACCACCGATGTTCCGAAAACTCTACGACTGGGTGATGCGCCTGGCCGCCTCGCGGCGGGCGCCCGTCGCCCTCGCGGCGGTCTCCTTCGCGGAGAGCTCGTTCTTCCCGATCCCACCCGACGTGATGCTGGCGCCCATGGTCCTGGCGCGCCGCGACAAGGCTTTCCTCTACGCCGCCATCTGCACCCTGGCCTCGGTGGCGGGGGGCATGCTCGGCTACGCCATCGGCGTCCACCTGGAGCCGATCGGGCTCTTCATCCTCAAGGTCTTCGGCCATCCCGAGGGCCAGGCGGAATTCCAGCGCTGGTTCGATCAGTGGGGACTTTGGGTGATCCTCATCAAGGGTCTGACGCCCATCCCGTACAAGCTGGTGACGATCAGCGCCGGCTTCGCGCGTTTCGACTTCCTGACCTTCATCTGGGCGTCGGTCCTGACCCGAGGGGTACGGTTCTTCGGGGTGGCGGCGGTGCTGAAATACCTGGGGCCGGCCATGCTCCACGAATTCGAGAAGCGGCTGAACCTCTATTCCGCCCTGCTCCTGGCGCTGTTGATCGGTGGATTCCTCGTCCTGAAGGTCTTCCTGTAGGATCGGCGCGGATGAACCTGCTGCACCACATCCTGGTTCGCTGGCGGATGGCCACCATCGTGGTTTCGGCCGCCATGCTGGCCACCGCTCACGCCTTCCAGCGCTTCGGGGGCCTCGATCCCTGTCTCCTCTGCCTGCGTCAGCGGGAGGTCTACTGGACCGCGCTGGCTCTGGGCGCCGCCTTCATGATCCTCGTGCGGACACCGGGCGGCCCCCGGTGGCGGGCGGCGACCTGTTGGGTGCTGGGCCTGGTGTTCCTCGTGGGCGCGGGCATCGCCGCCTACCACGCCGGCGCCGAGTGGAAGTTCTGGCCGGGCCCCGACGCCTGCGCCGCGGCCGGCGGCGCCGTCAGCACCGACGCCATGGAGGCCTTCCTGAAGGGCGCGCCGGTGAAGGCGCCTCGTTGCGATGAGGCGGCCTGGGTCTTCGCTGGCCTTTCCATGGCGGGCTGGAACGCGCTGATCTCGCTCGGCATGGCGGTGCTGAGCTTCGTGGCCGCCGTCCGGGAGCGGGCCAAGCTATGAGGCCGGTCCCGCCCCGTCCTGGCCAGGGCGCGTCCGCGGCGCGCCTCGCCGAGATCCTGCGGGTCGACCACGCCGGCGAGCTGGGGGCCGTCCACATCTATCGAGGGCAGCGCGCGGTGCTCGCCGCCACGCCCGGCCAGGAACGGATCGCCGGTCAGCTGGCCGAGATGGAGGCTCAGGAAGCGGTGCATCTGGCCCGCTTCGACCGCCTCTTGACCGAGCGCCAGGTGCGCCCCACCGCCATGGCGCCGCTCTGGCGACTTGCGGGCTTCGCGCTCGGCGCTGGGACCGCCCTGCTGGGCGAGAAGGCCGTCCATGCCTGCACGGAGGCCGTCGAGACGGTGATCGAGGAGCACTACGCCGGCCAGATCGCTGAACTCGCCGATCGCGATCCCGAACTCGCCGCGGAACTGGAAGCCTTCCGTCAGGAAGAAGTGGCCCACAAGGATCAGGCCGTGGAGGCGGGCGCGCGCGACGCCCGGGGGTACGATCTGCTGTCGGCCGTCATCCGCACTGGCTGCCGCGCAGCGATCAGGATCAGCGAGAAGATCTAGGCCTCCAACTCGGTGTCCCAGTAGAGGTAGTCGAGCCAGCTTTCGTGCAGGTGGTGCGGCGGGAACTTGCGGCCGCGCTGCTGCAGTTCGTAGGTGGTGGGCCGGCGCGGGCGGTGGTGCGGGTGCATGTGCGCCTCCGCTGGCATGCGCCCGCCCTTGGTCAGGTTGCAGGGGGCGCAGGCGGTGACGATGTTCTCCCAGGTGGTGCGCCCGCCCCGCGAGCGGGGGATCACATGGTCGAAGGTCAGATCCTCGCCGGCCGTGCAGTACTGGCAGGAAAAGCTGTCCCGCAGGAACAGGTTGAAGCGGGTGAAGGCGGGCGGGCGGTCCTGAGCCACGTAATGCTTCAACGAGACCACGCTCGGCAGCTTCATGGCGAAGGACGGGGAGTGGACCACCTGGTCATAGGTGGAGACCACGTCCACCCGGTTCAGGAACACCGCCTTGATGACTTCCTGCCAAGGCCAAAGCGAGAGAGGGTAGTAGCTCAGCGGCCGGAAGTCGGCGTTGAGCACGAGACAAGGCGAGCCGGAGGGCGGGTGGCTAAGCACCTGCATCGGCGGCTCCCGACAAGCCTATGGATCCGAAACCTGGACTGAAGACGAAAACTCCGTCTGCGAAGGCCTCACCTGGGAAAAACTATAAGCTTGATTCGACGACAGCTCCACGAAACGAAAAAGGGCCCCCGAAGGGGCCCTCGGTCGAGGCCTTAAGACCCCAGGCCGACCACGCCGACCGCGGCGACGAGGCCGAGGAACAGCAGGAAGACGGGAGCGAGGCGGTCGAAGCCGCGTTCGAAATTCACGAGAGACATGACACAGACCTTTGAGTTGGAACCCCGGGGGAGCGGGGTGTTCTTTCATCTGAACAGCGGTAAGATAGTGTCGATCTGATCGTTGTCAAGAAACTTTACGCTGTTAAGATATGGTTGGGGATAGCGCGATGACGACGAAGGGCGAAAGCGCGGCCAAGCGCTATCTCCACGGCGACCTCAGCCGGGCGCTATTGGCGGCGGCGCGCCACATCGTGGAGGCCGAAGGCCCGTCCGCCCTGTCGTTGCGCGCGGTGGCGCGCGAGGCCGGCGTCAGCGCCGCCGCGCCCTACCACCACTTCAAGGACAAGGCCGAGCTGTTGTCCGCCCTCGCCGACCAGGGCTGGCGAGAGCTGGGCGGGTGCATGGTCAAGGCGCGCCAGGCCGTCTCGGAAGAGGGGCAGCTCACCGCGCTGGGCGCGGCCTATGTGGTGTTCGCCCGTGCCAATCCGGCGCTCTACCGGGTGATGTTCGAGGCGGTGCGCGAGGGGCAGCAGGAGCCCAACGACCGGTTGATGCGCGAGGCGCTGATCGCCCGCGGCGCGACGCCGGGCAGCCCGGACCTGACGTTCGCCACCCTCGCCGCCTGGAGCGCGGTCCACGGCCTGGCGGATCTGGCCGGGATGCGCCGTTTCGACGAGCTGAAGGCCGAGCTGGGCGGCGAGCGGGCCTTCCTGGAGGCGGTGCTGGACCACATGCGCGTGTTCCCCTCTCCCAGGCGCGACTGATAGAGGCCAGGGGTGTTCGTCACCCGCTTCGCCCCCTCCCCCACGGGATATCTGCACAAGGGCCACGCCTTCTCGGCGATCACGGCCCATGAGGCGGCGCGCGCAGCCGGCGGGCGGTTCCTGTTGCGCATCGAGGACATCGACGCCGCGCGCTGCCGGCCGGCCTACGAGGCGGGGATCTTCGAGGATCTGGCCTGGCTGGGGCTGGACTGGGAGACGCCGGTCCGCCGGCAGTCCGAGCACATGGACGACTATGCGGCGGCGCTGGAGAGGCTTCGGGCCGAGGGGCTGCTCTACCGCTGCTTCCGCACCCGGGCCGAACTGATCGCCTCGGCCCCACACGGCCCGATGGACACCTTCCGGGGCGGACCCGATCCGGACGAGTCGGCCAGGCTTTCGGCCGGCGAGCCGTTCGCCTGGCGCCTGTCCCTGGAGGCGGCCGAGCGCCGGCTGGGCGGGTTCGAAGGCCTGACCTTCGAGGCTGACGGCGAGCGGGTCCGGGCCCGACCCGAGGTGGGCGGCGACGTGGTGCTGGCGCGCAAGGACGCCGGCGTCGCCTACCATCTGGCGGCCACGGTGGACGACGCCCTGCAGGGCGTGACCTGCGTGATCCGGGGCGTCGACCTGAAGGAGGCCGCCCATGTGCAACGGCTGCTGCAGGCGCTGCTCGGCCTGCCGACGCCGACCTACTTGCACCACCGACTGATCCTGGGGCCCGACGGTAAACGGCTGGCCAAGCGGGACCGGGCCCAGACCCTGCGCGAGCTGCGCGCGGCCGGCGTCACCCCGGCCGACCTGCGGCGGGAGCTGGGTCTTTGAGCGGCCCGCGGAACGACCTGCGCGCCCTCGCCGTGCTGGTGGCGGGGGCCTGCATCATCGGCTTCTCGCCGATCCTGGTGCGGCTAGCCGAGACCGGGCCGGCGGCGGCGGGCTTCTGGCGGCTGGCGTTCGCCGCGCCGATCCTATGGCTGATGGCGGCGCGCTCGGCGGACGGGGCCGGCCGGCCCTCGCCGCTCACCGCGCTGGCGGCGCTGTTCTTCGCCCTCGATCTGGGCTTCTGGCACTACGGGATCAAGTACACGTCCGTGGCCAACGCCACGGTGCTCTCCAACGGCGCGCCGATCACCGTGGTGGCGTTCGCCTGGATCTTCCTGAGGCAGCGCCCGGGCGGCCTGTTCCTGGCGGCGCTGGCCGGCGCCATAGCGGGGGCGGTGGTGATGGCCCTGGCCAAGTCCGGCGGCGCACCCGTCAACCAGCCGCTGGGCGACGCCCTCTCGCTCAGCACCGCGCTCTGGTACGGCCTCTATGTCCTGGCCACGGCCCAGGCCCGCAAGACCGAGAGCACCGGCCGGGTGATGCTGTGGGCGACGCTGCTGGGCGCGCCGCTGATGGCGCTGGCGGCCCTGTTGCTCGGCGAGGATTTCACCCCGGCCACCTGGGCGGGCTGGGCGGCCTGCGTCGGGCTGGGGGTGATGCACGCCACCGGCCAGGGCGCGGTCGCCTGGTCGCTGGGCCGCCTGCCGACCGCCACCGCCTCGGTCGTGATGCTGATCCAACCGGTGGTGGCCGCGGGCCTGGGCTGGGTGCTGTTCGGTGAACACATCACCCCACTGCAAGGCTTGGGCGCGGTGGTGTTGCTGGCCGGGGTCGTGCTGGCGCAATGGGCGGGGCGGAAGGAGAGCCTCTCCTAGGCGGGAGGGTCCATAAGCCCATAGGCCACCCGCGCGTCCTCGATCGCGGCGAGCTTGGCGTGGAAGGGCGCCCAGTCGTCGGACTCGGCGATCGCCCCCCAGAGGTCTTCGATCTGGTCGTAGAGCAACTCTTCGGGCTCGGGTCGGGTGAAGTAGGGCGCGGCAAGGCGTTCGGGCCGGTCCGCCGTGAAGGCCGCGACCTGGGCGCGGAAGTCGGCGACGCCCTCGTGGGCGTAGATCGCGGCGCGAGGGCCGGCGAGGGCGCGGTCCGGCGAGCCGCAGAACCAGTCGAAGAAGAAGGGCTCCCATCGCAGCGCCTGGCCGCCGGCGGCCAGCGCCTTGAAGACCGCCTGGGCCAAGGCGATGTCGGCGTCCGGACCCTGGGAGGAGAGGCCGAGGCGGGCGAGGAGGGCGGCGGCCAGCTCACGCCGGTAGGCGGGACCGAACAGGTTGAGGGCCTCGACCAGGGGATCGCTTTCGCTGGTCAGGTTCAGGCAGGCGGCCAGCTGCTGCAGGTTCCAGAACACCGTCTCCGGCTGGCGGCCGAAAGCGTAGAGGCCGCTGTGGTCGAAATAGGCGGCGGTGAAATTGGGGTCGGACCACGGCAGGAACCGATAGGGGCCGTAGTCGAAGCTCTCCCCCGTGACGTTCATGTTGTCGGTGTTCAGCACCCCGTGGACGAAGCCGGCGGCCATCCAGCGGGCGGTGAGGCGGGCGGCGCGCTGGACCACGGCCGCCAGGAGGGCGGCGCCGGGATCGGCCGCGCCGGTCAGCTCCGGATAGTAGTTTGCGATCACGTGGCCGGTCAGGGCGGCGATGCGGTCGGGGGCGTTGTGGAAGGCGTGCCGCTGGAAGCTGCCGAAGCGGATGTGGCTGTGGGACAGGCGCACCAGCACCGATGACCGGGTGGGACTGGGCTCGTCGCCCCGCTCCAGGGGCTCGCCGGTCTCGATCAGGGAGAAGCTGCGGGAGGTGGGGACGCCGAGGGCCTCCAGCATGGCGGTGGCCAGCACCTCGCGGACCCCGCCCTTCAGCGTCAGGCGGCCGTCGGCGGTGCGCGACCAGGGGGTCTGGCCGGAGCCCTTGGTGCCGAGATCGAGGAGGCGGCCGGTTTGCGCCTCGCGGAGCTGGGCGAAGAGGAAGCCCCGGCCGTCGCCGAGGTCGGGGTTGTAAACCCGGAACTGGTGGCCGTGGTAGCGCTGGGCCAGTGGCGGATCGACGTTGCCGGGGAGCGGCTCGAAGCGGCCGAAGTGGCCCAGCCACTCGGCGTCGGTGAGGGTTTCCAGGCCGACCGTCGCGGCCGCGCGGTCGTTACGGAACCGCAGCAGGGTCTTGGGGAAGCGCGCAGCCTCCACCGGGTCGCCGAACTCGGGACCTAGCTTGGGGAATTGCGGGTCGGGCCGGTAGGCGCGCGAGACGGGCATGGGCGGCGATTAGGCCGCGCCAGGCCTTACGTCTAGCGCAGGCCGAAGAAGCCCAGGACCGCCAGCACGACGACCACCAGGCCCACGATATAGATGATGCTGTTCATGGTGACGCTAACGCGGACGCGTCCACAGCCGTTCCCCCGACCGGCCGCGCTTGGTAGGTACGCCCATGTCCACGCGCTCGACCCTGGCCTTCCTGAAGACCGAGACCGGATCGGGCCTGCTGCTGGCCCTGGCCGCCCTGGTGGCGATCGTCTGGGCCAACTCCCCCTTCGCGGGGTCGTACGAGACGTTCATCGGCCAGGTCGTGCCCGTGCGGTTCGGGCCGTTCGAGGCAACCTATTCGGTGGGCGAATGGGTGAAGACCGCCCTGATGCCGGTGTTCTTCTTCGTGGTGGGGCTGGAGATCAAGCACGAGCTGCTGCGCGGCGAACTGGCCAATCCGCGACGCCTGGCGCTGCCGTTGCTGGCCACCGTCGGCGGGGTGGTCGCGCCGGCGCTGGTCTATCTAGCGGTGAACCGCGGGGGCCCGGGCGCGGGCGGCTGGCCGATCCCCACCGCCACCGACATCGCCTTCGCCCTGGCGATCCTGGCCGTGGCGGCGCCGCGCCTGCCGCCGCCGCTGCGCGTGTTCCTGCTCACCCTGGCCATCGTCGACGACCTGATCGCGGTGGCGCTGATCGCCGTGCTGTTCGCCGAGGGCCTGAGGCCGGTGATGCTGGCCGGCGCCGCGGCCACCCTGGCGGTGATGGCGGCGATGGGGCGCTGGCGGACGGCGCCCTATGTGTTCTGGGCGGTGGGGGGGCTCCTGCTCTGGGGCTTCACCCTGAAGAGCGGCATCAACACCTCGCTGGCCGGGGTGGCGCTGGCGTTCTGCGTGCCGCTGGAGGCGCGCAAGCCGGGGGCGCCGGGAATGTTACAGGAGACCATGCACGCCCTGCATCCCTACGTCGCCTTCCTGATCCTGCCGCTGTTCGCCCTCACCGCCGCCGGCTTCCAGGCGGTGGGCGCGGGGACCCCGGACGTGCTGGGGCCGGTGAGCCTGGGCGTGGCGGCGGGCCTGTTCCTGGGCAAGCAGCTGGGCGTGTTCGGGGCGGCGGCCCTGGCCATCGGATTGAAGTGGGCCAGGCGGCCCACCGGGGCGGGATGGCTGGAGCTCTACGGCGTCTCGGTGCTCTGCGGGGTGGGCTTCACCATGAGCCTCTACATCGGCGAGTTGGCGTTCGCGGGCGATCCGGTGCTGACGCCCCAGGCGCGGGCCGGGGTGGTGCTGGGGTCGGTGACCTCCGCGGTCGTCGGGGCGGCGGTGCTGATGGCCGCGCAGCGCCGGCGGCGGGCGCAGGGCTAGCCCAAAGCCTGCCTGGCCTATCCGACGGTGAGATGCAGGGGGAGTTCGCCGCCCAGGGTCCCGTCGGCGGTGCCCTTGGACCCCCGAATGCGAATCAGGAGAGCCGCCTGCCGGCCGTCGTCACAGGCCAGCAGGGTCACCCCCGCGGTGATCGGCCCGGTGCAGACGGCGGTCCCCGCGGTTATGGTGATGGAGGATCCGGCAGGCCCGCCAAGGGTCACCCGGCCGGTGACCGGGATAGGTGCGCCGGTGGTGAGCAACAGGCCCACGACGGTGAGGATAACCGGGTCCATGATCCACCCACCTTAGCAGGCTGATCGGAAAAAGCAGGGGGGCGGAGGCGTGACCTCCGGGATGCGGGACGACCCGGTCAGTCGTCGTTGTCGCCCAGCAGCCGGTAGACCTGGTCCAACAGGTCGGCGGCGCTGAACGGCTTGGGGACGAAAAGCGAGCCGGGGACGCCGTTGGCCCGGAGGGATTCGGCGGTGGTCTGGCCGGAAACGAAGATCACCGGCAGCGCCGGATCGATGGTGCGGGCGAAGCGGGCCACGTCGTATCCGGTGGCGCCAACGCCCAGGTTCACATCGACGATCATGCAGCCGTAAGGCCGCTGGTGACGAAGGGCTTCGAAAGCCTCCTGATCCGAATTCACGCAATGGGGCTGGAAGCCCTCGGCCTCGAGCATGTCCGCGATCAGCGAGCAGACCTCGCCCTCATCCTCGACCACGAGAACGGCAGGTTTCGATATCGGACTATGAGCCAGTTCCGACATATCCCGACGCCTCGACCTCCTTGCTCTCTGGTCGCCAACAATCGACAGGATCGCCGATTGTTCCTGAACGGCGGCCAAACGACGCCACCGGGCGCCCTCAGAAGGGGCGCGACCAGCGGGGCTTATGTCGTTCAGCCGAACTACGCTCAAGCCCTGAAACGTGACACCCCCGGCACGGTTCCGTCATTAATGTTCCGCTTTTGTTCCACTTCGGGCTTATGTCGCCTGGCGGGAACTAATGTCGAATTTCGACGTTGGGGCTACTCGGGGTTTAAAAATGACAGACACCATCGCCGCCATTCCTGACGTCGCCCTCAGTTGCGCGGCGGCCGTATTGGCCCGCAAGGACTATGGCCTGCGCAGCGTTCTCGACGCTGTGCCGCAGCCGCTCTACGTCACCGACGACAAGGGCCTGGTGGTGTTCGCCAACCCCGCCTGCGAGGACTTCGCCGGCCGCGCGCCGCAGGCGGGCAAGGACCGCTGGTGCGTGAGCTGGAAGCTCTACACCCGTGATGGCGAGCCCCTGCCGCACGAGGCCTGTCCGATGGCCGAGACCATCAAGACCCGCGCCGCGGTGCGAGGCGTCGCCGCCACGGCCGAGCGCCCGGACGGAACGCGGGTGAGCTTCATCCCCCTGCCGACCCCGATCTTCGGGCGGGGCGGCAAGCTGATCGGGGCGGTGAACATGCTGCTGGCGGTGGCCTAGGCGGCTTACGCCTCCAGCGCCGCGTCCAGGGTGATCTCGGCGTTGAGGACCTTGGAGACCGGGCAGCCTTCCTTGGCGCCCTTGGCGATCTCTTGGAACTTCGCGTCGTCGAGGCCGGGGATCCTGGCGCGGAGCGTCAGGGCCGAACGGCTGATCCGGAAACCCGAGCGGCCCTCGGTCTCGGGCTCGAGGGTGACGGCGGCCTCGGTGCGTATCTCCTCGGCGGTGACGCCGGCCGCCTGGAGGGCGAAGGCCAGCGCCATGGAGAAGCAGCCGGCGTGGGCGGCGGCGATCAGCTCTTCCGGATTGGTCCCCGGCTCATCCTCGAAGCGGGTCTTGAAGCCATAGGGCTTGTCGGCAAGCGCGCCGGAACCGGTGGTCATGCGGCCGGAGCCGTCGCGACCGCCGCCGTTCCAGACTGCGTTGGCTTTGCGGATCATGGGGGTCCTCCTGGAGTGAGGACCGCACCCTAGCTGCGGGAAGCCGAAGCGACGACCTCGATAACGTCGGGCTCCGGAGGCCGACCGTGGCGGCGCTCGATGTCGCGCATCAGGGCGCGGGCGGCCATGGCGTGGCCGCGGAAGAAGGTGTCCACCGCCCAGCCGACCACCGGCACGCCCGAGGACAGGGTGTCGATGCCGAGCCAAGCGAGCATGCGGGTGATCACCGCCTGGGAGGCGCCGGCTGCCATCGCCTCGCGGATCAGCAGCCCACCGGCGCCCAGGGAATAGACCGTGCCGACGATGGGAATCCAGGCCAGGACCCCATCGATCCCGATCCCCAGGGGACCGACCCGGACAAGGCCGTCGGAGACCCGGCGGATCTCGGCGGCTCGGCGCCAGGCGCGGTGAGCGCGGTCTCTATCGTGCTGCATGGGCGCTCAACGCGTGGCGCGGGGCGGGGTTCGCCCTTGCGGCGCGGGAGCGGCGTCGGTAAAGCCGGGCGACCCTTATTCAAAGCCTCGGAGACCGCCCGTGATCGGGATCTACGCGATCGGCATCTTCATCATCGTCATCGGCGCCCTGAACTGGTTCGAGTTCGGCAGGCTCGACTAGAGCGCATCCCGCCGAGGATGCCCCACCCGGAGGCGATCAGGATGCGCTCCAGCAGACAAGCGACGAGCCCGCTTATCCCGTCCGGTTTGATTCAAACCGGCCAGGGCGGGCTCTAGAATGGCGAGCCGCGGCGCCGCGCTGATCACCGGCGGCGCCCGGCGGATCGGCCGGGTGCTGGCGGCGAGCGCCGCCGAGGCGGGGTTCGACGTCGCCATCCATGTGCGCGCCGTGGACGAGGCGGCCGAGGCCGCCGCGGCCGAGGCCCGCCGGCGGGGCCGCAAGGCGGTGATCCTGTCCTGCGACCTGCGCCAGGAAGCCGCCACCGTCGCCCTAGTGGGCGAGGCGGAGGCCGAGCTTGGACCCGTGACCCTGCTGGTCAATTCCGCCTCGGTGTTCGAGCCGGATGCATTCCACGACATGAACCGCGCGTCCTGGGACCTGCACATGGAGACCAACCTGCGCGCGCCCCTGGTGCTGGCCCAGGTGTTCGCCCGGCGGCTGCCGAAGGACCGCGAGGGCCTGATCGTCAACGTCCTCGACCAGCGAGTGCTGGACCCCGGTGCGGACTTCTTCTCCTACACCCTCTCCAAGGCGGCGCTGTGGGACGCCACGCGGATGCTGGCCCGGGCGCTGGCGCCGCGTATCCGGGTGAACGGCATCGGGCCGGGGCCCACGCTGGCCTCCACCCACCAGGACGAGGCCGCCTTCGAGGCGGAGGCCGAGGCCACCCTGCTCCGGCGGCCGGTGGCGCCGGGCGAGATCGGGGCTGCGCTCGCCTATCTGATCGACGCCAAGGCCGTGACCGGTCAGATGATCGCCGTGGATTCGGGCCAGCACCTTTCGTGAGACTCACCGCCAGCAAGGTCTTCGTCACCGGCCTGAAGGTGCAGGCCAACATCGGCGTGCACCGGCACGAGATCGGTCGGGCCCAGCCGCTGGTGGTGGAGGTGGAGCTGGACGTACCGACCGCCGAGACCGACCGGCTGGCCGACACCTTCGACTACGAGGCCGTGCTGAAGGCCGCGCAGAGGGTGGCCGAGGCCGGCCACATCAACCTGGTGGAGACCTTCGCGCACCGGCTGGCGCGGCTGTGCCTGGAGGACCCGCGGGTCAGCCGGGCGCGGGTGCGGGTGGAAAAGCCCCTGGCCCTGGAGCCGCACGCGGTGGGGGCCGGCGTCGAGGTGGTGCTGGAGCGGTAGAGGAGGCATGATGGGGTCATGAACGATCCCGTCGTGGTTTCCGACAGCCAGGACCGCACCCTGCCGGCGGTGTCCTATGCGCTCTATTTCCTCGGCTTCGCCACGGCGGGCCTGACCACCCTGGCCGGGGTGTTCGTGGCCTACGCCCAGCGGGGCGGCGCCGACGAGGTGGCCCGCAGCCACTACGACTTCCTGATCCGCACCGCCTGGATGTTCTTCGCCTGGTGCCTGATCGCCACGGGCCTGTGCGTCGTGGGCGGCGTGCTGTCGATCATCCTGGTGGGCATCCCGATCCTGATGGCCGGGATCGCGATCTTCTGCCTGCTGGCCCTCTGGTACGGGGTGCGCTGCGTGGTGGGCGTGATCTACCTGGCCAAGGGCCGGCCGCACCCGCGGCCTTATACGTGGATGGCTTGAGATCAACCTCCCCCGTGAACGGGGGAGGTGTCGCGAACGCGACGGAGGGGGCGTTGGGGCCGTGCGCCGGCAACGCCCCCTCCACCACTTCGTGGTCCCCCTCCCCCGTCGAGACGGGGGAGG
>CANJRI010000042.1 GCA_947476555.1 Caulobacteraceae bacterium
GAAGGCGCCGCCGCAGATGAACAGGATGTTGGTGGTGTCGACCTGCAGGAATTCCTGCTGCGGATGCTTGCGGCCGCCCTGCGGCGGCACGGAGGCGACGGTTCCTTCCATGATCTTCAGCAGCGCATGCTGCACGCCCTCGCCCGACACGTCGCGGGTGATCGAGGGGTTGTCCGACTTGCGGCTGATCTTATCGACTTCATCGATGTAGACGATGCCGCGCTGGGCCCGCTCGACGTTGTAGTCGGCCGACTGCAGCAGCTTCAGGATGATGTTCTCGACATCCTCGCCCACATAACCGGCTTCGGTGAGGGTCGTGGCGTCGGCCACGGTGAACGGCACGTCGATGATTCGGGCCAAGGTCTGGGCCAGCAGGGTCTTGCCGGTGCCGGTCGGACCGATGAGCAGGATGTTGGCCTTGCCCAGCTCGACGTCGTTGTTCTTCGTCGCGTGGTTCAGGCGCTTGTAGTGATTGTGGACCGCGACCGAGAGGACTTTCTTGGCGTGGTCCTGCCCGATTACGTAATCGTCGAGCACTTCGCGGATTTCCTTGGGCGTCGGAACGCCGTCCTTAGATTTGACGAAGGATATCTTGTGCTCTTCGCGGATGATGTCCATGCAGAGTTCGACGCATTCATCACAGATGAACACGGTCGGGCCCGCGATAAGCTTGCGGACCTCGTGCTGGCTCTTGCCGCAGAAAGAGCAATACAATGTGCTCTTTGAATCTCCGCTAGCGGCCTTGGTCATGGTCTCATCTCACTCTTCCAACGACTCTGGCCGATGGTCTGGCCGGGTCGCCCCCAGGGTACGCTCCGCCCTACAATGCAGAATACGGGCCGCTGGTTGTCCAAGTCTTGACATTCCCCGATCCGGACCCGGATCACAAGGGCTCGCTCGCCGGAGCGACAAAAGGCGGCGCGGCGCCCGCGAGCTGGGCGCCTCAGTTTGATAAGTGGGAATAGGCTCGAAATGGCACAAGTGCGCTCCCCCCAATCCGGCCGCGCCATCGTGGCTTTCGACTTCGATGGCACCATGACGATCGAGGACAGCTTCTCGGCGTTCCTGAAGTGGCGGGCCGGGCCCCTCCGCTGGTGGACGGGCCTGCTGAGACTCATTCCGGCGGGGCTTGCCTATGTGTTCATTCACCGCGATCGGGGGCGGATCAAGATCGACGCCGTGAAGCACTTTCTCCAGGGGATTCCCCGGACCCAGCTGGAAGCCGACGCCAAGCGTTTCGCCGAGGAAAACCTCGCGCGCCTGATGCGCCCGGACGCCGTGAAGGCCTTCAAGGCCTGGCAGGGCCAGGACGTGGGCCTCTACATCGTCACCGCCTCGCCCGAAGTGGTGGTCGCACCGTTCGCCAAGGCCCTCGGCGGACACGGGGTGATCGGTACGATCCTGACCTATGACGCCGAGGATCGCGTGACGGGCGAGTTCGAAGGTCTGAACAGCCGCGGGCCTGAAAAGGTGGTCCGGCTAAAAACCGCCTTCGGCCCGGACATGCGCTTGCTGGCGGCCTACGGCGACACCAGCGGCGACACCGAGATGCTGGCCATGGCTGAGCAGCCTCACTTTCGCGTGTTCACCGGCAGGCCCTAAGCCAGAATCTCCGCCCAGGCGGCCCGAAGTTGCGAGTCGAAGGCGGGCCGGCTGAAGGTGACGGCGGTGGCCTGGCCAGCCGCGATGCGCGCCTCGAAACGCTCTCCGGCCTGAAACGCCTCGATCCGCGCTATGAGGGCGTCGGCGACCGCGGTCACGTCGTGGTCTCCGAACCAGTCGCCGTTCGCCGGCGTCGCGTACTCCTGGCCGCCGCCACCGTGGAAGCCGACCACCAGGGCGCCGCAGGCCATGGCCTCCAGCGGCGGGAGGCCAAGCCCTTCCTGATAGCTGAGGCTCAGGAACACCGCCGCCCTCTGGAACACACGGGCGCATTCGGCGCGGGCGACTCCGTCAAGCGCGACCCATGGGATGGGCGCCAGGGCGGGCCGGCGGGACAGCGCCAGACCATGGATGAGCTTGGCGTCGCGCCGACGCTTACGCGGCATGAAGGCCACGGCCGCCTGCCGGGGAACGGCGACATCATCCTCGAACACCGGATCGACGAACGGCCGCACGACCGATACCGGTCCGTCCCATCCGGCCTGGCGCAGGAAGTTGGCCACAAAGCCGGATGCGCAGAGAATTCTCTCGCAACCCCATGACTTCATTGCCGCAATATCGCGGAACGCCTCGAACGAATAGTAGGGGTTCTGGTTATGCAGGACCTTCCGGGCCGGGACGCCTTGCAGCGCCAGCGCCCCGGCGCCGAACATCTCGCCGACAACGACAACGTCGGTCGCCCCAACGCCCTCCGCTCCCAACTGCCATGGCGGCGCATCGATCCCGGGCGGAAAGGTCGGAACGAAAGCCTCCCGCCGGCCGGGCGGCGGTAAGATCAGCAGCCGCGCATCCTGACCCCAGGCGCGCAAGGCCAGGACGTGATCCAGTGTGTTGAGTTGACCGCCGGCGGTGAAGTCGCCGGCCAGAGCGTAGAAGATCCGCATGGGGCGAACCTCGACGCGCAAGGATCAGGCGTCGGCTTCGCGCTTTTCCCACACGTGGTCGACGATGCCCCAGTCCTTAGCTTCGTCGGCGGTCATGAAGTAGTCGCGGTCCAGCGTCTCCTCCACCGTCTCGACGGACTGGCCGGTGTGCTTGGCGTAGATCTCGTTCAGCCGCCGCTTGGTCTTGATGATGTCCTCGGCGTGCCGCTGGATGTCCGAGGCCTTGCCGGAGAAGCCGCCCGAGGGCTGGTGAACCATGATCCGCGAGTTCGGGAGCGCGACGCGGCTGCCCTTCTCGCCGGCCATAAGCAGGAACGAGCCCATTGAGGCCGCCATGCCCAGGCAAAGGGTGATCACCGGCGAGCGGATGTATTGCATGGTGTCGTAGATCGCCAGACCCGAGGTCACCACTCCACCCGGGGAGTTGATGTACATCTGGATCTCTTTCTTCGGGTTCTCCGCCTCCAGGTGCAGGAGCTGGGCGCAGATCAGGCTGGCCATGCCATCCTCGACCGGGCCGGCGAGGAACACGATCCGGTCCTTCAACAGGCGCGAGAAGATGTCATAGGCGCGCTCGCCCCGGCTCGTCTGCTCGACGACCATCGGCACGAGGCCCAGGGCGGTGGTGACCGGGTCACGCATTGCGGAGAACTTCCTTCCGGGAATCTTGCGGGCCGACGCCCGCCTCGGCATCCGATATCGCGCGCCCATCGCCGGTTCGCAAGGCGGCTCGCGCCCGAAGGCCTTCAAGCCGATCGTTTACCCGCGGCGGGAACCTTCCTCGATCTTTTACGCTCAAGCTTTGGAAATCACAGGGCTGGGCAGGAATGGTCCAATACGCGGTAACGCTGAAACAGGGCGACTGGACGGTCTTCCGTGACGGCGAGCCCGTGGCCGGAGATCTCTCCCGCTCGGCCGCCGTGCAGATGGCCAAGGACCTCGCCTTCGAGGCGGAGGAGCGCGGGGAACCCGTCGAACTCCTTATCCAGGGCTACTATGGGGAAATGTCCCGCCGGGTGACCGGCGGCGTGACAGACTAGGCCTAGCCCCGGCGCATCGCCGACTTGGCTTCCCGCTTGGCGCGGGCCTCGGCCTTGGCTGCGGACTTTCGAGCCTTGCGGTCATCGCGCTTCAACTGGAGCTGAAGCTCCTCGTTGTTCTCAGCGGCTAGGCGAGCCGCCGCCTCGGCGTTTTCCTTGGCGACGCGAGCGGCCTCCTTGTCGGCGACGCGGCGGGCCCGCACCTCCTCAAGTTCGCGCGCCTTGCGCTCGGCCGTCGTCTCCAGCACCGGCGCCACGACGTGGGGCTTCGGCTTGAACTTCTCCAGGAGCGCCTTGCGGGCCTCAGCCTGGTTGGTCAGGCGCTCGGAGAAGCCCCCGATCTTGGAATCTCTCATCATGCGTTGGTCGACTGTCTCTTTTTGTCTGAGGCAAGAACCCCGCTGGCGCGGAGTTGTTGCCGAAAATCACCCGACGATGTCGTCGGCCGAAAAGAACTGAGCGATCTCGAGCTGTGCGTTCTCCAGGCTGTCGGAGCCATGGACGGAATTCTCGCCGACGCTTTCGGCGAACAGCTTGCGGATCGTGCCGTCCGCCGCCTGGGCGGGGTTGGTGGCGCCCATCACTTCACGGTAACGGGCCACGGCGTTGTCGCCTTCCAGCACCTGCACCACCACGGGGGCGGAGGTCATGAAATCCACCAGTTCGCCGAAGAACGGGCGCTCGCTGTGCACTTCGTAGAACTTCTCGGCCTGAGCCCGGCTCATCTTGATCCGGCGCTGGGCGACGATGCGCAGGCCGGCGTCCTCGATCACCGCATTGACCTTGCCGGTCAGGTTCCGCCGCGTGGCGTCAGGTTTGATGATCGAGAAGGTGTGTTCGGTCATAGGCTCTTTTTCTTGAAAAGATCGGGAGGTCCGCAGGGCTCCTGCCCAGCGAAGTGGCGGGGTGCATAGCCGAAACGCCGCCCGCCGCCAAGATGGGAAGCGGCTGACGGGGCCCGCAACCTCTGCTAGGGCCCGGCCCCCATGCTCCAAATCAACGATCTTGTCTTCGACGCCTGGGGTCGACGCTTCTTCGACCAGGCTGGCGTGACCCTCCCCAAGGACGCCAAGGTTGGCCTAGTCGGCCGCAATGGCGTGGGCAAGTCCACGCTCTTCAAGCTGATCCTCGGGCAACTGATCCCCGGGTCGGGCGAAATCGTCCTGCCCAAGGCCGCCCGCATCGGCACCGTGGATCAGGAACATCCGGCGACCCCGGTGCCGCTGATCGACACCGTCCTGGCGGCCGACGTGGAGCGCGCCAGCCTGCTGGATCGGTTGGAGACCGCCGAGCCCGAGGACATGGGCGATATCTACGCCCGGCTGAGCGCCATCGACGCCGACCGCGCGCCATCGCGCGCCGCCGAGATCCTGGCGGGGCTAGGCTTCTCCCAGGCCGACCTCACGCGGCCGATGGCCGAATTCTCCGGCGGTTGGCGCATGCGGGTGGCCCTCGCCGCCGCCCTGTTCGCAGAGCCCGACCTTCTGCTGCTCGACGAGCCCACCAACTACCTGGACCTGGAGGGCGCCCTCTGGCTTGAGGCCCGGCTGCGGAAATACCCCAACAGCGCCATGGTCATCAGCCACGACCGGGAGCTGCTGAACAACTCGGTCGACCACATCCTGCACCTGAAGGATGGCCAGCTCTCGCTCTACGCCGGGGGCTACAACTCCTTCGAGCACCAGCTTTCCGAGAAACTTCGCCTGCAGGAGGCCAGCCGGGCCAAGATCGAGGCCCGTCGGGCGCATCTGCAATCTTTCGTCGACCGCTTCCGGGCCAAGGCCTCCAAGGCCACCCAGGCTCAGTCCCGCCTGAAGATGATCGCCAAGCTGCCGCCGATCTCCGCGGTGGTGGAGGAGCACGTCGCCCCCTTCCACCTGCCATCACCCGAACGCCCCCTCCCCCCGCCGCTGCTGCGCCTGGAGGGTGTGACGGCGGGCTACGGCGGCCCGCCGATCCTGAAGCGGATGGATCTGCGGCTCGACCTCGACGACCGGATCGGTCTCCTGGGGGTGAACGGGGCCGGCAAATCCACCTTCGCCAAGCTGGCGGCCGGTGCGCTGAAGCCGGAGTCCGGGACCTTCGTCCGCAGCCAGCGCCTGAAGGTCGGCTGGTTCCACCAGCACCAGATCGAGGCGATGGACCCCGAGGACACCCCGCTGACCATCATCCGGCGGGCGCTACCCCACGAGAGCGAGGCCAGGCGCCGCTCGAAGCTCGCGCAGTTCGGTCTCGGCTTCGACAAGGTGGAAACCACGGTCGCCAACCTGTCTGGCGGCGAGCGGGCGCGGCTGCTCCTGAATCTGGTGGCCATGGAAGCCCCCCACCTGCTGATCCTCGACGAGCCCACCAACCACCTCGACATCGACAGCCGCCGGGCCCTGCTGGACGCGCTCAACGACTACGAGGGAGCCGTGATCCTGATCACCCACGACCGCTCGCTCATGGAGCTGGTCGCCGACCGGCTTTGGTTGGCCGCCGACGGCACCATCGCGCCCTTCGACGGGGACATGGAGAACTACGCCGAGTTCGTGCTTGAACGGGCCCGCAAGGCCGGCAAGGCGCCAAGCCAGGGCCAGGTCGAGGCGCCGCCGCCGCCGCCCTCGCCGCCGAAAGGCAAGGTGCCCACAGGGTCGGCCCGGCGGCGCGCCGAGGCGGCCGAGGCGGCGCTGGCCAGGGCCAGCGAACGGCTGGCCGAGATCGATCGCCAGCTCACCGCGCCGGATGCGTTCGTGGCCGACCCCGCCAAGGCCGCCCAGCTAGGTCGGGCGCGCGGCGAAGCGCACGCCGCCCTGGAGGCGGCCGAGCGGGCCTGGATGGAAGCCCAGGAAGCCTACGAAGCGCTCAAGTGATGTGCTTGGGGCTGATCGGGTCCGATCCGGGGAAGGTTTCCTCGATGGCCTCGTCCAGCAAGGCCTCCTGACGGTCTTCCGCATCGGCTTCCCGGGTAGCCATATGGTCCGGCTTCTCGCCTTCGGCGAGGGGCTTCACCCGCCGCGACGCCGGGGCGTCGATATGGCGATGTTCTTCGATGGCGCCGTCCTTGTCGGAGGCCAGGTCAGCGGTGGCGCCGCTGGAGCCGTGCGTGAACGCCCGCTTGGCTTCTTCCTCGGTATGTTTGTGGCCCATGTCCGACGCTCCTCACCTTGAGTGTTCGGGAGTCAAACCCCCAGGACCCGGTTCGG
Organism: Caulobacteraceae bacterium; assembly: GCA_947476555.1. Lineage (GTDB taxonomy): Bacteria > Pseudomonadota > Alphaproteobacteria > Caulobacterales > Caulobacteraceae > Phenylobacterium. The sequence goes on from CANJRI010000042.1 coordinate 6,772, forward strand.
GTTGCCCGCTACTGCAGGACCGTGCGGTTGCCGCGTCGCGCGTGGTCGTTAAGCACCGCCAGAACCACCTCGGCGTCGGCCAGGTCCAGCGCGACCTGGACTGAGCAGGCCAGGACGACGGGCTCGCCGGTCCAGACGTCGATGACGGTCCAACCGCCGTGTTCGGGTTTGATGTCGTAGCGTTCGAGCATGGCCAAGTTGAAAATTCCGAGCTTCGCCTGGGGTTCCGCTCAACCCTTCGGTCTGTGCTCGAGCAGGATCTGGCCCTGTTTCTGGATCTTGCCCCGGACCTTGTTGGCGATCATCGCCAGGAAGGCCGGCAGGACGACCTCGAGGCGGACTTCGCGGTCGGCCACGTCGATAAGGCCGGAAATCACCTGGCCCATCGCCCGAACGGAGAAGCGCAGGACGTCGCCGTCCCAGGCGTGGTCGGCCTGCCCCACCGCCCCGAGTTGGGCGACAAGGCCGCCGATCCCCTCATCCAGTCGCCGCCGGGCCTCGGCCCGGCCAAGTTCGTGGGGAATGGTGACGACAAGTGGCTTGCTCATGCGTTCAGAACGGGTGAGCGGACCGTTGGGGTTCCCGCCACCCTGTACGAGCGCCAATGACTGACGATCAGCCCATCCTCGGAAATCCACCCCTGCGGCGCACCTCGCCCCTGGCGGTGGCCGTGCGCCTGGCCTTCCTGGCGGCCATAGCCGCGATCGTCGGCGCCATATTCCTTCCACCGCCTGTGGTGCCGGATTTCGTCCAGTCGCCTTACCTGCAGCATTTCGCGGCGTTCTACGTCGCCGCGCTTCTGGCGCTGGCGGCCCTTCCGCGCGCGCCGGTGGTGCGCCTCTTCATCGGGTTCATGCTCTTCGCAGCCCTACTGGAAGGCTCCCGGATCCTGGTGGGCGGCCGGCCGGCCGTCTTGCAGGACAATTGGGTGGCCGATGTAGGCGGGGTCGCCGCCGCGATGGTCCCGGCCGTGGTCGAGCGTTTCCGGAGTCGCCTGCGACGCGGCTAGCGGAAGCTCCAGCCACTCCGCTCCCGGACGCGCAGGTTGTTCTGCACATTGCGGACGCCGTCGATGTCCGCCACGTCTTCGATCCGCCGCTTGTCCGCCTTGTGGCGCACGGTGCCGCTCAAGAACACCTCCGCCTCGTGGACGCTGACCTCCACGTCGCTCAGGTCGAGGCGCCGCTCATCTTCCAGTCGCTCGACGATCACCGCCCACAACACCCGGTCGGAAGAGCCACGCCTGCGGTCGCCTTCAACGGGCCGTTCGGGCTCGGCGAAGCTTCGCCGGAAGTTCGGGTCGTAACTGCGCGAGATGTAGTCGTGGCCTTCCAGCCCTCGCTGCGTGGGTCCGAACTGGCGATATCCAGAGCGCGAGCGCGGGTCGTAGCCATAGTCGGTGGAATAGTCGGCCTGGCCGAAGTCCTCCCGTTCGCGGGGCTCCAGGGTGGGGTCGCGGTCTCGCCAGGTTTCCCGAGCCATGGTTGGTCTCCGTCGCTTTGGGCAATGCTCCCTTCGAAGAACCTGCGCCTTGGCGTTCGGTTCCCATTCGTGGGATCAATCGGACGACGGTGGCGCCCGACTCAAGAGAAGCTTCACGCGTGGTCAAATCCCCTCCCGCCGAACCGCCCGGCAACGGTATGGACGAGGACCTTGAGGCCGAACTGGCCGCCGCTCTGCCGGAAACCCAGCAACCCTCCTTCGCGCGCCGCTGGGCGCTGCACGTCCTGCCGTTCCTGCTGCTCGCCGCGGCGGTCTACGTCCTTTGGCGGGAATTCCACGACATCCGCCTCGCTGAAGTCGGCGCCGCGATGCGGGCGTGGGGCCCGGAAACCGTCCTGGCGGCCCTGGCCCTCTCCGCCGCGAGCTTCCTGCTGATGGGCCTCTCGGAGTGGATGGGGCTGAATTGGGCTGGCGCGAGGCTTCGGCTGCGTTCCGCCTTGGCGGGCTCTTTCATCGCCAACGCCATCGCCCATTCGCTCGGCGCCAATCTCCTGGTCTCCGGAGCCGTGCGGGCCCGCTATTACGCCCGTCACAAGGTCGGCCTGAGGCAGGTGGCGGCGACGACCCTGTTTCATGGCGTCTCCTTCGGCGTCGGCCTGTCCTTCCTTGCCGGCGTCAGCCTGCTCGTGGCGCGGGGGAGCGAGATCACCGTCGCCACCAGCATCGCCAAGCCGGTGGCCGATGGCATGGGCCTGCTACTGGTTGGGGGCGTGGTGGCTTACGTCGGTCTGTGCGCGACACCGAAACGCCCCCTGCGGGCGTTCGGCCATCAGGCCAAGCTGCCGTCGGTGAAGGTCGCCCTGGCCCAGATCGGCCTCGGGGCCATCGACAACGCCACCGCGGCGGGAATCGTCTGGGTGCTGCTGCCGGCCGGGTCGGTCACCTTCGTCAGTTTTGTGGGCGCCTACGCCCCCTCCGTGGTGCTGGGCCTGCTCAGCCACGTCCCGGGCGGCGTCGGTGTGTTCGAAGGGTCGGTTTCGGCCCTGCTCAGCGGCGTCGACCGGGCCCCGCTCGCGGCGGCCTTCCTGGGCTACAGGCTGGCGTTCTTCCTGCTGCCGCTGGCCTTGGCGGCCGTGGCCTTACTGGCGGACACGCTCTTGCGTCGCGCGCGGACCTGACGCCGCGGGCCAGAGCCACGCTTCAGTTCGGTGCGGATGACGGCCTTGCGGAGTTGCGCGACCAGGTCGGTCAAGGTGTCCTGCGTTTCCATGGCCGCCCTAACGTCGAAGCGTCGGGTTCGATCCGGCGCGGCATTCCACGATCGTCCCAGGCGAGATACTGAGGCGTCATGGACACAACCCGTCCCCTCGCCGTCTTCGCCTACGACTTCGACGGGACCCTCGCGCCCGGCCACATGCAGAACCACGCCTTCATCCCCGATGAACTGGGAATGGATCGGGCCGCCTTCTGGGACGAGGTTCGGGTGCTGGCGCAAGCCCAGCGGGGCGACGAGATCCTCGCCTACATGCACCTGATGCTCGCCAAGGCGCGGGAACGCGGCCTGGAGCTGAGCCTGGAGAGCTGGCGTCGGCGCGGCGCGACCTTGCGGCTGTTTCCGGGGGTCGAGGACTGGTTCCCTCGCCAGAACGCGCGCGCCGCCGCGCTCGGCCTGGACCTGCGCCACGTCATCATCTCCTCGGGTAACCGGGAACTCATCGAGGGCTCGCCGATCGCCGGCTGGTTCGAGCGGATCTACGCCTCGGCCTTCATGTTCGACGCCGATCACGACGCCATCGGCGCCGCCCTGGCCATCAACTACACCTCCAAGACCCAGTACCTGTTCCGCATCAACAAATGGACGCTGGACGAGTGGGACAACTCCGAGATCAACCGCGTGCAGGTCCCAGCCGACCGGCCGGTCCCGTTCGACCGCATCGCCTATTTCGGTGACGGCTTCACCGACATCCCGGTGATGCGGGTCGTGACCGATCACGGCGGTCACGCGGTGGCGGTCTATGAGCCCGGCGATCCGGCGAGCGAGAGCGCGGCCTTGAGCCTTCGCAAGGACGGACGCGCACACCTCTCGGGCCCGGGTGACTATTCCGAAGGCGCCCCGCTCGACGTGCTGGCCAGCGCCCTGCTCTCCCGGATGGGGGCCGACCTCCTGGCCCGCACGGCGGTCACCTGGCCCAGGGTCTAGCGAGCATCTAGCATTGGCAGGGTGATGGTGGCTCGGAGCCCCGCCCCGCCGACGGCGTCCGAGAGTCCGACCGACCCGCCATAGAGCCGGGCGAGGTCGCGAGCTATCGCAAGGCCCAGGCCGGAGCCGGCGACGGTCTCGTCGAGTCTTTCGCCGATCGCGAAGGCGCGTTCACGGAGTGTGGGCGGAAGGCCTGGCCCATCGTCGTCGATAGCGATCAGCGCGTTCTCGCCGGAAGGGCTCCAGGAAATCCGCACGGTGGACCTGGCCCACTTGCCTGCATTGTCCAGCAGGGCGGACGCGATCTCCGCGAAATCCTGGGGGTCGCAGGCAAGGGCCAGATCGCTGTCCCGGTCCGGTTGAAAGACCACGCCACGTGACCCGTGCAACCGCTGCATCGCGCTGAGGATCGGCTCGATCGCGGATTTCACCGACGTCGTCAGTCCGGGCGTGCGCAGCGCCCCCGCCGCGCGGGACCTGGCCATGTGATAGTCGATCTGCTTTTGCATCCGCGCGCACTGTTCCAGCAAGCTGTCGGAAGATTCCTGGCGCCCGGTGCGCGCCAGGCGATCAGCCTCGTCCATCACGATCGCCAGCGGCGTTCGCAGGCCGTGCGCCAGGTTGCCGGCCTCTACCCGCGCGCGCTGCACGATCTCGGCGTTCGCGTGGAGCAGCGAGCCCAGGTCGTGGATCAGCGGCCGGATTTCGCTCGGGAATGTTTCGGGATTAGGGGCCTGTCCGCCGCCCCGCATCTCCGCGATCGCCTGGCCCAGTCGATCCAGTGGACGCAGGCCGTAGAAGATCTGCGCGGCGCCGCCGCCGACCAGTACCAACCCCAGCACGAGGAGCGCCCGGGTCACCATCTGGTTTGAACTCGACAACAGCCCCGCCAGCACCGACAGCTCGCTCCCGAGCGACAGGCGCAAGGGCGGGCCACCATCCGGGAGGCTGAGCGTGCGACCGTACTCGAGGACCCGGCCGCGGGGCCCGTCCGACTCTCCGTTGCGCGGTTCAGGGCCCGTGGCGAAGGCACCCGAGAGGCTCCGCTCGGCGAGTGAAGGCGACCGCACGGTGGGATGGCCTTCCCGTTCGATCTGCCAGTAGTTGGATCCAAAGGCCTGGAAGCGGGGGTCGGGGAGCGGCTGGCGGAGCATCGGGTGCCCATCGCCATCCACCTGAGCGATTGAGGACAGCTCGGTGAGGTGCACCTGCAGGTCCTGACGGAACTGGTCGACCAGTCGCTCGCGGAATATGCCGGCGATGACCAACCCGGCGAGTACCAGGCTGACGGCCGCCCCGACCACCGCCACGGCGATGAGTCGAAAGCGCAGGCTGTCGTAGGGCGGCCTCATCGCTCGAACCGGTAGCCCAGACCACGCACCGTGGTGATGGCCGCGTGGCCGATCTTGCGCCTCAGGCGGGCGACGTGGACCTCCACGGTGTTCTGGTCCCGCTCCCGCGAGAGCGGATAGAGGTGGTCGAGGAGTTCGCGCTGCGAGACGATCCGGCCGGCCCGGTGCAGGAAGAACAGCAGCAGCCGGAATTCGATCTGGGTCAGGTTCAGCGGCTCGCCCCCGGCCAGCCAGGCCGCGCGGGCCGCGGGGTCGAGGCTTACGTCGCCGGCCTGCAGGTGCGGGCCGCGCTGACCGGAGGTCCGTCGGAACAGCGCGTGCAGCCGCGCGACGATCTCCTCGGTTCGAGCAGGTTTGACCACGAAGTCATCGGCGCCGGCATTCAGCCCCGCGACCTTCTCCTGCCAGCCATCGCGGGCGGTGAGCACCAGGATTGGGGTGGAAAGCCGGCGCAGCCGCCATTGGGCGACGAGGTCCAACCCTCCCACCCCCGGCAGTCCGAGGTCGACGATCAGCGCGGAGAAGCTCTCGGGTTCCGGCCAAGCCAGAGCGGTTTCGGCGTCGTAAGCGTGCTCGACGACGAATCCGGCGGCCCCCAACCCCTCGGCCAGACGCCGGGCGAGCTCTTCATCGTCCTCGATCAGGCAAAGTCGCATCCCCCTCAATTGACGCGGCGTCTGCTCAGCTCAAGGTATTTTCGACCGAGAACGCCGTTTGTCAGCTTCGTTGCAGCTTCACCTGCCACGGCTCCAGCATGAAGCGAGCCGCGCCATCCCTTCTCGCCGTGTTCCTGGCCCTGTCCGCGCCCCCGGCTGTGGCTGCGCCGATCTCCGTCGACGCCACTCAGGCGCGCCGAATCGGTCTGACGGTCGCGGTGGTCGAAGTCGCCGCCGCGGTGCCGCTGGCGACACTTCCGGGGATGGTGACCCCCAGACCCCAAGGTCGCGTGGCGGTCACGGCTCCGTTTGCGGGGGTCGTGCGGCAGAGCCTGGTGATCGAAGGCCAAACCGTGGTTCGCGGGCAACGTCTCGCGGTGGTTCATAGTCGTGAGGTGCTCAGCCTGCGCGCTGACCTGGCCCGCGCCCGCGCGCGCCTCGGCGTGGCCAAGCAGGCCGCCGGCCGAACCGACCTGCTGGCGCGCGAAGGCGTCATCGCCGGCGCCCGCGCCGAGGAGTCGGCCGCCGCCCTGCGCGAAGCCGAAGTCGAGGTCAGCGAGAAAAGCCGACTCCTGCAACTGGCCAACGCCGATTCCGGTGGCGGTCTCTATACCCTCACCGCGCCAATCGCCGGCCGGGTGGTTCAGGCTCAGGCTACGGCTGGAGCCGCCGTCGACGAGACCACGGCGCCGTTCGTCATCGACGCGCCCGGACCCACTCACATCGAGGCCCAGGCCCCGGCGCGGCTGATCGGGGTCCTGCGGCCAGGTATGCGGGTGCGGGTGGGGACGACCGAGGGGCGCGTGCTGGCGATGGGGTCCACCGTGGACCCCTCCACGCGCTCAGCCCGGCTTCGTGCCTCGATCGAAGGTGGCCCCGCCCTGGTGTCCGGGCGAACGGTCTCCATGGTCGTGCTGTCAGATCCTCCAACCGGGGCGGTCAGCGCCCCTTCCACCGCCGTTGTAAGACTGGGCTCGGGAACGGTGGTGTTCCAGCAGACGCCCCAGGGCTACCTGGCGCGGCCCGTGCGCGTGCTGGGCTCGGCCGCGGGCCGCACGACCTTCACTGGCTTGCCGGCCGGCGCGCGCGTGGCGGTGACTGGGGTCAGCGAACTCAAGTCGATGGCGGCCTCGTAGCGCCATGCTTCGCAAGCTGATCGAACAGGCGCTCGGCGCGCGGATCGTGGTGCTGGCCGTGACGCTGCTTTTGGCGGGCCTCGGGGCCTGGGCCTTCGCCACCCTGCCGGTCGACGCCTACCCGAACATCGCCGCCACACAGGTCAAGGTGATCCTCAAGGCCCCCGGCATGACGCCGGAGGAGGTCGAATCCCGCGTGGTGGCGCCAATCGAGACCGAGATGCTGGGAATCCCCGGCCAGGCCATCCTGCGATCCATCGCCAAGTACGCCATCGCCGACATCACCATCGACTTCGAGGACGGGACCGACATCTATTGGGCCCGCAGCCAGGTCGCCGAACGACTAGCGTCGGTGGAGGGCGACCTCCCCGCCTCCGTGGAGGGCGGGCTCGCGCCGATTTCCACCCCACTCTCGGACATGTTCATGTTCACCCTCGAGGGGCCCGCAAGCCTCGCCGAGAAGCGGCGGCTCCTGGACTGGACGATCCGCCCTGCGCTCCGCACAGTCCCTGGCGTCGCTGACCTCAACGCACTCGGCGGCCATGTGGAAACCTATGAGGTGCGCCCCGACACGGCGGCCCTGGCCGCCGCTCGGGTGAGCGTCGACGACCTGCGCCGGGCGATCGAGGCCAACAACCGCAATGACGGCGCCGGCCGCCTTGCGCAGGGTGAAGAGGCGCTGATCGTCCGGGCGGTGGGCGCGGTGCGCGAGCCAGCCGACCTCGAGTCCATCGTGATCCGCACCGGCGACGGCGGCGTATTGCGCCTCGGCGATGTGGCCACAGTGGGGACCGGCAGCCTGACCCGCTATGGCGCGGTCACCGCGAACGGAACCGGAGAGGCGGTCCAGGGTCTGGTGATCGGCCTTCGCGGCGCCGACGCCGGTGAGATTGTCGACGGGGTGCGCGCGCGCCTGGACGCCCTGCCGCTGCCGCCAGGCGTGAAGATCAACGTCTTCTACGATCGTTCGGACCTCATCACGCGCGCTGTGGGCACGGTGGAGAAGGCGCTCCTGGAGGCCACCGTCCTGGTGGTGATCCTGTTGCTGCTTTTCCTGGGAAACCTGCGCGCCGCCGTGATCGTGGCGGTGACCTTGCCGATGTCGGCGCTGATCACCTTCCTGGTCATGCGGATGTTCGGGTTGAGCGCCAATCTGATGAGCCTCGGCGGATTGGCTATCGCCATCGGGATGCTCGTCGACGGCGCTGTCGTCGTGGTCGAGAACGTGGTGGATCGGATGAACGACCCGGCCCACGCCAGTTCCTCCAAAGTCAATCGTGTCCTGGTCGCCGCATCGGAAGTGGCGGTTCCGGTCTCGGCCGGCATCTTGATCATCGCCCTGGTGTTCCTGCCCCTGGTGTCGCTGGAGGGGCTCGAGGGCAAGATGTTCGCGCCCGTGGCGATCACGGTGATCATCGCTCTCATCGCTTCCCTGCTGATCGCGCTGCTGCTGGTGCCGGTGCTCGCCTCGCTCGGCCTGAAGGAGGCCCATCACGGGGACTCCTGGCTCATGCGCCGCCTCCAGCCCGCTTACGCACGGCTGCTGACTGCGGCTTTCGCGCGCCAGAAGCTGGTCTACGGCCTGGCCGGCGCGTCTCTGGTGGCCGCGGTGGGCGCCTACGCCTTCACCGGCAAGACCTTCATGCCGACCATGGATGAGGGCTCGATTGTCATGCAGTACAGCAAGCTCCCCTCCGTGGGACTGAACCGCAGTATCGCGGGCGATGTGGGGGTGCAGCGCGCCATTCTGCAAGCCGTGCCGGAGGTGACCGGGGTCTATTCTCGCGTCGGCACCGACGAGCTTGGCCTCGATCCCATGGGCCTGAACGAGACCGACGCCTTCGTGACCCTGAAAGCCCGCAAGGACTGGCGCAAGGGCGACAAGGAATGGCTGGTCGGCGAGGTCCGCAAGGTGGCCGCGGCTGTCCCGGGCATCGACGCCAGCTTCACCCAGCCGATCGAGATGCGCGTCTCGGAGATGCTGACCGGCAGCCGCGGGGATCTGGCGGTGAAGATCTTCGGACCCGACCTCGCCACGCTTGCCCAGCTCGCCGGACGGATCGAGACGGTGCTCTCCGACGTGCCGGGCGCCACCGAAGTGCTGACAGTGGCCAACGACAAGGTCGATTACCTCCAGCTCGATATTGATCGCCTGGCCGCCGGGCAGGCCGGCCTCGGCATCGACGAGTACCAGGATGGGCTGCGCATGCAGATCGAAGGCATGCGCGCCGGCGTGGTGGCCGACGGCCTGCGCCGGGTGCCGGTAGTGATCCGCGGCGGCGAGGAGGTGCGCGGCGACGCCGCGGCTTTCGCCGATTTCCAATTCCACACCCCCGATGGCGGCCTGGCGCGGGTAAGCGACATCGCCCAGGTCCGACAGGTCGAGGGGCCGGTGAAGATCGACCACGAGAACGGCTCGCGCTTCGCCCTGGTGCAGGCCTTCGTCGGCGGCCGCGACCTCGTGGGCTATGTGGAGGACGCCCAGGCCGCGGTGACCAAGGCCGTGCCGATGCCGCCGGGCTATCACTTGGTCTGGGGCGGCCAGTTCGAGAATCAGCAGAGGGCTGCCGCGCGGCTAGCCATCGTCGTTCCGGCCGCCATCATGCTGATCTTCCTCGTGCTTTGCGGCACGCTCCGCTCCTTGCGGGCCTCGGCGTTGATCCTGTTGAACATCCCCTTCGCCATGGTCGGCGGGGTGGTCGCGCTGTTCCTCGCCGGCGAGTATCTGTCCGTGCCGGCCTCGGTGGGCTTCATCGCCCTCCTCGGGATCGCCGTGCTCAACGGCCTGGTGCTGGTCTCCTATCTGCGCCAATTGCGCGAGGAAGGCCTGGCGATGGCCGAGGCCGTGCGGCGTGGCGCCGAGCGGCGACTGCGGCCCGTATTGATGACCGCCACCATCACCGGCTTCGGCCTGATTCCGCTGTTGTTCGCCACCGGCCCCGGCTCGGAGATCCAGCGGCCCCTGGCGATCGTGGTGATCGGCGGGCTGATCACCTCCACCCTCCTGACCCTGGTTCTGCTGCCCATGTTGTTCGAGCGCTTCGGCGAAGCCCCCGAGGAGGCCCGCGCGTGAAATCCCTGCTGATCGCTGGCGCTTCGCTCGTGGCTCTCGGCCTCGCTCCGGCCGCCGGCGCCCAGGACCTCCTCCCGCCACTGGAAATGGTCGAAGCGACCTTGGCCGCCCACCCCAAGGTGATAGCGGCGAACGCCAGGATCCGCGCCGCCGAGGCTCAGGCGCGGGGCCTCGCCGCCGGCCCGCACGAGTTCGAACTGAGCGGCGGCTACAATCGCCGCGAGGTGCGACTGGAAGGACGTTTCGACGAGTTCGACGCTACTGTTCAGCGCGGCGTCAGGCTGCCCGGCAAGGCCGCCCTCGACCGCCGGGCCGGCGCCTTGGCGATCGAGGTGGCGGAGTTCAGTCGGGATGAAGCACGTCACGAGGCGGCCCTGGAGTTCGCCGAGCATTGGTACGACTGGGTCGCAGCCAGCACCGAGGCGGCTGTGCAGGCCGAGACCGTCGCCGGCCATGAGCGGGAGGTCGCCGCCGTCCGTCGCCGCGTGGAGCTGAAGGACGCATCCGCGCTCGAAGCAGACCAGACGACGATGGCGCTGGAAATCGCCCGCGCGGACCTCGCCGATGATCGCGGCCGCGCTGAGGTCGCCTTGGGACGGCTTGCCGCCCTCTATCCGGGCGTGCCGGCTCCCGCCCTGCCCGCGACGCTCCCGACGCCGGTTTTGGCTCCCCAGGAGGCCATGCGCCTGCGCGACCTGGCCGTCGAACGCGATCACGAGGTCGCGGCCGCCGCGGCGGAGGCGGCGCGCCAGGGCGTGCTCGCCGAAAGGGCCCGCAAGGACCGCTTCGCCGATCCCAGTCTCGGCGTCCGGGTTTTCAGTGAGCGCAGTCGCGACGAGTGGGGCGGCGGCGTCGTGGCGACCATTCCGTTCGGCGGGGCGCGGCGCTCGGCCGCCGCCGACCAACGCCTCGCCGAGAGCCGCGCGGCGGCGGCCGACTTGGCTGGCCTGACCGCGGCGTCGCGCGCCAACGCCGACGCTGGCCGTATCGCCACATTGAGCGCCGTCGAGGTCTGGTCGGCGTCCACCCGCGCCCTGGAGCGCGCCCGAAGCGCGGCCCGTCGCCAACGGATCGCCTATGAAGCCGGCGCGTCGTCGCTCGCCGAGTTGCTATACGCCGAGCGCCAAGCTGGCGAGGCCGCTCGGACGGAGGCCTCCCAGCGCGTCACGGCCCTGGAAGCCATCGTCCGGCTGCGGATCAACGCCCATGTCCTGTGGGCGGCGCCCGACCATCCGCCGGAGCGCTAGCTAGCGCTCCTCGTAAAGCCGCCGCAGGACGCCTGGCGTAAGGCCGGGCAGGTCTTCGGAGATTAGCCCCGGCCCATGCAACTCGGCCGCCTCGGCGTGGATCCAGGCCGCGGCGCAGGCCGCCTCGAAGCTATCCATCCCCTGCGAAACCAGGCCGCCTATATAACCGGCCAGCACGTCCCCGGAGCCCGCGGTCGCCAGCCATGGCGAGCCGTTGACGTTCACCGCCACCCGGCCGTCGGGCGCCGCCACGACGGTGTCCGGTCCCTTCAGCAGAACCACCGCTCCGGCCCGTTCAGCGGCTTGCCGAGCTGCGGCGATACGATGTGGCGCCGCCTTCAGGAGGCCGGGGAACAGGCGTTCGAACTCTCCCACGTGCGGAGTCAGGACGTCGTCGCGGTCGAGCACCGAGAAAAGTTCCTCCGGATCCTCCCGAAAGACGGTGATGGCGTCGGCGTCGAGCACCAGCGCCGCCCCCGTGCGCGCCAGGGCCAGGACGTTGAGCAGGGTGGTCTCACTCACCCCAGCCGCCGGGCCGATCACCGCCGCGTCCACATGCCCGGCCGCCTGCTCCAGCTCCAGGTCGGTCTCGAACGGCCTGAGCATCACAGCCTCGAGATGCGCGGCGTTGGCGGCCAGGGCTTCGGGCGGGGAATAGAGGGTGACCAGGCCGGCGCCGATCCTGAGCCCGCCTCGCGCCGCCAGCCGCCCCGCCCCGCTGTTCCAGCCATCGCCACCCACCACGATCAGGCGACCGCGGGCGTGCTTGTGCGACTCCGCGTCCGGCCAGAGGAAGCGCGCGAGCCAGAGGTCCGGGCCGTTCTCCACCACCGTGGAGAAACTCTCGCCCAGGCCAATGTCGGCGACCACGATCTCCCCGCACAGCCCCTTTCCGGGTTCCAGCGCGTGGGCGGGCTTGCGGGCGTGGAAGGTCACGGTCAGCGCCGCCTGGAAGGTCTCCTCCCCCAGCGGTCGGCCGGTGTCGCCGCAAAGCCCGCTGGGAACGTCGATGGCCACCACCGGCGCCCGCTGGGTCGCCCGCGCCAGCCGCAGCGCCTCGCCCTCCAAAGGCCGGGTCAGGCCGGCGCCGAAGAGGGCGTCGACAACCAATTCGGCGGTCCGACCCGAGCGGGTCGTCGGCATGGTTTCGCCGCTCCACCGGGCGGCGGCGGCCTTGGCGTCCGCGGCGGTGGGGGCCGCGAGGCGCTCCACCCATACATCCCAGCCCCTGGCCTTGAGCAGTCGCGCGACCACATAGCCGTCGCCGCCGTTGTTGCCCGGCCCGCACAGGATGGCGGTCGGCCGAGGCCGGTAGCGGGCGCAGATCGCGTCCGCCACCGCGGTCCCGGCGCGCTCCATCAGCACGGTCCCCGGCGTCCCGGCCGTGATCGCGGCTTGGTCGGCGGCGGTCATCTGCTCCACGGTGAGGATCGGACGAGTCACAGTTCGCTCCAGCGGACGCGCCGCAAAACTCAGCATCGCCGCCGGCGCCAGTGGAACAGCCGGACCGATCATGGCGCGAATTGGCCCGTCTCGACCGCGACTGAGGCGGAATCACCCGGGCCGGCGGGCCTTCGAGGGTGATGGAGCGGCGATCCTAGGCGCCGAAGGCCGCCTCACAAGGCCAATTCGAGCGTGAGCATTTTTTACGCTCATGGCGCCTGTTTTTTATGCTCTCGGCGCTTTAGAAGGCGCCGGGCCGGGGTTGTTCGGCGCTCAAGCTTGTGGCCCCGGCCCGCCGCATGCTCCGTCGCCCAGCCGCCGGGGGCGGTGCGTCAAAGTCCTTAGGTCCATGAAAAAAATCGAAGCCGTCATCAAACCTTTCAAGCTCGACGACGTGAAGGAAGCTCTTCAAGAGCTCGGCGTGCAGGGCATGACGGTGATCGAGGCCAAGGGATACGGCCGCCAGAAGGGCCAGACCGAACTCTACCGGGGAGCCGAGTACGTCGTGGACTTCCTCCCGAAGATAAAGATCGAGGTTGTGGTGGCTGACGACCAGCTGGCCCGCGCCCTTGAAGCCATCTCCGCCGCCGCCCGCACGGGCCGGATCGGTGACGGCAAGATCTTCATCTCCGAAATCCTGGACGTCGTGCGGATCCGCACCGGCGAAACCGGAACCGTAGCCATCTAACCAACCATCGAGACCAACAGGGGACTATCGCAATGGCCTCAGCCAAAGACATCCTGAACATGATCAAGGAGAAGGACGTCAAATACGTCGACGTCCGCTTCACCGACGTGCGCGGCAAGATGCAGCACGTCACCTTCGACATCGACCTGGTGGATGACGAGTTCCTCACCGACGGGACGATGTTCGACGGCTCTTCGATCGCCGGCTGGAAGGCGATCAACGAGTCCGACATGAAGCTGCGGCCGGACCTCGACACCGCGATCATCGACCCCTTCTACCAGCAGACCACGCTGGCCCTGATGTGCGACGTCGTGAACCCGGACACTGGCACGCCCTACAACCGTGACCCGCGCTCGATCGCCAAGGCGGCGCTGAACTTCGTGAAGGCCTCCGGCATCGGCGACACCGTCTATTTCGGCCCCGAGGCCGAGTTCTTCATCTTCGACGACGTGCGCTGGTCCACCGATCCGCACAACACCGGCTACAGCTACGACTCCAGCGAGCTTCCGGTGAACACCGGCAAGGCCTATCCCGAGGGCAACATGGGCCACCGCCCGGGCCCCAAGGGCGGCTACTTCCCGATGAACCCGGTCGACAGCTGCCAGGACCTGCGCGGCGAAATGCTGGCGGTCATGGGCGAGCTCGGCATGAAGCCCGAAAAGCACCACCACGAGGTGGCGCCGGCCCAGCACGAACTCGGCCTGAAGTTCGACACCATGGTCATCATGGCCGACCGGCTGCAGCTCTATAAGTACGTGATCCACAACGTGGCCCACGCCTATGGCAAGACCGCCACCTTCATGGCTAAGCCGATGTTCGCCGACAACGGCTCGGGCATGCACGTCCACCAGTCGATCTGGGGCGCCGGCAAGCCACTGTTCGCGGGCGACAAGTACGCCGGCCTGTCACAGATGTGCCTTTGGTACATCGGCGGGATCATCAAGCACGCCAAGGCGATCAACGCCTTC
>CANJRI010000043.1 GCA_947476555.1 Caulobacteraceae bacterium
AGCAGGGACAGCTCCAGGGCGTCGAAGGCCTCGAAGGTGGGGACCTTGTCCTCCTGCATGTCCTTCGAATAGGTCAGGGGCAGACCCTTCATCACCACGGAAAGCTGGGTGAAGCTGGCGAGCAGCCGGCCGGTTTTGGCCCGCACCAGCTCCGCGGCGTCGGGGTTCTTCTTCTGCGGCATGATCGAGGAGCCGGTGGTGAAGGCGTCCGACAGGGTGATGAAGCCGAACTGCGGCGTCATCCAGATGACAATCTCCTCGGCGAGCCGCGACAGGTGGATGGCGCAGATCGTCCCGGCGGCGAGGGTCTCCAGGGCGAAGTCGCGGTCGGAGACGCTGTCGAGGGAGTTGGCGGTGGGCCGCTCGAACCCCAAGGCCTCAGCGGTCATGTGCCGGTCGATGGGGAAGGGCGAGCCGGCGAGGGCGGCCGCGCCCAGCGGGCTCTCGTTCATCCGCGCGCGGGCGTCGGCGAACCTCGAGGCGTCCCGGCCGAACATCTCCACATAGGCCATCAGGTGGTGGCCGAAGGTCACCGGCTGGGCGGGCTGCAGGTGGGTGAAGCCGGGCATGACCGTGGCGGCGTGGGCCTCGGCCTTGGCGAGCAGGGCGCGCTGCAAGGCCTTGAGCTGGCCGATGGTGCGGTCGGCGGCGTCGCGAACCCAGAGGCGGAAGTCCACGGCCACCTGGTCGTTGCGCGAGCGGGCGGTGTGCAGCCGCCCGGCGGCCGGACCGATCAGCTCGGACAGCCGGGCCTCGACGTTCATGTGGATATCCTCGAACTCCTCCCGGAAGGGGAAGGTCCCGGCCTCGATCTCCTGGCCGATCGCGGCGAGGCCTTTCTGGATCGCCGCCTCGTCCTCGCTTGAAATGACGCCCGCCTTGAGCAACATCGCCGCGTGCGCCCGGGACCCGGCAAGGTCCTGGGCCGCCAGGCGACGGTCGAAGCCTATCGAGACGTTGATCGCCTGCATAAGCTCGGCCGGCTTGCCGGTGAACCGGCCGCCCCACATGGCCTGACCCGCCGGAGCGGGCTCGGGGGGCGGATCAGAGGGAGTGTCGTTCATATGAGTGAAGATCCGGCGGCAGCGAGGCCGCCCAAGGGCGGTTTGGAGAAATGGGCGATCCCGGCGCTCGCCCTGACAGGCGTCGCCGTGGGCCTCTATATCATCGTCAGCTCGCTCGGCGACAAGACCGCGGCGCCGACGGCCGAGGCGCCCCAGGTGGCCTGCGTGCCGGGCTCGCCGGCCGCCAAGACCTGGGCCTGCAAGTACGCACCCGTCGCCACGCCCACCAGCGGGCCCGATTTCGCCTTCAAGGGCCCAGACGGAGCGGACGTCAAGGTGGCCGATTTCAAGGGCAAGGTGCTGGTGATGAACCTGTGGGCGACCTGGTGCGCGCCCTGCAAGATCGAGATGCCGAGCCTGGCCAAGCTGGCGGCGGCCTACGAAGGCCAGCCGGTTGAGGTGTTGGCCCTGAGCGTCGACGGTCCCGACAAGACCGGGGAGGCCAAGACCTTCATCGCCGAGAACGCGCCGCTGAAATTCTACCAGGATCCCACCATGGGGATGTCCTTCGAGCTGACGCCCCCGGCGCCGGGGATGCCGACCACGATTGTCTACGGCAAGGACGGCTTGGAGGTCGGCCGGGTGGCGGGCGAGGTCGATTGGACCGGGCCTGAGGCCCGGGCGCTGATCGACAAGGCGTTGGCGGGCTAGACCAGCTGGGCGGCGGCGTCCGGCTTGGCGTGAGCCAGGGCGGCCTGCTGCGTGGTGAGGATGCGCAGGAAATTCACCAGCGAGGAGCGGGCGTCGGGCGCCAGTTGCTGATAGGCGGCGAGCAGTTCGAGCGCGCCGGGCGTACGCATGCGGCTGAGCAGGTCGAGGTCCTCGGTGGTCTCCCGGTCCGGGCCGTCGAACACATCCATCAGGTCGGTGACCCGGCAGCGCAGGGCGCGGGAAATCTGCATCAGCCGGGAGAAGGAGATGCGGTTGGCGCCGTTCTCGTACTTCTGGATCTGCTGGAAGCTGACGCCGCACTGTTCGGCCATGGCCTCTTGCGACATGCCGATGGTGCGGCGGCGGATGCGCACGGCAGCGCCCAGGGCGATGTCCATGGGATCGGGGGATTTGGCCGACAACTCCGACATGTCGTTATCCTAGCTACGCCGATAGGTAGCGTCCGCGGCCAGCCGTCCGTCCGCAGTGAAGGTTTTGTTAATTAAATGTTTCAGCGTGTCCTGTGAAGGTTTTTCGACCTGGAGGCGAACTGAGCGGGGTCCGTGCAACCTAGGCCGTGCTTCGGTGTTCGAGGAGAATGGCCGGCGAAGCTGAGGTTTGGTGGGACGATTTGCGGCAGGACGCCGAGGCGCCAGCCGCGCCGCCGCGGACCTCTCGGACCCCGGTTCTCCTGGGGGCGCTGGCCGCCGTCGCCGCGTCCGCGGGCCTGGCCTGGTGGCTCAGCGCGCCGGCTCAGGAACCAGCCTCCGTGACGCCCACGCCCCGACCGGCGGCCGTTGCGACACCCGCGACACCCCTCGCACCGCTCGCAGCCGACGCCGAGCAGGTGCGGCGGGCCTATGAGCAGTTCACCCTGGTCTACGCCAGCAGCGGGGCCGACGGCTTGGCGCGGTTCTCCGAGAGCTGCGAGCAGTCCCTGAAGGGCGACGGCCGGATCCTCGACTTCTGCCTGGCCTTCGACCTGTTCGCCGGGTCGGTCCGGGCCGCGCCGGGCGAAGAGATTCCCGGCAAGGCCGAGGCGCGGCGGCTGGCCCTCCTGCGGGCCGCCCTGCCGGCGGGCGTGGGCGCCGACCAACGCCTTGCCGAGGTCCGGAGCCTGATGCGCGCGACGATCGGCGTGACCGCGCCGGCCAAGGTCGAGCCTGCCCGCGTGGTCCTGGCCAGAGCCGAGCCGCGCCCCAGGGCCAGGCCCGCGCCGAAGGCGCCGCCGATCTGTATCCAGGCGAACGTCGCCGACCGGCTGGTCTGCGCCAATCCGGCGCTGGCCAGCCAGGAGCGGCGGATGAAGGCCGCCTATGTGAAGGCGCTGGCCGCCGGCGCCGATCCGCTGGCGGTGGACCGGGGCCAGGCCGAGTGGCGAGAACTCCGCGAGACGGCCCGCGAGCGCGGGGCGCTCAGCGACCTCTACGCCCGGCGCATCCGGGAGCTGGAGGCCATCGCGGGCCCATCTCCGCAGGAACCGCCGGCCGGTTAAGCTCTTGGTGACCGAAGCACCGCCGACTGGCGGTTGTTGGCGTAGCGATACCGGGTTCCATGCAAGTCATTCGTCTGCATCCACCGTTCGACCATGGCGCGGCCCTTCGGGTTCCGCCGCCGCAGGACCGGAAGAGCTGGGCCGTCCTCTGGGACTGGCTGGGCCCCGACGCCCAGGCGGTGCCCGAGGCGACGGCCGTCCAGGTACGTACGCCCGACGGGCCGGTGGTGGCCCACTGCGGGGACTGGATCGTGCTGTCGCACTCGGGGTGCTTCCACGTCGCGGTCGCGCCGCGCGCCTACGACGCCTAGCCGCCCCCGAACGTCATCCGCAGGCTCGCGCCCCAGATCCGCGGCTCGCGGACGATGGCCGCATAGACCCCGCCGTTTCCGGACTGATTGATGCCGACCCCCGTCGAGGATGAGTGCTGGGCGTACTGCTTGTTGAGCAGGTTGGTGGCGAACAGGCCCAGCGTCACGCCGCTATCGGTGAAGGTGTAGTCGACCCGGGCGTTGAGCAGGTCGATGGGCTGGCGCATCCGGCGCTCGATGGCGTCGTCGACACCCGGCTCGGCGCTCAGCACGGTCAGGGGGATACGGCCGGCGTGCGACAGGTCGGCCTGCAGGCCGAGCTGGTTCCCGGCCATCTCCGTCTCGTAGCGTCCAGTGAGCATCCAGCTCCACTGCGGCACCTCGATGCGGACGCCGGCGGCGTTCACCGCCCCGATGGACGAGGGGGCGTTGGGGAAGGTCTTGAAGCGGGCGTCGAGGTAGGTGAGGGCCCCGCCAAGGCTGAGGCCCTCGGCGACGACCAGGCGGCTTTCGGCCTCGAAGCCGGTCATCTTCACCGCCGCGGCGTTGCGCAGCACGGTGGTGCGGACGCCGTTGCCCAGCACCTCCACGAAGCTGAACTGGGCGTTCTTGTAGTCGGTGCGGTAGGCGGCCAGGTTGGCCCGCAGGCGGTTGGCGAGGAAGGTCCCCTTGAAGCCGGCTTCCAGATCGTCGGCCGTTTCTGGCCGCACGGCCGGCACCTCCGGCGCGCGAAGCTGCAGCGCCCCGCCGCGATAGCCGCGGCTGATCTTCAGGTAGGCGAGGATGTCCTCGGTGGGCCGGAAGTTGAGGCTGGCCAGGTAGGAGGTGCCGTCGAATTTCTCGTCCTGCCGCACCGCGCAGTCACGGTAGTCGGCCTGGAAGTCGTCGCCGCGCGCCGGACCGAAGGCGTCCGCAGCCGCGGAGGCCGCCTTGGGTCCATAGATGCACTGGTAGTTCTGGCCCGCGCCGCTCAGCGCCGTATTGGAGAACTCGAAGTTCTGGCTGTAGCGCCAGCCGGCGTTGAGCTGGCCAAGCTTTTCCTCGGTGTAGCGCAGGCCGAGGGTGACCGAGACCATGTCGGTGATGTCGAAGTCGTTCTGGGTGAACACCGCCCAGGTGCGGGTGGTGACGTCCAGGCCCTCGAAGGCGTTGGGGCTGGGGGCGTAGAGGCCGGGGGCGGCGCTGAGCACGTTGGTCGCCGGATTGCGCAGGGAGATCTGCACGCCCTCGCCGCTCTCGTCGCTGTAGAAGGCGCCGAGCAGCCAGGAGAGGCGATCCTGCATGGCCGTGCCGGAGAGGTTGAACTCCTGGGTCCATTGGCCGGCTTCCTGATCGGGGCGGATTTCCCAGGGGAAGGCGTAGGGTCCGGCGGAGGGGACCGCCCCATTGGGCAGGCGGGCCGTGGCGGGCGGTCGCGCGACGCCGACATAAGGCTGGAAGCCGCCGATCCCGGCGCTGCTTTCCCCCGCCTGGTAGGGCGTGCCGTCCAGGTCAAACCAGGCGAAGCGGCGGAACCAGTGGTAGCCGGTGACCGAGCGCAGGCGGACGCCCTCGGAGATGTCCCAGCCGATGTCCAGCGCCGCGTGCCGGGTGTCGACGTTGTCGAAGGTTTCCGAGCCGGAGCAGGTGGAGAAGATGTCGCCCCCGACGCAGGACAACAGCCGGTTGAGGCCGTTCGGGGCGCCTTCCACGGCGTTGGCCTCCACGACGATGGCCTGGGTGGCGGCGCTGTTCAGGGCCTGGACGGTCAGCAGGTTGCCGTCCCGGTCCGCGGAGCCGACCTCGACCTTGCCGATCACGGTCAAGGTGTCGGAGGGGGTGAAGTTCACCGATAGCCGGAACGTGCGGTCGTCGCGGTCGCCGCCGGCGCGATGGCCGGTGATCCGGGACTGGCCGTACCCGCGGCGGGTCCATTGCTGGTAAGCGAGGCGCAGGGCCAGCAGGTCGTCCGCCAAGGGCACGTTGACCGCGCCCCCCAGCTTGACGCCGCGGTAGTTGGTGACGTCGCCCGCGACGAAGCCGTGCAGGCCGTCGAAGTCGGCGCCCCGGGTGATGATGTTGATGGCGCCGCCGGTGGTGTTGCGGCCGTAGAGCGTGCCCTGAGGGCCCTTCAGCACCTCGACCCGATCGAGGTCGAAGAAGGCGCCGTTGGCGCCCACCGGGTGGGGGACGTTGACGCCGTCGACATAGACGCCCACCGGCTGGCTGAGGGTGAGGAGGTTGTCCGGCGCGTTCTGGCCGCGAATGCGGATCTGCAGCGTGTTCGCCACATTGTTGGTGGATTGCGGGATGACCAGACTGGGGACGATGCGGGTCAGATCGCTGGGTTCGTCGATGCCCTGCTGGATCAACCGGGCGCCGGTTTCGGCCGTGACGGCGACGGGAACGTCCTGCAGATTCTCTTCGACCTTACGGGCGGTGACGACCACTTCGTCAAGTTCAGCGCCGGTCTGGGCCGACGCCGATGTAGCGCCGAACGCCAAGAGGGCGGCCGTGGAGGCCACCCACACGTGAGATCTAATAGTTCTCCCCTTCCCCAGCGCGCTCCTGCCCGAGCGGCCCCTGTGCTGTCGTTAGAATTGACAACCGTGCAATGAGATAACTCAAAAGGGAGCGAAGTCTAGCGAGTGGTCCGCCCAAAGGCGGGCAGGGGGAAAATTCCACTGGCTAACCGCGCGGCTCCCGGCGCATTGACGCCGTCGGGATCGTCGCCGGAGACAGCTCATGAGCCTCGTGAAGTTCGAACGGCAGGGTCGCGTGGCGGTGCTCACGCTCGACCGTCCGGACGCCCTGAACGCCCTGGGGGCGGCCGGCGACGGCGACGACATGGACGCCGCCTGCGCGCGGGTGAACGCCGACTACGACATCAAGTGCGTGATCCTGACGGGCGCGGGGCGGGCCTTCTCGGCCGGCGGGGACATCAAGGCGATGGCCGCGAAATCGGGGTCCTTCGCCGGCGACGCGGTCGAGCTGCGGGAAGTCTATCGCAACAACATCCAACGCCTGGTCCGGGCGGTCTACGGGCTGGAGGTTCCGGCCATCGCGGCGGTGAACGGGCCCGCCATCGGCCTGGGCTGCGACATCGCCTGCATGTGCGACATGCGCATCGCCTCCGAGGCGGCCAGGTTCGGCGTGACCTTCATGAAGATCGGCCTGATCCCCGGCGACGGCGGGGCCTGGCTGCTGCCGCGAACCATCGGCATGAGCCGCGCCTGCGAGTTGCTGTTCACCGGCGATGTGATCGACGCCACGACGGCGGCCGAGTGGGGGCTGGTCTCCAAGGTGACCGCGGAGGACGCGCTGATGGACGAGGCCCTGGCGATGGCCGCGAAGGTCTGCGAGATGCCCGCCCACGCCCTTCGACTCGGCAAGCAGCTCCTGCGCCAGGGGCAGACCGCCAGCTTCGACAACCTGATGGAGATGAGCGCCTTGGCCCAGGCGATCAGTCACCATACGGCCGACCACCACGAAGGCGTCACGGCCGCGGTCGAGAAACGCCGCCCGAAGTTCGCCGACTAGCCGGAGACTGCGATGAAGACCCGAGCCGCCGTCGCCTTCGAGGCGAAGAAGCCCCTGGAGATCGTCGAGGTGGATCTGGAAGGTCCCCGCGCCGGCGAGGTCCTGGTGGAGATCCGCGCCACGGGCATATGCCACACCGACGCCTACACCTTGGACGGCCTGGATTCCGAGGGGCTGTTCCCCTCCATCCTCGGCCACGAGGGGGCGGGGGTAGTGCTGGAGGTCGGGCCGGGCGTGACCAGCCTGGCGCCCGGCGACCATGTGATCCCACTCTACACGCCCGAGTGCCGGCAGTGCAAAAGCTGCCTCTCGCGCAAGACCAACCTGTGCACCGCGATCCGGTCGACCCAGGGCCAGGGCGTGATGCCCGACGGGAGCAGCCGCTTCTCCTACCGGGGGGCGAAGGTCCACCACTACATGGGCTGCTCGACGTTTTCGAACCACACTGTGCTGCCGGAGATCGCGCTGGCGAAGATCCGCAAGGACGCCCCGTTCGACAAGGCCTGCTACATCGGCTGCGGGGTCAGCACCGGCGTGGGCGCGGTGATCAACACCGCCGGCGTGGAGGCGGGCGCCAACGCCGTGGTCTTCGGCCTGGGCGGCATCGGCCTCAATGTCATCCAGGCCCTGCGGATGGTGGGCGCCTCGCGGATCATCGGCGTCGACATCAATCCCGCCCGGGAAGCCTGGGGCCGCCGGTTCGGCATGACCCACTTCGTCAATCCCCGCACGGTGGACGGGGACCTTGTCGCCCATCTGGTCCAGCTGACGGACGGGGGCGCGGACTACACCTTCGACTGCACCGGCAACGTGGAGGTCATGCGGCAGGCGCTGGAGGCCTGTCACCGGGGCTGGGGCGAAAGCATCATCATCGGCGTGGCCGAGGCCGGCCGCGAGATCTCCACCCGTCCCTTTCAGCTGGTCACCGGCCGCGTTTGGCGGGGCACGGCGTTCGGCGGCGTCCGGGGCCGGACCGAGGTCCCCACCATCGTGGACTGGTACATGGACGGGAAGATCGAGATCGACCCGATGATCACCCACACCCTGCCGCTGGAACGGATCAACGAGGCCTTCGACCTTATGCACGCGGGGGAGAGCATCCGCTCCGTCGTGGTCTATTGAGACCCTTTGGCAGCTCCTGCTGAATTGAAGGGCTATCAGGTATGTTTAAGTTACGCGTATTAGTTGTGCCGGCCCGCCGGTAGGTTGATGAGTGCGACAACTATTCTCTTTTTCTACTTGTCACCGACACGCCAAGTCGGTCACATCCGGGGGAGAGGAGAGCTGGTTGGAGCCAAAGACACCGCATCCTTTGGATGTACTGGTAGGCGCGCGAGTGCGGGCAGCCCGCGTAGCGCGGGGAATGTCACAGGCGGTCCTGGCCGAAAGCCTGGGGATCACCTTCCAGCAGATCCAGAAATACGAGCGTGGCGCGAACCGGATATCGGCCTCCAAGCTCATCGAGATCGCCAGGGCTCTGGGCCTGCCGCCGGCTGAGCTATTGCGCGACCTGGGCGACGTTGATGCTCAGGAGGCGGCGGAACTGGCGCTGCCCACCGCTCCTGGGGCCCAGGAGATGATCAGCATCTACCAGAAGCTTCGCCCTCCGCTGCGACGGGCGGTGCTGAACCTGGCTCGGGACCTGGCCACGGGAAGCGCCAGCGAGGACTGAGCTCAACGGCCGGTGCGACCGGAGCCCTCGCGACAAGGCCTCGCGAAGCGCCTATACCAGCCCGTCACAAACTGGCGAGCGCCGCGGGCGCCGCGATGACCTGGGGGAAACGCATTGGCGCCGTTCGCGCCGCCCGAAAGCCCGCCGCCGGATAGCCCGCTCACCCGCGCCTTCTTCGAGAAGCGCGAGGCCCTGGTGCTTTTCCTGGCCGCCCGCACCCGGTGCATGGCCACCGCCGAAGACCTGGCTCAGGACCTGTACCTGAAAGTCGCCAGCCTCGAGCCCAACGCCGAGGTCAAGGCGCCTACCGCCTTGCTTTACCGGATGGCGACCAACCTGATGGTGGACCAGCTCCGCTCCAGCCAGCGAGCCTCGCGTCGCAACGCCGAATGGCGGGCGGACCTGCACGGGCACGGGGCGGGTGAGCCGGTCGCATTGGAGCCGGCCGCCGACGAACTGGTGGTCAGCAGGGAACGGGCCAGGCTGCTCGCCGAGGCGGTGGGCGCCTTGCCGCCGCAGATGGGCCGGGCCTTCCGGTTGCACAAGCTGGAAGGGCGCAGCCAGGCCGAGACCGCGCGGGCGATGGGCGTCTCGGTGAAGATGGTCGAGCAGCACATCCAGGCCGCGATCCGCAACCTGGCGCAGAGGCTTCGCTCATGAGATCGCGCCTTTTTGCATCCGGACCTAGGGGTGGAGGGCGCCGGCGCCGTCTCTATGGCTGTTCGGCGCGAGGTGCGTCGTGCGCGCAGGCGATCCGATGACCAACCTCGCGACCTTTGACGACGAACGGGCGGCGGGCGAAGCCAGCGCCTGGCTCGCGCGTCTGCAGCGCGAGGATCTCACCGAGGCCGACGGCCTGGAATTCGACGCCTGGATCGCCGTCACCGCCAATCGCGAGGCCTATGGCCAACTGCTCGGTCTTTGGCATGAGTTCGAGGCCGGCGGCGAAAGCGTGCTCGCCGATCTTGTCCGCCTGGGCCGTGATCGCGGTCCGACACGCCGCCTTCTGGTCGGCGGCGGAGCCGGCGGCCTAGCCATCGCCGCGGGGCTTGCGGTCGCCATTCTTCCGGGACTTCGCCCTGATCAGCCGACGGTGATGACGTTCGCCACCGGCAAAGGCGAGCGCCAGAGGTTGAAGCTGGCGGACGGTTCGGTCCTGGACCTTAACGCCGAGACGAAGCTCAGCGTCAGCCTGTCCCGGACTGGGCGTCGGGTCGTGCTCAGTGAGGGCGAGGCGATCTTCGACGTGGCTCATGAGGCGGACCGTCCTTTCACCGTCGCGGCGGCGAGCCGTGTGGTGCAAGTGGTCGGCACGCAATTCGACGTCCGCAGCCGGCGGGGCGAACTCGCCGTCACCGTGGCCAGCGGCCGTGTGCAGGTCCGCCCGGTCCCCGGGACCAATGGCCGCACCTTCCTGCTGACCCCCGGCCAAAGGCTGGAGATCGCGGCCGCCGGGGGCGAGGCCCTCACCGCGGTCGATCCCCAGGAGGCCTTCAGCTGGCGCGCCGGCCGGCTCGTCTACAGGGGCGCGCCCCTGGTGGAGGTGGTCGAGGACCTGAACCGCCAGTACGCCGAACAGATCGAGATCGCCGACGCCGCGCTCGGTCAGATGCCGATCACCGGCGTCATCGTGCTCGACGATCAGCAGGCGGTCGTGGCGCGACTTAGCTTGATGCTCCCTATAAGATCGGTACCTTCCGAACGGGGGCTGCTGCTTCTTAAGAAGTAAGCGCCGTAGGGTAGGGCGGAGCAGACCATCCTCGCATGTCGGGAAATGGCGGCCGCCGTCACGGGTGTCGTGGTGGCGTATGGCGTGGTGGGGCCGGCACAGGCCGCGCCGGCGCGTATCCGCTTCAATGTCGCGGCCCAGAGCTATTCCGACGCCCTTCTCGATATCGCCCAGCAGGCCAATATCACCCTGATCGGCGCGGCCTCGTGCCCGGGAGGCTCGTCGCGCGTGCTGGCCGGCCGCATGAGCGTGGAGGAGGCGCTGGGCCGGCTCCTGGAGGCCGCGCCCTGCGAATTCCGGGTCATCGCCCCTGGCGCCATCGAGATCACGGCGATCAAACGCGCCGAACCCGAACGGCTATCGGTTCCCGTGGAGGTCCGTGAGGTCCTGGTCACGGCGACCCGGAGAGTGCGCGATCCGCGCGAACTGGCGGTGGCGATCACCGCCGTGCCGCGCGGCGACCTGCTCAAGGCCGGCGCCCACGACGCGGCCGAAGCGGCAGGTCAGTTCGCCGGCGTCCAGGCCACCAACCTGGGCCCCGGGCGCAACAAGCTGCTGCTCCGCGGACTGTCGGACGGCGCCTACACCGGCCGGGCGCGCTCCATCGTGGTCACCTACCTCGACGACCTGCCGATCAACTACAACGCCCCCGATCCCGATCTACGGCTCGTCGACGTCGAGCGGATCGAGGTGGCCCGGGGGCCGCAGGGCGCGCTGTACGGCGCCGGATCCCTGAGCGGCATCTACCGGATCGTGTCCCGCCGGCCCGACCTCGAGGACTATTCGACCGAGCTGAGCGCCACGGGCGCCACCACCCAGGGTGGGGAGCACAGCTATGCCGGGGAGGGATACCTCAACGTCCCGCTCTGGGGTGTCGCGGGCCTGCGCGTATCGGGGTACCGCGAGGTGCAGGGCGGATATATGGACGATATCCTGCACGGCCGGAGCAACGTCGACCGGACCCGGCGCCAAGGCGCGCGTCTGATGTTCCGCGCGCGTCCCAACGACGCCATCTCCATCGATCTCACCGCGGCGGGTCAGCAACTGCGATCCGACGACACCCACTACACGACGCCGGGGCTTGGCCTCAGGCGAACCGTCGGCGTGCCCGAGCCCCATTCCAACGACATCCGGCTCGCGAGCGGCGTCGTGCGGCTGTCCTGGGATTGGGCCGAACTGAGCTCGTCCACCGGGTTCGTCCGCCACCGCTACGCGAGCATCTATGACGCGACCGCGCGTCAGGACCTCTACACGGACTTCGCCACCACATCGGCCTATTCGGAGGTGAGCCGCACCAAGCTGCTCGTGCAGGACCTGGTCCTGACGTCCCGCGGGGCGGGGCCGGTGGAATGGCTCGCTGGCGCCTACGCCTCAGAGACGCGCGTCCACGCCCCGACGGAGTTTCTGGCGAACGTGCCGTTCGCGGGTCTGAACGTGCTGGTCTATGGCGACGACCGCCGCGACCACATCCGGGAGCTGGCCGCCTATGGCGAACTCTCCTACGAGTTCGCGCCCAACTGGACCGTGGCGGCCGGAGGGCGGGTGTTCACGATCCGGTCGCACACCCGGTCGGACGTCGTCGCCGAGAAATATCCCTCACGCAGCTTCGACCGGTCCGTGGATTTCACCGGCTTCTCGCCCAAGCTTTCGGTGCAGCGGCGGTTCGAGTCCGGCGACATGGTCTATGCGGTCCTGTCGGAGGGGTTCCGGGCCGGGGGGATCAATTCGGGGGGGGCTACGCCGCTGCTGGCGCCGCGGGAGACCTTTGCGCCGGACCGGCTGCTCAACCTGGAGGTCGGCGCCAAGCTGGAGCCCCTGGACGGACGGCTGCTGCTGAATACGGCGGCCTTCTACGATCGATGGAGCAACATCCAGACCGACCAGTACCGGTCCTCGGGGATTCCCTACACCACCAACGCGGGGGATGTGCAGCTTGCCGGCCTGGAGGCCGAGCTGCAGTGGCGCTCGGATATCGGCCTTTCGGCCCAGGTCAACGGCCGCGTCACCTGGACCCGGCCGCTCCGCGTGAACGCCGACTTCACCAACCGCCTGGTCAAGGGGCTGCCGGGGGCGCCCAAGGCTTCCGGTGGGTTCGTGCTGACCTACGCGCGGCCGGTGTTCGGGGACTGGACGTTCCGGAGCGTGGCCCAGGCGACCTACGTCGGCCGCTCGCGGGTGACGTTCGACAGCACCCAGGCGCAGATGGGCGATTACGCCCGCACCAAACTTCTGGCTGAACTGAGCAACGGCAGGTTCGGCGCGCAGGCCTATGTCGCCAATCCGCTGGACGCCTTCAGCGACACCTTCGCCTTCGGAAATCCATTCAATCCGGACCAGGTCCGCCAGGTGACACCCCAGCGGCCGATCACCGTGGGACTGACGATTTCGGCCGCGCTCTAAAAAATTTTCGCCGGACCTAGGGATAGGCCCCACTCGCGCCGTCTATCCCGTGACCTTCGACTTTCTGGAGAAGCGAGGTCGGACAAAACAGCGCCGGTAGCCCGGCGCGACAGTCAAAAATGGCGCGGGATACGAGCCCAGAACGCGCCGTGGGTGGCTGAGCGCGGCCCTTGACGAGGAGAGCGTCCGGGGCCGCGCCCGTCCGCATGTTTTTCGCCGATTTGGCCTTGAGGCCCGCAGGTGTTACTCTGCCATAGTTGAGGCGTGACCGGCTCGTGTCACGCTTGGGCGTTTCACGCCGACAGATCAACGCGCGTCGGCTCTCCAGTCGCTGACACGAGACCTACCGCCCCGGCCCGAGGACGTCACACCTCGGCCGGGGCTCCTCTCTCCCGATGGTCCGCAGAGCCTTCGAGGCGTCGCTTCTCCGCGGCCGATCGCCTATGGGCCGCCACTGTTGACAGCCCCGGCTTCTGGTTACATTTGATACCAACCTGTGGTTGGAGGACCGCTCATGGCGTCCGCGATCTCGCGCCCGGCCGACGGGGACGGAACCTATCTGTCCGGATTTGGAAACCAGTTCGCCACCGAAGCGGTCCCCGGGGCCCTGCCGGTCGGTCAAAACTCGCCGCAGCGCACGCCCCACGGCCTCTACGCCGAGCAGCTTTCCGGCACGGCTTTCACGGCCCCGCGGGCCAGCAACCTGCGCGCCTGGCTCTACCGGCTGCGGCCCAGCGCGACTCACCCGGCCTATGCGCCCGTGGCTCCAGGACTGTTGCGCAGCGGGCCGTTCGACGAGGCCCCGATCTCGCCCAACCGGCTCCGCTGGGATCCGCTTCCCATCCCGGATCGGCCCACCGACTTCCTGGACGGGATGGTCACCTACGGCGGCGCCGGCGATCCTTCCCTCGGCGCGGGGCTCGCCATCCACCTCTACCGCGCCAATCGGTCGATGGCCGACCGGGTGTTCTTCAACGCCGACGGCGAGCTGCTGATCGTTCCCCAGGCCGGGGCGCTCTCCCTGTTCACCGAGCTGGGGGTGCTGAGGATCGGACCAGGAGAGATCGCGGTGATTCCCCGCGGCGTGCGTTTCCGGGTCGATCTGCTGTCCGACACCGCCGCGGGCTATGTCTGCGAGAACTATGGCGCCGCCTTCCGGCTGCCGGACCTCGGCCCCATCGGCTCGAACGGCCTGGCCAACCCGCGCGATTTCCTGGCCCCGGCGGCGGCCTTCGAGGACGTCGAGCGTCCAGTCCAGCTGGTCCAGAAGTTCTGTGGACGGCTATGGGCGACAGAACTCCCGCATTCGCCGCTGGACGTGGTGGCCTGGCACGGCAACTACACCCCCTACAAATACGATCTGGCCCGCTTCAACGTCATGGGCAGCGTGAGCTTCGATCATCCCGATCCGTCGATCTACACGGTGCTCACCTCGCCCAGCCCAGAGCCGGGAACGGCCAATTGCGATTTCGTGATCTTCCCGGCCCGCTGGATGGTGGCCGAGCATACGTTCCGGCCCCCCTGGTTTCATCGCAACGTGATGAGCGAGTTCATGGGGCTGGTGCGCGGCGCCTATGACGCCAAGGTCGAGAGCTTCACGCCCGGCGGGGCCTCCCTGCACAACGGCATGAGCGCCCATGGCCCGGACCGATCCGCCTACGACCACGCCGTCGCGGCGGCGCTTAAGCCGGAGAAGTACGACGACACCTTGGCCTTCATGTTCGAGTCGCGATGGGTGATCCGGCCGACGGCCTACGCTCTGGGCGCCCCGACGCTGCAAACCGACTACGACGGCTGCTGGTCCGGCTTCCAGAAGGCCCGCCTGCCCGGATCCGAGCCCTGAAGGACGAGGCGATGCTTCGGCTGGACGATTACCTGCCCTACCGGCTGTCGGTCGCGGCCAACGAGGTGTCCCGCCTGGTGGCGCGGGCCTACCAGGACCAATTCGGCATCACCATCCCGCAGTGGCGGATCGTGGCGAACCTGGCCGAACACGGCCCCCTCACGCCGCTCGAGATCGGCAGACGCGCGGTGATGGACAAGGTCACGGTCAGCCGCGCTTCCCAGGGATTGGTCCGGCGGGCGCTGCTTGAGCGGCAGGCGAACGGGCGAGACGGCCGTTCTCACGTCCTCAGCCTGAGCGAAGGCGGCAAGGCGCTGTACGAGACCGTGGCGCCGATGGCCTTGGCGCTGGAACGGGCCCTGCTTGACCAATGGAGCGAGGGTCAGATCCAGGAGCTCCACGATCGGCTGCGCCAGCTCCAGCGCACCGCATCCGTGCTGGCCGCTGGTCGCTAGTTCGCTACTGGAAGTTCGTTGTCAGGGAGACGCGGAAAGCGCGGCGCTGGAGGCGGTTGATGGTCTCGTTGCGGTTGGCGTTCCAATTCACCGCGTCGAAGGCGTTGCCGATCCGCGCGCGCAAGGTCGTGGGGGCGTCCGCGATCTTGAACACATAGCGGGCCCCCAGATCGAAGGTGGCGTAGCCCGGCGCATAGAGGCCCGTCCGGGCGCTGACCAGCGCCTTGCTGTTGTAGGTGAGCTGGCCGTCGACCGAGAGGCCCGGAAGGAAGGACAGTTGATAGGTGACGTTGAGCAGGCCCGTGACCGACGACACCCCCGCGGCCCGGCCGATGAGAACGCCTCGGTCGATCAGTTCTCCCTTGCGCGCGGGGTCCAGCAGCACGAGTCCGCTCAGGACGTTGATCGAGGGGGTTGGCCGGCCGACGAGCGAGAACTCCACGCCGCGGTGACGCGCTTGGCCGACCAGGCGATAGACGTTCTGGCTGTCGATGCCCGGCGTGGGCTTCGAGATCTCGAACAGCGAGCTGATGAAGGTGACGGTCGGGGAGACTCGGTAACGGAAGCCCGCTTCGTACTGGGTCGCGATGACGGCGGGCAGGACCTCGTTGGCGTTGGCGGCGTTGCCGGGCGCGGTGCCGGATTCCTCCAGGCCACGCACGGTCGTGGCGAACAGGGTGAGGGCGCCGGAGGGCGCGAAGGTGGCTGCGGCATCGTAGAGCCAGGGTGAATCGACGTTGGTCTGGGCCGGTCGGCCGGGCGGCGTGACCTGCTTTTGGTAACGGGTGCGCAGCACGGCGCCGCGAAACCAGAGCGAGCCGGGGAGGGTGGTCTCGTAGCCGAGACCGGCGGTGACCTGGCGGGTTTCATCGAGGGTCGGCGCAACGTCGGGGAGCGACGCCGGCGCCGGCGTCGCGGTCAGGCCGACCTCCTGATCGATGAAGCCAAGCGGGACCACGGCGCCCGGGCGGAAATCGGCGCGCGACCGGCGCCAGCGCACCGTGCCGAACAGGCGTTGGGTGTCCGTCACCCGCCAATGCAGGCGGGTTTCCGCCGCCAGTGATCGCGCGCCAACCGGCCGGCCGCGGGTGACGGTCGCCACGCCGGCGCCGTCCGGGCCCAGGCTCAGGGTGGTGAAATCCGACCGCCACCTGTCGAGGTCGGTCACGACGAAGGATGATTGCAGCGCGATCCGCTCGGTGGGGGCGTAACGGGCGATCACGCCGCCGGCCAGCTGCAACTGGCTGGTCAAACCCCAGTCAGGATAGAACTTCCTGGGATGCGGAGGGGTGGGCGGCAGCTCGGCCCCGTTGGCGACCACGCCGTACCCCCCGCCTGGACTGGAGAACCGGTCGGCCGAGAACATCCCCCTCAGGCGGAATTTGTCGTTCGGCTGCCACGTGGGCACGAAGGCGTAGTGACGGGGGCGCCGTTCCTGGCCGTCGGAACCGGTCTCGTTCTGGATGTTGACCCCATAGGCCGCGCCGAGCGCGCCGTCGCCGGTCGCCGCCGATCCGCGCAGGAGGAAGGCGTTGCCGCCGTAGTCGCGCAACGAGACCTCGACCTCGTTCCACATTCCGGGAGCGGCGGCGGCCAGCCGGTATTCGACGATGCCCGAGGGCGCGGGGAAGTCGACGCCCAGGGCGTTGATGCCGACGCGGATGGTCGTTCCGTCCAACGCCAGCGGGACGATGTTGGCCGAACGGATGAAGTAGGCGCCGTCGAGGCGGTAGTTCCCGGACTCCTGCAGGCTGAAGCCCCGCACCTGCTGTTCGCTGTAGAGGCCGATCTGCTCCGACCCGACCCGCTCGCCGAAGGCGTCGACGGCCACCGTCGCCACGTTGGTGGAGGATTGCCCGCGGGCCTCGGAGGCGGCGATCAGCGCGATGGCGGAGGCGAGGACACCGTCACGGGTGCGCCGGCGAACCAGGTTCGATCTCGGCGAGCCACGCTCGTCGGATGGCCAGTCGGAAGCCATGGTTGCTATCCCCTGGCCAAGGTTGCTGCGAAAGCGCTCGCGGATCAACCGTGTAGTTTGGCGGGCAATGTTTTGCCCCACCCCCGAAGCCGTGCGAACGGCTACGGTCATCTTCCGATCAGGCGCCGGTTTCCACCGGCGCCGCCAGATGCGACGCGACCGTGTACGAGGCCTCCGTGCGGGCTTCGATCTCCGCCAGCGTCACGCCCGGTGCCAGCTCCTTGAGCGTGAGGCCGCCGCGGCTGCGGTCCAGGTCGAAGACCGCCAGGTCGGTGATCACCATGTCGACGCAGGCCTCCCCCGTGAGGGGAAGGCTGCAGCGCTTCAGCAGCTTCGACTGCCCGGCCTTGTTGGCGTGATCCATGATCACGATCACCCGCTTCACGCCGGCGACCAGGTCCATGGCGCCGCCCATGCCCTTCACCATCTTGCCGGGGATCGTCCAGTTGGCGATGTCGCCGTTCTCGGCGACTTCCATGGCCCCCAGCACGGTCAGGTCGATGTGACCGCCGCGGATCATGGCGAAGCTCTCGGCCGAGCTGAAGAAGCTCGAGGTCGGCAGCTGGGTGATGGTCTGTTTGCCGGCGTTGATCAGGTCGGGATCGACCTCATCCTCGTAGGGGAAGGGGCCCATGCCGAGCATGCCGTTCTCGCTCTGCAGGGTGACCGACATGCCCTCGGGAATGTAGTTCGCCACCAGGGTGGGGATGCCGATTCCGAGATTGACGTACTGTCCGTCCCGCAGCTCCCGGGCCGCCCGGGCGGCCATCTCGTCACGCGTCCAGGCCATCACACAGTCTCCCGAGAGCGGGTTGTCAGCTTCTCGATGCGCTTCTCGTAGCCCCGGCCCTGGACGATGCGGTCCACATAGATGCCTGGGGTGTGGATGCTGTCGGCCTCGAGAGCGCCGGCCTCTACGATCTCCTCCACCTCGACGATGGTGACCTTGCCGGCGGTGGCCATCACGGGATTGAAGTTCCGCGCGGTCTTGCGGAACATCAGGTTGCCCGCGGGATCGGCCTTCCACGCCTTGACGATGGACAGGTCGGCGCGCAGCCAGGTCTCACGCAGATAACGCCGGCCCTCGAACTCCTCGATCGGCTTTCCGTCCCCAACGACGGTGCCCACGCCGGTGGCGGTGTAGAAGGCGGGGATGCCCGCGCCGCCGGCGCGAATGCGCTCGGCCAGCGTGCCCTGCGGGTTGAGCTCCAGTTCGAGCTCGCCGGAGAGATAGAGCTGCTCGAACAGCTTGTTCTCGCCAACGTACGAACTGATCATCTTGCGGATCTGTCCGTTGTTGAGGAGCATCCACAGGCCGAAGCCGTCCGCCCCGCAATTGTTGGAGATGACGGTGAGGCCCTTCACGCCGTTGTCCTTGAGCGCCTGGATCAGGTTCTCAGGGTTGCCGGAGAGCCCAAAGCCCCCGGACATGACGGTCATGCCGTCGAACACGACGCCCTCGAGGGCGGCCTCACAGCTGGGAAATATCTTGTTGCTCAACGGGCCCTCACTGGATTTGACTAAGCGCCACCAACAGCAAATGTCAATTCCCGCACAAACGGCCGATTATCGCGCAGTTGCTACGGAGCGCGCTTTGGCCGCAGGCAAACCGCGCCTGCGTTACACAACATTGCAGGGCGGCAATAGCAACGAAGATTAAGTGCGGTAATCGCGCTTATCTCATGTGTCTTAAGGGGGCCGCGAACTGGTGCGGAGACACGAGTTCGTCAGTCCAACCTTCGGCTCCCACCCTTGACGAGTTGAAGGCCTATCATTATAAAAAAGTAAATAAGTTACCGGCGGCTGAATCTGCTGGAAAAGACACCAGGGAGTTGTGCGAATGAATAGGGCGGTAGGCGTTCCGCGCGCTAGGGCACTCGTGGCCGGGTTGCTCATTTCCGTTGCCACGATCGGTGTCGGCGCCGTCGGTGTCGGCGTGGCGCAAAACGCCGCTCCGGTCGCCGCCAAGCTCGAGCTGAGCGGCGGCCCGTTGGCGATGCGCCGGCTGACCGAAGATCAGTACCGCAACAGCATCAAAGACATTTTCGGTGACGTCTCGCTGGGTGGGCGGTTCGAGCCCGACACCAGGGCCAATCACCTGATCGCCGTGGGCGCTTCCAAGGCGACTGTTACGCCTGGCGGTCTGGAGCAATATGACCGCATGGGCATGGGCATCGCCCAGCAAGTGGTCTCTCCGGAACGGCGCGATGAATACATCCCGTGCAAGCCGGCCGACGCGAAGGCGGCTGACGACGCCTGCGCCCGCGCATTCCTCAGCAAGGTCGGCGCGCTGCTGTATCGCCGGCCGCTGACCAACCAAGAAATCAACAACCAGGTCATGATCGCCCGTGATGGCGCGACCAAGGGCAACGATTTCTATTACGGGCTCCAGCTGGGTCTGGCCGGGCTGCTTCAGTCGCCGAAGTTCCTGTTCGTGCACGAAAGCGCCGAGGCCGATCCGGCCCGGCCCGGGGCTCAGCGCCTGTCTTCCGACAGCATCGCGACGCGGCTCAGCCTGTTCCTCTGGGGCTCGGCTCCGGACCAGGAGCTGCTGAGAGCGGCGGCGAGTGGCGAACTCTACACTCAGGAAGGCCTGGGCAAGCAGGTCGATCGCATGATCACCTCGCCGCGCTTTGAAGCCGGCGTTCGCGCCTACTTCGCCGACATGCTGCAGTTCGATCTGTTCCGCGCCGTGAGCAAGGACGCCGACCTCTACCCGAACTACAGCGTCGAGGTCGCCGGTCAGGCGCAGGAGCAAGCGCTCCGCACGATCGTCAACCAAGTGGTGAAGGGTGACGGTGACTACCGGAAGATCTTCACCACCGACAAGACCTTCATGACCCCGCTTCTGGCGGCGGCCTACAACGTGCCCTTCGACTCGAAGTGGGGCGCGGCCAACACCTGGGAACCGGTCAGCTGGCCGGCCAACATGCCGCAGGCCGGCGTGGTGACCCAGATCGGGTTCGCGGCCCTGCATTCCAGCTCGGGCAAGACCTCGCCGACCCTTCGGGGCAAGGCGGTGCGCGAGCAGTTCATGTGTCAGGATGTTCCGCCGCCGCCGCCGGACGTCGACTTCTCGAAGTTCGCCGCTGCGGACATCACCAAGATCTCGGTGCGTGAAGCCATTGAGGCGCACGCGAAGAACCCGGCCTGCGCAGGCTGCCACAGACTGATGGATGGCCTCGGGCTGGCGCTGGAGAACTATAACACCGCCGGGATGTACCGGACGCTCGACGCCGGCAAGCCGATCGACGCCAGCGGCTCCCTGGACGGGGTGGCCTATAAGGACGCCGCCGGCCTGGGTAAGGCTCTCCATGACAGCCCCCGCGTCGCCGCCTGCGTCGCCACCCGCGTCTTTGACTACGCCGCGGGCCGTGGCGCCACCGCCGCTGAGCGGCAGTGGGTCACGAACCAGCTGATCCCGGAGTGGAGCGCTGGAGGCTACAAGTTCCCGCAATTGATGCGCCGGATCGCGCTCGATCCGGGCTTCTATAAGGTTGTGCAAGCCGGGACCGTAGTCGCTGCTGCCGGTAACTAGTTCGGCCACTAGTCAGCTGAGTTGAATATGCGGGTCGTCGTCGCGACGACATTTGAGTGTTGATTTAGGAGATGGGTATGGGTGCGAGAGAGAGACTGTTGAGCCGCCGGCGTGTGATGCGTGGCCTTCTGCAAGGGTCCGCGGTCACGGTCGCGCTCCCATTCCTGGACTGCTTCCTTGACGGGAACGGCGTCGCGCTTGCCGACGGTACGCCCCGCCGCGTGCGTTTCGCGCACTGGTTCTTCGGGAATGGCTTCACCGCCGGCCAGCAATGGTGGCCCGAACAGACCGG
>CANJRI010000044.1 GCA_947476555.1 Caulobacteraceae bacterium
CCAGGCAGGCGGTGTCCGACTGGCCGTGCGGGATCAGCGGCCACATCTTGTTGAGGTCGGGGCCCAGCAGGTCGCTCTCCAGCGAACGCCGGCGGGCGTTCATCCAGTTCACGTTGCCGCGCACGGTGTTGATCTCGCCGTTGTGGGCGATGAACCGGTAGGGGTGCGCCAGCTTCCAGGACGGGAAGGTGTTGGTCGAGAACCGCTGGTGGACCAACGCCAGGGCCGACGTCGCCTTGGGGTTCAGAAGGTCCAGGTAGAAGGTGCCGACCTGGCCGGCCAGGAGCAGGCCCTTGTAGACCACCGTGCGGGTCGAGAACGACGGGATGTAGAGCTGGGTCAGGCCCGGCAGGTTCTTCTTCACCGCCAGCTCGGCCAGCGGGTTCTGCAGCTGCTTGCGCACGGCCAGCAGCTTGCGCTCGTGCCCGTCCTGGTCGCGGATGTTGGGGCCCCGGCCGATGAAGGCCTGGCGGATCACCGGCATCTGCTCGAGCACGGCCTTGCCGAGGCCGGTGATGTCGGTCGGCACGTCGCGCCAGCCCAGCAGGGGCTGCTTCTCGACGGTGAGGAAGTGCTCGAACTGGGCGATGGCGGCCGCGCGCGCGTCCTCGTCCTGCGGCAGGAAGCACATGGCCACGGCGTATTCGCCCAGCGGCGGCAGGGCGACGCCCGCGCCGTCCGCCCACTCGCGATAGAGGGCGTCGGGGATCTGGATCAGGATGCCGGCGCCATCGCCGACCAGCGGGTCGGCGCCCACCGCGCCGCGGTGGTCGAGGTTCAGCAGGATCTGCAGGCCAGCCGAGATCGTCTCGTGGCTCTTGCGGCCCTTGATGTTGGCCACGAAGCCCACGCCGCAGGCGTCGTGCTCGTTCGCCGGGTCGTACAATCCCTGCCGGTGGGGCAAGCCCATCTTCAGTCCCTCTCAAAGCGCAGCGACCAAACACGCCGGAGCGGTTCGGTCGAATCTCAAATCCGTGGCCGGTCGCCCGGCTGGCCGGATGCGCACTTGGCGGGCGCCCCGATCCTTTAGGCCCCGGCGACGACCGACGCAAGGGTTATAGGCAACTATATTGACCTATTTGCAAACTAGGTCGCGGGTGATAGAATGTCAATATGGCTGACCTAACAAGACCGGACGAGCTCCGGCGCGCGATGGAGCTGCTGTTCTTCGGCTACCGGGCGTTCACCGGGCGGGCCGACCGCATCCTCGCCCGCCGGGGTCTGGGCCGGGTGCATCACCGGATCCTCTATTTCATCGGCCGCAATCCGGGCCTCTCGGTCGGCGGCCTGCTGGACATCCTGGCGGTGAGCAAACAGGCGCTGAGCGCCCCGCTGCGCCAGCTCACCGAGATGAAGCTGATCGCGCTCAGCCCTGACCCGGAGGACCGGCGCGTGCGCCGCCTGGATCTCACCCCCGCCGGCCAGAGCCTGGAGGCCGAGCTGACCGGCGCGCAGATGCGCTTCCTGTCGGTGGCTTTCGACAAGGCGGGCGCGGACAACGAGGCCGGCTGGGCGGCGGTGATGGAGCGTCTGGCGGGGGGTTAGTCCGTCGGCGCCGCGGCCCGTATCAATCGAGCCGTCCACCCCCCATATACGCCCGACCTGGGGCCCTCAGTTCGGAGGTTGGATCGTGGTCAACAAGCTGCTGGCGCCTGACGAGCGGGGCCTTGCCGAGGACGCGGCGGCCGAGCCCCTCGTCCACTATCAGCCCCACGGTTTTTCCGACCGCTTCGCCCTGGGCTTCACCAAGCTTCTGCGCTTCTGCGCTTCGCCGCCGACACCTTCTTCGCCAAGCGATACGGGCACCGCGCGATCGTGCTTGAGACCGTCGCCGCCGTCCCCGGCATGGTCGGCGCTACGATCAACCACCTCACCGCCCTGCGCCGCATGCGCGACGACGACGGTTGGATCCGCACCCTCATGGAGGAGGCGGAGAACGAGCGCATGCACCTGATGACCTTCGTGCAGATCGCCCAGCCCAACCTCTTCGAACGGCTGGTCATCATCGGGGTGCAGTGGATCTTCTACGTCGGCTTCTTCCTGCTCTACCTGGCCTCCAGCCGCACCGCCCACCGGGTCGTCGGCTATTTCGAGGAGGAGGCGGTGATCAGCTACACCCTCTACCTCAAGGAGATCGACGAAGGCCGCTCGCCCAACGTCGAGGCGCCAGCCATCGCCAGGCACTATTGGAAGATGGCGGACAACGCGACGCTCCGCGACGTGGTGCTGGTGGTGCGGGCCGACGAGGCCCACCACCGCGACGTCAACCACGGGTTCGCCAACACCCTGGCCGGCCTGCCGGTCGATACCGCCGCGCAAGCGCCCTACCCGCCCCACGCCCACGACATCCGGATGGGCGGCTGAGGGCTAGGCTCGCGCCCCGCGTGTCCTGATCGCCAGGCAGGCGGCGACGATAACCAGGCAGGTCAGGGCTACGTAGCCGAACGTCAGCTCATAGGCTCGCTCGGATGGGAAATTCGCGCCGGAGACGGGATCGGCCGCGTGCGAGGTGGCCAGCAACAGAGCGATGGTCTGGGCTCCCACCGCCGAGAAGACGTAGCGCACCACGGACGTGAAGCCGGTGACCTCGCTGCTGCGCGCCTGGGGCGCGCCTTCCAGCACCAGGTTCGGGATCGAGACCATCAGCATGGCCGCGCCGAACGCGCAGAGCACGGTTCCGAACACCACCTCGAAGCGGCTCTGGTGGAAGGCCAGCAGGTAGAGCCAGGCGCCGGCGGTCACCAGGGCGCCGACGATCATCGCCAGGCGCGAGTCGCGGAGCCCGGAGATCCAGCCGCTCAGCGGTGAAGCGATCAGCGAGCCGGCGTTGGACGGCAGCTTCCACAGCCCCGCCGCCGCCGCCGTCATCCCCAGCCCAACCCCGGTCGCCATCGGCTGCTGCATCAGGAGCAAGGAGATCACCGGCAGCTGCATGATGCCGAGGGCGGCGAGGCCGCCGCACAGGTTGCCCAG
Organism: Caulobacteraceae bacterium; assembly: GCA_947476555.1. Classification (GTDB taxonomy): domain Bacteria; phylum Pseudomonadota; class Alphaproteobacteria; order Caulobacterales; family Caulobacteraceae; genus Phenylobacterium. The sequence goes on from CANJRI010000044.1 coordinate 2,974, forward strand.
CGCCACCTCCCGGCGCTTCAGCAGCCTGACGTCGATCAGCGGCGCATCGTGCCGAAGCTCGTGCCGCACCCAGAACGCCAGCACCAGGAATCCGCCCGCGACCCAACCCCAGGCGCCGGGCGCGCCCCATCCCAGCGACCTGGACTGGGTCACGCCGTAGAGGACGGCGCCGATCGCCGGAGCAAACAGCAGCGCGCCCAACCAGTCGAAGCGGCCGCCTCTGGCCGGGCGGTCGCGCGGCGCAAACAGGAACAGCGCGGGCAGCAGCAGTAAGGCGTAGCCCGACGTCAGCCAGAACACCGAGCGCCAGGAGCCGGTGTCGGCGAGGTAGCCGCCCAGCACGTAGCCGGCGGCGGCGGCGAAGGCGAAGCCGCCGGTCATCCAGCCGATCCACAGGGGCGCGCGGCGCGGCGAGGCGACCTCGCGGACGATACCGTAGCAGAGCGGCAGGATGGCGCCGGAGACCCCCTGCAGCGTGCGTCCCAGCACCACCAGGCCGAGGTCGGAACTCACGGCGCTGATCAGCGACCCGATCCCGCAGATCACCACCACGCAGATCAGCAGCCGGCGCCGGCCGAACAGGTCGCCCAGCCGGCCGCCCACCGCCGCGGCCACCGCGCCCATCAGCGCGAAGGCCGTGACCACCCAGGCCGCCGAGGTGATGTCGCCGAACTCGCGGATCAGGCTGGGCAGGACGGAGACCACCATGCTGGCCTCAAGCGAGCTCAGCACCTCCACCAGCACCAGCACCGCCATAAGGGCGTAGAACCGCACCTCAGGAAGCCCGTCCTCGGACGTCGGATTGCCTGCCGCCATCTATCCCCCGGACCAAGGCATGACAGTCTTGCGGGCGAGCCTCAAGCCCTCCGCAAACCCGGGGCGCGCCCGGGAGGAACATCGGTCCTCGCTCACTGGTTTGCCCTGGCCACTCGTACGCCATCAGTAAGGCCGCCCCGGATGCCCGCACCGCAGTACGCTATCGACGCCGTCCAGCATCCCCTCGATCCCGCCGTCAAGGTCTGGAACCCCCCGGGGGCGCCGACCCTCACGGTCACCTATTCCTTCGAGAGCGCGCAATCGTCCCAGTTCACGACCAACTACACGGGCTGGGAAGCCTGGACGGAGGCCGACAAGGACGCGGTGCGCTGGGGCTTCACCCAATACGCCTCGGTCGGCAACCTGACGTTCGTCGAGCAGGCGCCGGGTTCGCCGGATCCGGACATCGTGATCGGGAAGGTCGAGCTGGGGTACAACGAAGCCCGGTGGACCTACAGCTTCACGACCGGCCCGGACGGCAACGTCACCAGCAAGTCCTTCGACGCCCAGGTGGTGTTCAACCGCGACACCGACATGACCAACTACGGCACGCACCGAACCGTCCTGCACGAACTCGGCCATGCCCTGATGAACAAGCACACCGGCAACTACGACGCCACGGGCGGCACCCCGCCGCCGCCCTATCTGCCGGCGGCCGAGGACAACGCCACCTACAGCGTCATGTCCTATAACAGCGGCCCCTACGGACAGGTCGGCTTCGCCCTGGAGCTCTACGATATCGCCGCGATCCAGGCCCGGTTCGGGGCGAACTACAATTCCCGCACCGGCGACGACAACTACACCTTCGACACGGTCGGCGATGTCTACTCGATCTGGGACACGGCCGGTTTCGACACCATCGACGCGACGTTCGCCGGAAACCGGGTGAATATCGACCTGACGGCGGGCCACTTCTCGCTGCTCGGCAACGCCGCCTACATCTCGATCGCCTACGGCGTGGTGATCGAGGGGGCGACCGGCAGCCGCTTCAACGACACCCTCACCGGCAACGATGCGAACAACCGCCTGTCCGGCGGGGCCGGCGACGACCTGCTGGACGGCGGCTACGCCTACGACACGGCGGTTTATGGCGGCCAACGGGCCGATTTCAGCTGGAGCGCCAACAGCGATCAGAGCCTCACCGTCACCGACCTTCGCGCCAACCGGCCGGAAGGGATCGACACCCTGCGCGGCATCGAGGCGCTGAAGTTCCTGGACCAGACGGTCACCCTGGCCGCGCCGCCGCCGAACGCGATCATCGGCTTCACCGGGACCACCAACCTGCAGAGGCCCGAGGGCAACACCACGGCCGCGACATTCAGCTACACCGTCGCCCGCAGCGGAACGACGAGCGGCGAATCCCAGGTCAGCTGGACGGTGAGCGCGCGCAACGGCGGCGGCGAGCTTACGGCCCAGGACTTCGCGGGCGGGGTCATGCCGGCGGGTGTGCTCACCTTCGCGGCCGGCGAGACCGCCAAGACCATCACGCTCACCACCGCGCCGGACAAGACCATCGAAACGGATGACGGCTTCCAGGTGACGCTCTCGGCGCCGGTGGGCGCCACCCTGGCGGGCGGCGGCTCGCTCGCCTTGGGGACCATCTACAACGACGACAACGGCTCGGCCGCCAACGCCCGGATCTCCATCGACGCGGGCGGGCCCATGACCAAGTCGGAGGGCAATGTCGGGACGACGTCCTACGACTTCGTGATCAGCCGCTACGACGACGTCAGCGGGACCTCCACGATCGGCTGGGTGGTCGAGCCCGGCCACGTCACCGGGGCCCCGGCCGCCGGGACCGACGCGGCGGACTTCGCCAGCCCGCTCTCGGGGACCGTCACCTTCGCCCCGGGCCAGGCCGAGACGGCCATCCACATCCAGGTGCAGGGCGACAACACCGTGGAGCCGGACGAGGGCTTCACCGTCCGGCTCTCCAACCCGCAGAACGCCTATGTGATGGACACCTTCCGCCCGGGAATGAACGGCAAGGTCTCGGCGATCGTCACCAACGACGACAGCGGTCAGACGGCGACCGGCAACGTCTACAATTCGCCGGCGCCCGGCTCAACGGTGGTCGCGGGCTCCGGCGACGACACCATCAACGCCTCGCAAGGGCCGGACGTGCTCACCGGCGGGGCGGGGCGGGACACCTTCGCCTGGGCCAAGGAGCCCTGGTCGCCGGCCACCATCACCGATTTCGTGGTGGGGACCGACCGGATCGACTTCTCGGCGCTGTTCCAGACCGCCGGCTACACGGGGAGCGATCCCGTCGCGGACAAGTACATCTATCTGACCGCCCAGGGCTCGGACACCCTGGTGCAGTTCGACCATGACGGGACGGGACCGAGCCCGCAGTGGCCCAACTACATCCTCAAGCTCCAGGGCGTGGCCCAGGCCAACCCGACCTGGAGCCAGCTGAGCGGGTCGGGCTCCCCGCCGCCGCCGGGCTCGGCGAGCCTTAGCCTGGGCGGCGAGACCGGGCCCAACCACGTGGAGGGCCCGGCCGGCCAGGTGTCAGTGAAGACCTTCACGGTCTATCGCTCGGGCGACCTCAACCAGACCAGCACGGTCCAGTGGGCGGTCGGTCCCGGGAACTGGAACGGCCATCCGGTGAACGGCGCCGACTTCGTGGGCGGCTCCCTGCCCGCCGGCGCCCTCACCTTCAATCCGGGCGAGGGTCAGAAGACCTTCGACGTGCGGGTGGCCGGGGACGCCGCCTTCGAGCCCGACGAAGGCTATACGATCGGCATCTCCAACCCCACCGGCGCGACCCTCAGCGGGACCATGTCGCGGCAGATCACCATTCCCAACGACGACGCGGACACCACCCCATCGGACGGGCGCGTCTACAATTCCCCGGGGCCCGGCTCCCGGGTGGTGGCCGGCGCCGGCGACGACACGATCAACGCCTCCCAGGGCCCGGACATCCTCACCGGCGGCGGCGGGCGCGACACCTTCGCCTGGGCCAAGGAGCCCTGGTCGCCGGCCACCATCACCGACTTCGTGGTCGGGACCGACCGGCTCAATTTTTCGGCTCTGTTTCAGACGGCCGGTTACACCGGCGCCGATCCGGTGGCCGACCACTATATCGTCCTGACGACTCAGGGGGCGGACACCCTGGTGCAGTTCGACCACGACGGGACCGGGCCCAGCCCACAGTGGCCCAACTATATCCTCAAGCTCGAAGGGGTCGCCCAGCCCGGCCTGACCTGGGCCCAGTTGGCCGGTTCGGGTGCGCCGCCCCCGCCGTCGCAGGGGCAAGTGCTGACCTCCCCCGGCCCGGGCTCGACGGTCACGGGCGGCGCGGGGAACGACACCCTGGTCGCCAGCCAGGGGCCCGATGTGCTCACCGGCGCCGGCGGCGGGGACGCCTTCACCTTCAGGGCCGTGCCCTGGAACGCCGGCCATGTCACCGACTTCGCCGTGGGGACCGACCGCCTGGACTTCTCGGCGATGTTCCAGGCCAGCGGCTATTCGGGCGCCGACCCGGTGGCGGACGGCCGGATGCGCTTCGACAGCGACGGCGCCGGCGGGACCCAGGTCTACTTCGACCGTGACGCGGCCAATGGCGGGGACTGGCCCTTCCTGATCACCACCCTCGACCATGTCGCCCCCGCCGGCCTGACCTGGGCTAGGCTCTCCGCCGGCGGCGGCTCGGAGCCGCCCCCCTCCAACCAAGGCCGGGTGCTCACCTGGAGCCAGAACGGGGACACCCTCACCGGGGGGGCCGGCAATGACACCCTCAACGCCAGCCGCGGACCCGACAGACTGACCGGCGCGGGCGGCGCCGACCAGTTCGCCTGGGCCGACGCCCCCTGGAACGCCGGCCACGTGACCGACTTCACCCCGGGGACCGACAAGCTCGACCTGCGGGCGCTGTTCGACGCCTCCGGCTATGCGGGCGGCGACCCGGTCCTCGACGGACGGCTGGAATTCCGCGCCGATGGGGCGGGCGCCACCCAGGTCTATTTCGACGCCGACCAGCCTGGCTCAGGCCAGTGGCCCTGGCTGATCACCACCTTGGACAATGTCCGGCCGGACCAGATCAGCCACGCGGACTGGCTGGCCTAGCCGCCGCGGGCGTCGATAGGCGATCAGGACCCGGCCCGCCCTTTTCCGCCGCCGGCACGATGGCCTCGGCCAGCAGCCGGTGCAGGGCGCCGATATGGTCCCGCTCCCGCGGCGAATAGGGGTCGGAGGTCATCACTACGGTCAGGCGCAGGTCGGGGACGATGTAGAGCATCTGCCCGCCATAACCCCAGGCGAAGCGCACCGGATGGCCGGCCGTCTCGCCGATGAACCAGCCATAGCCATAGGCGTTGCCGCTCCGCGACGAGACCGTCCGCCGCCGCCAGCTTTCCTCGATCCACGCCTCGGGCACGACCTGCTGGCCGCCCGCCCTTCCCCCGTTCCGGTAGAGCTCGCCGAACCTCGCCAGCGCCCGCGGCGAGAGCAGCATGTCGTTGCCGCCGAAGTAGATGCCCTGCGGGTCGCGCGGCCAGGGGGGAATCTGGACGCCCAGCGGCTTGCCCAGCCATTCCTGGGCGAGGGCCAGGGTGCTCCGTCCCGACGCCCGCGTCAGCATGGCCGAGAGCAGATGGGTGCTGCCGGTCGAGTAGAGCATGTTCCCGCCGGGCTCATCCACGAACGGGCGGGACAGGGCGTAGCGTACCCAATTGGGGCTCGTGACCCAGCGCCCGTAGTAGGTCCCCGATGTCCGCTCCAGACCGGCCCGCATGGACAGCAGGTGGGCGACGGTGAGCTGTTGCAGCCTGGGGTCCGGGGTGGCCGGCGCGTCGGTCTTCAGCACGGACAGCACCGACTGGTCCGGCCCTTCGATCACGCCGCGGGCGATGGCGACGCCGACCAGGGCCGAGAGCACCGATTTCGACGCCGACTTGATGTTCACCGGCCGGTCCAGGGGGGGGCCGCCGTTGAACCGATGCTCGGCCAGCGTCTCGCCGTCCCGCAGCACCAGCAGCGAGCGTATGCGCGGCAGCGCGGCGGCGGTGCGGACCGCCTGGTCCATCAGCACCGGATCGAGGCCGCGGGTGGCGGCCCCCGGGGGCGCCTCGGCCGGCGGGGCGGCGACCTGCGCCGAACAGGCCGCCAGCGGCGCCAGGGCCAGGGCCGCGCCGATCAGGGCGAGCCAGGCCGACCTCGGCCGCGTGCGGAACCCGGAAAGGATCACTACTGCGCCGGGACGCCGGTGAGCTGGGCGCTCAGGGTCATCAGGCGCTGCCGGGCCGCCGCATCGTAGGGCTGCGGATAGCCGGGCCGCGACGGCCTGCCCTCGACATAGAAGGCGCCGGGTTCGAGGGTGGGCGCCAGGACCAGGGACATCACATGGTCGCGGCCGTCGGCGACGCTGGTCCTCGGCGTCACGCCCAGGTCGCGCACGACCATGGTGGTGTCCATGAAGGTGGCGGGATGAAGGGAGACCATGGTGATCCCCTGCCTCGCGAAGGCGGGCGCCAGGGCCACGGTCATGGAGACCTGGGCGAGCTTGCTCTGGCCATAGCCCCGGCTGTGGGCGCCGGGCCGCTCCAGCATGACGTCGTCGAAATCGATCGGGCTGGCGGCGCCGGAGGCGACGTTGATCACCCGGGAGGGCGCGGCCGCCGCCAGGTTCGGGCGCAGCCGGTTGGTCAGCACCCAGCCGGCCAGGTAGTTCACCGCGAACTGCAGCTCGTGCCCGTCGGCGCTGACCCGGCGCGGCTGGTCGGCGGCTATGGCGACACCGGCGTTGTTGACCAGCAGATCGAGCTTGGGATGGCGCCGGGCGATGGTGTCGGCGAAGTCGCGCACGGCCGCCATCGACGCGAAATCCGCGGCGAGGAACGACGCCGAGCCTTTGCCGGATTTCATGATCTCCTCGACCAGCGCCTGGCCGCGTTCCGCATTGCGTCCGTGCACGATCACATGGGCGCCCTGGGCGGCGAGCGCGCGGGCGATCTCCCGCCCAAGGCCATCTGTGGAGCCGGTGACCAGCGCGGTCTTGCCGGCGTAGGCCAGCGGTGTGGGCGCGGGCTGGGCATTGACCTGGGGTGTCAACATCACCACCGCCGCGACGAGCAGGGAAATGAGCAAGCCACGCATGACTGTCCCTCGTGCGGCGCCAGCATAGGGCGCCGGCGGTGGGTTTCAACGCTGGCTCGCGGCCTGTAAGCCGGAGGGCGCCAGCGGATGGCCAGCGACCAGACAGGAAAGGCGTTCGGCGATGAGCGAACTGATCATCTGGAGCTACGACTGGGTGCCTGAAGGCCCTAGGGGCTTCGTGCGTGACCTGAGGTTGAGATGGGCGTGCGAGGAAGCCGGCCTGGCCTACGCCGTCCGGACCATCCCCTTCGATGGTCGGCAGACCAACCATCTGGCGCGCCAGCCCTTTGGCCAGATTCCCTTCCTGGACGACGGCGGGGTGCAGATATTCGAAAGCGGCGCCGGACTGCTGCACCTGGCGCGCAAGAGCGACAAGCTGATGCCGTCCGATCCGGTCGGGGAAGCCGAAACCCTGCAATGGACCATCGCCGCGCTCAACTCGATCGAGATGGTCACCGTCCCATGGTGGTTCCTGAACATCTCCGGCGACGCGGACAATGGCCTCACCGGATGGATGACCCAGCGCCTCGGCCATGTGGAGCGCGTGCTGAGTGAGCGGGAATGGCTGGTCGGGGGCCGCTTCACCGTCGCCGACCTGCTGATGGCGGACGTGCTGCGCGTTCCGAAGGTCCGGGCCTTCGGCGACCGGCCGGCGAGCGAGGCCTATGTCGCCCGCGTGACCGCACGCCCGGCCTTCAAGAAGGCCCAGGCCGACCAGATCGCGCTGTTCGGCGCGGCCGACGTGACGCGAGCGGGATAGCGAGGCTAGGCGGCGCGCTTCAGGGCTTCCGTGAGCGCTGAGGACGGCAGGGCCTGTCCGTCCAGGCTGGCGACGGGGCGCACGCCGATCAGGCTGTTGGTGACGAACATCGGCCGGCCGGCCAGGTCCGGGAGCCGGGCCCGCACCTCCCGCGCCGGGATATCCAGCGCCCGGCAGGCCGCCAGCACCCGCGCCCGCACGATCCCGTCGAGGACGCCGCAATCCAGGGCCGGCGTGACCACCGCCTCGCCGTCGATCCAGAAGATGTTGCCGGCCGCCGCGCAGGCCACGTGGCCCTCCGTATCCAGCATCAGGGCCTCGTCGGCGCCGGCCGCCCTGGCCTCGGCGCGGGCCAGGACATTGTCGAGGTAGGCCAGGGTCTTCAGCCGCGAGGCCGGCGACCCGGCGTTGCGGCAGATGGCCGACACCGCCAGGGACAGCGGCGCGTCCGAAGCCGGCGCCGGCGCGGCGCTGGCGGTCAGGCGCGGCGCCATGGGCGAGGGCATGTCGAGCCCCCGGCCGCCCGAGCCGGCGCTCCAGTTGATGCGGATCGCCGCCCGCGCGGGCGAACCGGCGGCGGTGAGTGCTTCGACAGCGGTGCCGAGCGCGGCCTCGGGGTCAGGCGCCGGCATCCCCAGCACCGGACAGCCGCGCGCCATCCGCGCCATGTGCTCAGGCCAATCGGCCGGGCGGCCAGCCTCGAACAGCACGGTCTCGAACAGGCCATGGCCGAGGGTGAAGCCGCGGTCGTCCGGCGCGATCATGCGAGGGCTCCCAGGATGGCGCTGATCTTGGTGTCGGTCTCGGCGACCTCGGCCGCCGGGTCGCTGTCGGCGACGATGCCGCCGCCGGCCCGGGCCTCGAAGCGCCAGCCGCCGGCCGCCTCCACCAATGCGACGGTGCGGATCAGCACGCTGGCGTCCAGGGCGCCGTCCAGGCCCGCCCAGAACAGGCTGCCGCAATAGGGCCCGCGCGGGGCCTCGTAGTCGGCGATCACCTTCATGGCCTGCAGCTTCGGCGCGCCGGTGATCGAGCCCGGCGGGAAGGCGGCCAGGAAGGCGTCCCAGGCGGTGCGACCCCCGGCCAGCCGGCCGCGCACCCGCGAGACCAGGTGGTGGACGTTGGCGTAGCTCTTCAGCGCCGCCAGCTCCGGGACCGTGACGCTGCCCGGCGCGCAGACGCGGGACAGGTCGTTGCGCATCAGGTCGACGATCATCAGGTTCTCGGCCCGGTCCTTGCCGCTGGCCAGCAGATCGGCGGCGTTGGCCGCGTCGCTGGCCGGATCGGCGCCGCGCGGCCGGGTGCCCTTGATCGGCCGGGTCTCAACTTCCGCGCCGCGCACCGACAGGAACCGCTCGGGGGAGTTGGAGACCACCGCCGCGCCGGGCAGGCGTAGGTAGGCGGCGTAGGGCGCGGGGCTGGCCTGCGACAGTCGCCGGAACAGGTCGAACGGTGTGCGGCCGGCGGCCAGGATCCCGCGCCAGGACCGCGCCAGGTTGGCCTGGAAGATCACGCCGGCGGCGATCCGCTCGATGGTTTCGGCGACGGCGGCGGCGTGGCTCGCCGGCGCGTCGATCCGCTCGGCGAGCGGTCCGTTGGGACGCGGCGCCGAGGTCGCCTCTCGCAGCCACGCCAGCGCCTCGCGGGCCAGACGTTCCGCCTCGGCCTCGGTCGGGCCGCGCCCGATGGCCAGCACCCGCCGCTCACCGTCGTGGAAGGCCAGCAGGGCCGGATAGCGGGCGAGGATCAGGTCGGGCCAGGCGGGGTCGCGGATGTCCGGCGCGGAGGCCTCGAGGCGGGCCGAAAGCTCATAGGCCGCCAGCCCGACCACGCCGCCCTGGAATGGCGGGGACTCGACCATCACCGGCGTCAGCGGGCCCAGCAGAGCCGGGAGGGATTCCCGCGTCGAACCCGGCTCCACCACCTCCACCGCGTGGGGCCGGCGCAGCAGGTACGACCAGCCGCCCGACCCATGCAGCAGGGCCGCGTAGGGCTCATCCGCGAAGGGCTCCAGCGCCTCCACCGGATCGCGCCAGGGCGCGGCCAGCCGCGCTGCGCAGGCCAGGTCGCCGGGTTTGGAGGCAGGGATAGAAGCCGCGGGGGAAGCCACCGGCGGCCTATAGCACGGCAAACCGCCTGGATGACCCGCAAGGGCGCCGGTCCCGCTTGACCCCGGCCGCCCGGGACCGACACTTGTCGCCATGGACTTCGAAGGCTTCATCCGCGGCCTGCCCAAGGCCGAGCTTCACCTGCACATCGAGGGCAGCCTCGAGCCTGAGCTGATGTTCGAGCTGGCGGGACGCAACGGGGTCGCCCTGCCCTTCGCCAACGTCGAGGCGGTGCGGGCGGCCTACGCCTTCTCCAACCTGCAGGACTTCCTGGACATCTATTACGCCGGCGCCGGGGTGCTGCTGACCGAGCAGGACTTCAAGGACCTGGCGCTGGCCTATTTCCGCCGGGTGGCGGGCGACGGCGTGCGGCACGTGGAGCTGTTCTTCGATCCGCAGACCCACACCGACCGCGGCCTACCGTTCTCCGTGGCCATCGAGGGGCTGCTGGCCGGGATGGCGGAGGCCGAACAGAGCCTCGGGATCACCTCCAGCCTGATCCTCTGCTTCCTGCGCCACCTGGACGAGGACGCCGCCTTCGCCACCCTGAAAGCCGCCGAGCCCTGGCTGGACCGTATCCAGGGCGTGGGCCTGGATTCCTCCGAAGTCGGCCATCCGCCATCGAAGTTCGCCAGGGTGTTCAAGGCCGCCCGCGAGCGCGGCCTGAAGCTGGTCGCCCACGCCGGCGAGGAGGGCCCGCCGGAATATGTCTACGAAGCCCTCGACGTCCTCCACGTGGACCGCATCGACCATGGAAACCGCAGCCTGGAGGACGAGGCCCTGGTGCGCCGGCTGGTGGCCGAGGGGATGACCCTGACGGTCTGCCCGCTCTCCAACCTCAAGCTCTGTGTGGTGAAGGACCTCAAGGACCACCCGCTGAAGCGCATGCTGGGCCTGGGCCTCAAGGCCACCATCAATTCCGACGACCCGGCCTATTTCGGCGGCTACCTGGGGCAGAACTGGATCCAGACCGCCCAGGCCCTGGGCCTCACCCGTGACGAGCTCGTCACCCTCGCCCGCAACAGCTTCACCGGCTCCTTCCTGCCGCCCGCGGCGGTGGAGCGTCACCTGGCGGAGATCGACGCCTACGCCGCCCGCGCGGCGGCGGCGGCCTGACCTTGCGCATCACAAGGCGCCTGATCGCCGGCGGGGCGGCGGCCCTGCTGGGGGCGCCGGCCCTGGCCGCGCCCTCGGCGTTCGAGCCCGACCCGTGGGTGGCCTACGAGACCCGCCTGCGCGCGCGGCTGGCCGACGCCGGGGGCGGACGCTTCGACGAGGCCGGCGCGCGGCAGGTGCTGGCCCTGACCAACGCCGCGCGGGAGGCCGAGCGGGCCAAGCCGCTGGCCTGGCATGAGGAGCTAGAGGCCGCCGCCCGGGCGCACGCCGCCGACCTGGTGCAGCGCGGCTATATGGAGCATCTGTCGCCCGAACAGTTCGATCCCAGCCACCGCTTCTGGCTGCTGGGCCGGCGGACCATCGGCTCGCCTTCCGAGAACATCGCCGTGCATCGCGGCGGGCGGGCCGCCACCCCGGCCGACCTGATGGGCATCTGGCGGCGCAGTCCCGGACACTGGGGCAACCTGCTGAAGGCCAGCCACACCCACGCCGCCTTCGGCCTGGTGCGGCGGGGCGGCGACGCCTTCGTAGTGGGCCTCTACGCCCGCCCGCTCACCAGCCTCTCCCAGCCCCTGCCGTTCCGCGTGCAGAGCGGCGAGGCCCTGGCGCGCACCCTGCAGACCGTCTGGGACGGCGCCCGGGATCTGCAGCCCTACCTCGCTACGCCGCAGGGCAGCGCCCGCCCGACCACGCGGCAGCCGGCCGGCGCGTCCCGGATGTTCCAGGTCTCGGCCCGTCGGCCGGCCGAGGGCGGCGGGTTCGAGCTGATCGGCGGGCCGATCTTCCTGCTGCTGAGCTAGCCGGCGGAAACCTTGGCCGCGCGGGGCTTCAACACCTGCGGCGTGAGGACTGGCGGCGCCGGCCCGCCGGTGGCCCAGTCCAGCAGTTCGACCGGATGGACGACGGGCGCGGCCACGACGCCCGCGATCTGCACCATGCAGCCGATATTGCCGGCCGCCACCACCGCCGCGCCGGTCTGGGCGATGTTGGCGGCCTTGCGGTCGCGCAGGGCCGTGGCCAGGGCCGGCTGCAGGATGTTGTAGACCCCGGCCGAACCACAGCAGAGATGGCCCTCGGCGATCTGGCGCACCTCGAACCCGGCCTCGGCCAACAGCGCCTGGGGCAAGGCGTGGATCCGTTGGCCGTGCTGCAGCGAGCAGGCGCCGTGGTAGGCGACGCTCATCCCGGTGCGGGTGACCACCGGCGGCAGGCCCACCTCGCCGATGAACTCTAGGATGTCGCGCGCGGGCACGGCCTGGCCGACCAGCCGTTGGTAGGATTTCAGGGTCGTGCCGCAGCCGGCTGCAGTGGTGACGATGGCCACATGCTCCCCGGCCCGCGCCCAGGCGGCGAGGTTGGCCCGCGCCAGCGCCTGGGCCTCGGCCTTGCGGCCCAGGTGCTCCGGGATCGCCCCGCAGCAGCCCTCGCCCTCGGCCAGCACCACCTCGTAACCGGCCCGTCGGATCAGCCGCGCGGCGGCGGCCTGGACGTGGGGGCCCAGCGCCGGCTCCACGCACCCCTGCAGCAAGATCACCCGTCCGCGCGTCGCCACCGCGACCATGCCGTCCGGCGCGACGGCCCGCGCCGGTGGCGGTGGCGCCAGCTTCAGCATGGCCGCCACCCGCTTCATCCTCAGCCCCGCCGCCAACGGCGCCAGCGGCCGCGCGATCCGTCCCAGCGCCAGGGCGAGCGCGAACCGGCGCCGGTGCGGCAGCACCTTGGCCAGGATCCAGCGCAGCGCCCGCTCGGGGAACGGCCGGCGGTGATGCGCCTCGATGTGGCTGCGGGCGTGGTCGATCAGTTGGGCGTAGTCGACGCCCGACGGGCAGGCGTTGGCGCAGGCCAGGCACGAGAGGCAGCGGTCCACGTGGGTGACCGTGCTGCGGGCCGGCGGCCCGCCCGTTTCCAGCATGGCGCGGATCAGGTCGATGCGGCCGCGTGGCCCGTCCCGCTCGTCGCCCAGCAGGGCGTAGGTCGGGCAGGTGGCCGTGCAGAACCCGCAGCGGACGCAGCGACGGATCGCGCCTTGGGAGGCGGAGACCTCGGGGTCGGCCATCTGCTGCGGGGTGAAGCCGGTTCTCATGCCGCGCCCATCCGGCCGGGGTTGAGCACGCCGCGCGGATCGAACGCCGCCTTCACCCGGGCGTTCAGCGCCGCCAGCGGGCCTTCCAGCGGCGCGAAGGCGGGGCCGACGCCGGCGCTCATCCGGGTGGCGTGGCCGCCGAGGTCGCGGACCGCCTCGCGCACATGGGCGGGCTCGGCCTCCGACAGCAGCCAGACCAGGCCCCCGCCCCAGTCGTAGAGCACCTCGCCCGGCAGGTTGGCCGCCCGCCAACCCGAGGCCGGCGGCAGCGAGAGCCGCCAGAGCGGCCGGGGGTCGCCCGCGAAAGCCTCGACCTCGCGGACCTGGGCCCAGAAATCGCGGCTGTGCGCGGCGTCCAGCCGGTCGAGCCGGCCAAAGCCCCGCAGCGCCATGGCCAGGCTATCGGCCCGCGCCGCCACCGAGCCCTCGAACCCCTCCAGGCGGATCGCCGTGGTCGGCATCTGGGCCTTCAGCGGCGGACGGCCCGCCGCGAAAGCTGGCAGGTGCGCCGCGCCCGAGACCTCGGCCGGCGAGTTCAGCGCCAGCTGCATGGCCTCCGCCGCCCGGGCGTCCGTCAGGCCGAATAGCAGCAGCGTCGCCTCCGTCCGCGGCGCCGGCAGCACCTTGATCGTCACCTCGGTCATCACCGCCAGCGTGCCCCAGGAGCCGGCCATCAGCTTCATCATGTCGTAGCCGGTGACGTTCTTGACCACCTTGCCGCCGGCCTTGAACTGCTCGCCCCGTCCCGACACCGCCTCGAAGCCCAGGAAGTGGTCCCTGGCCGCCCCCGCCCGTACTCGGCGCGGGCCGGAGAGGTTGGCCGCCAGCGCCCCGCCCAGGGTCGGCTCGCCCGCGCCGCGCAGCAGCTTGGTCCAGCGCGGCGGCTCGAACGCCAGCATCTGTCCGCGCTCGGCGAGCAAGGCCTCCAGCCGCGCCAGCCGCACCCCCGGCTGGGCGGTCAGCACCAGCTCCTCCGGCGCGTAATCGATCACCTTGTCCAGGCCGGCCAGCGACAGGGTCACCTCCGCCGCCCCGGCCGGCGCGCCAACACAGCGCTTGGTGCCGCCGCCGATCACCTCGATGCGCCGCCCGGCGGCCCCGGTCTCGGCCACCAGGTCCAACACCTCGTCGGCGCTCTTCGGAAGGCGGGCGGGAATGCTCTCGGTCTGCATCAGAACCGCGGCAGTTCAGGGAAGGCCAGCTTGCCCCGGTGGACATGCATCCGGCCCATCTCGGCGCACCGGTGCAGGGTGGGGAACACCTTGCCGGGATTGAGCAGCAGGCCGGGATCGAAGGCGCATTTCACCCGCTGCTGACAGGCCAGGTCCGTGGGATCGAACATCTCGCCCATCAGGTCGCGCTTCTCCACGCCCACCCCGTGTTCGCCGGTCAGCACCCCGCCGACCGCCACGCACAGCCGCAGAATGTCGGCGCCGAATTCCTCCGCCTTCTCCAGCTCGCCGGGATTGTCGGCGTCGTAGAGGATCAGCGGGTGCAGGTTGCCGTCACCGGCGTGGAAGACGTTGGCCACGCCCAGGCCGTAGGCGGCGGACATCTCGGAGATCTTGCGCAGCACCTCGGCCAGCCGGCGCCGGGGGATGGTCCCGTCCATGCAGTAGTAGTCCGCCGCCAGGCGCCCCAGCGCCGGAAAGGCGGCCTTGCGCCCCGCCCAGAACGCCAGCCGCTCGGCCTCGCTCTTGGAGGCCTTCACGAAGAAGGCGCCCCGGCCGTTGGCCAACGCGCGGACGTGGCCGGCCAGCTCGCGGCACTCCTCCTCCGGCCCGTCCAGTTCGACGATCAGCAGGGCCTCGGCGTCGGTCGGATAGCCCGCCGCCACATAGGCCTCCGCCGCGCGCAGCGCCGGCCCGTCCATCATCTCCAGCCCGGCCGGGATCATGCCGGCGGCGATGATGTCGCCCACCGTGTCCGCCGCCGCCTCCACCGAATGGAAGCCCAGCAGCAGCGCCTTGGCCGCCGACGGCCGCGGCAGGATGCGCACCGTGACCTCGGTGACGATCCCCAGCAGGCCCTCCGAGCCGGTCACGATCCCCAGCAGGTCGTAGCCGGCGGAGTCGAGGCCCCGCCCCCCCAGGCGCACCACCTCGCCGCTCATCAGGACGAGTTCGCAGCCCAGCAGGTTGTTGGTGGTCAGGCCGTACTTCAGGCAGTGCACCCCGCCGGAATTCTCCGCCACATTGCCCCCGATGGTGCAGGCCACCTGGCTGGAGGGATCGGGCGCGTAATAGAAGCCGGCCCCGGCCACCGCCTGGCTGATCGCCAGGTTGGTCACCCCCGGCTGCACGACGGCGCAGCGGTTGGCGTAGTCGATCTCCAGGATCCTGTTCAGCTTCGAGAGCCCCAGCACGATCCCATCGCCCAGCGGCAGGGCGCCGCCCGACAGCGAGGTCCCGGCCCCCCGCGGCACCACCTTCACCCCGTTGGCCTGGCACCAGGCGAGGATGTCGGCCACCTGCTCGGTGGTCTGCGGCAACGCCACCGCCAGGGGGGTCGTGCGATACGCCGACAGGGCGTCGGTCTCGAACGGCACCAGCCCCGCCGGCTCGCTGACCACGCCCTCTCCCGGCACGATCCGCCGGAGCGCGCGCACGATCTCGGCCTTGCGGGCGACGATCTCGGCCTCGGGCACGGGCATCCTCATGCGGCGAGGCTATGCGTAGTCGCCGGTCGCCTCCAGCCCCTCGCTGCAAATCTCGCGCGCGGCCGCGCCGCGTGCCACAAAGGCCGGATGAGGAAGCTTTCGACCGGTCTCGACGCCGGATCGGCGGAGTTCGACGCCAACGCCAAGGTGAACCGCGCGCTGGTGGCCGAGCTTCGAAGTCGGGTCGCCCAGGCGGCCCTGGGCGGGTCGGAACAGGCCCGTAGCCGGCACACGGCGCGCGGCAAGCTCTTGCCCCGCGAGCGGGTGACGCGGCTGCTCGATCCCGGCTCGCCCTTCCTGGAGATCGGCCAGCTGGCGGCGGACGGCCTCTACGACGGCGAGGCGCCGGGCGCTGGGGTCATCGCCGGCGTCGGGCGCGTCTCCGGCCGCGAGGTCATGGTGATGGCCAACGACGCCACGGTGAAGGGCGGAGCCTACTATCCGCTGACCGTGAAGAAGCACCTGCGGGCCCAGGAGGTCGCCGCCCAGAACCGCCTGCCGTCCGTCTACCTGGTGGACTCCGGCGGGGCCAACCTGCCCTACCAGGCCGAAGTCTTCCCCGACCGCGACCACTTCGGCCGCATCTTCTTCAACCAGGCGCGGATGAGCGCCGAGGGCCTGGCGCAGATCGCCTGCGTGATGGGCTCCTGCACGGCCGGCGGCGCCTATGTCCCGGCGATGAGCGACGAGACCGTCATCGTCCGCGGCCAGGGCACTATCTTCCTGGCCGGCCCGCCGCTGGTGAAGGCCGCCACCGGCGAGGTGATCAGCGCCGAGGAATTGGGCGGCGCCGACACCCACGCCCGCAAGTCCGGCGTCGTCGACCACGTGGCCGACAGCGACGAGCACGCCCTGGCCATCGTCCGCAATATCGTCGCGGGCCTCAACACCGAAAAGCCGCCCGGCCCGGTACTCGCCGAGCCGGAGGCCCCCGCCTATGACCCGGAGGAACTCTACGGCCTGATCCCGCCGGACGTGCGCGCCGCCTACGACGTGCGCGAGGTGATCGCCCGCATCGTCGATGGCTCCAGGTTCGACGAGTTCAAGGCCCTCTACGGGACCACCCTGGTCTGCGGCTTCGCCCGCATCTGGGGCTATCCCGTCGCCATCCTGGCCAACAACGGGGTGCTGTTCTCGGAGAGCGCGCTGAAGGGCGCCCACTTCATCGAGCTGGCCTGCAAGCGGAAGATCCCGCTGGTGTTCCTGCAGAACATCTCCGGCTTCATGGTCGGGGGTAATTACGAGGCCGGCGGCATCGCCAAGGACGGCGCCAAGCTGGTCACAGCCGTGGCGAGCGCGGAGGTCCCCAAGTTCACCGTCCTGTGTCCGCCGTCAGCGCCAATGAGACAGATTCAGGGTTCCAGCTAGCGGAGGGTTTTGGTCTCATCGCAGTGACGTAGGAACGAAG
>CANJRI010000045.1 GCA_947476555.1 Caulobacteraceae bacterium
AGTCTTCATGTCCAGAAACCCCGGCGACAATACGGCCCATCGAGAGGCGGGCATGAGCGCCGAGGGTGACATCGTCAGGTTTGAGGACGTCTCCATGCGCTATGGGCGCGGGCCCGACGTGCTCAGGGACCTGTCCTTCGCCCTGCCGAAGGGCTCCTTCCACTTCATCACCGGGCCCTCGGGCGCCGGCAAGAGCTCGCTCCTCAAGCTGATCTACCTAGCCGCCTCGGCGTCCCGCGGGCGCGTCGAGGTGTTCGGCCAGGACGCCCGCCAGGTGAGGACCAAGGATATCCCCGCCGTGCGGCGGCGGATCGGCGTGGTGTTCCAGGACCTGCTTCTCCTCGACCACCTCTCGGCCTTCGACAACGCCGCCCTGCCGCTGCGCATCGCCGGCTTCAAGGCCGCCGACTACCGGGCCGACGTAGCCGAGCTGCTCTCCTGGGTGGGCCTCGGCGATCGGATGGGCGCCATGCCCCCCACCCTGGCCGGGGGCGAGAAGCAACGGCTGGCCATCGCCCGCGCGGTCGTCGCCCGCCCGGAGATCCTGCTGGCGGACGAGCCCTCCGGGAACGTCGACTACGACATGGCCCTGCGCATCTTCCGCCTGTTCGTGGAGCTGAACCGGTTGGGGACCACGGTCATCATCGCCACCCACGACCAGGATCTGGTGGCCCGCTCGGGACGCCCGGTGCTGCACCTCGAGCACGGGCGCCTGACCCACCTTCCCCCGCCGCCGGGCGAAGGCCCATGAGCGCGGCCTTCGATCCCGTGACCTGGCGGCCCGCGCCCTTCCTGCCGGCCAGGGACGCCCGCGACCCGGCCCTGCTGTTCGTGGTGGCGGTGCTCTGCTTCCTGGCCTGCTTGACCGCCCTGGGCGTCATCGCCGCGGACCGCGCGGCCGGCGGCTGGGCCAGCCAGCTCACCGGCGAGGCCACGGTGATCGTCCGCGCCCGGGGCGGGGAGACCCCCGACGCCGCCGCCGCCAGAGCCGCCGAGGCCCTGGCCGGCGTATCCGGCGTCACCGAGGCCCGGGCCCTGGAGCGCGAGCAGGCCTATGAGCTGATCCGCCCGTGGATCGGCGACACCACCGACCTCGACGACCTGCCGGTCCCCCGCCTGGTGGCGGTCACGCTCGATGCGTCCACGCCGGCCACCGCACCCGCGCTCACCCAGGCCCTCAGGGCGGCCGGTGTCGACGCCTCGGTCGACGACCACAGTGTCTGGATCAAGGACATCCGCCGCGCCGCGGACCTGGTCCGCTGGACCGGCGCCCTGGTCTTCCTGCTGATCGCCGGGGCGGCCGGCGCCGTGGTGGTGTTCGCCACCCGCGCGGGCCTGGCCGCCCGACGCGAGGTGGTGGAGGTGCTGCACCTGGCCGGGGCCGAGGACGGCTACATCGCTCGGCTCTTCCAGTTCCGGTTCGCCTATATCGCCGCCGTCTCCGGCGCGATCGGCGCCGCCGGCGCGGCGGCCCTGGGCGCGGTGCTTCGCCTGTTGGGCGGCGGCGAGGGGATCACCCCCGCCCTGCCGATCGCCTGGATGGACCTGCTGGCCGTCCTGCCCTGCCCCCTGCTGGCCGCGGCCGTGGCCGCCGTCGCCGCCCGCACCACCGCGGCCGGCCTCATCCGGGCGATGCGATGAGATCGATCGCCACCTTCCTGGTGCTGGCCCTGATCTGGTTCGCGGGGCTGCTGGCCTTCGCCGACCGGGTTCGTGGCTCCACCCCCGCCCTGCCGCCCGCCCGCGCGCAGGGCATCGTCGCCCTCACCGGCGCCGGCTCCGATGCGCGCATCGCCGCCGCCGTGAGCCTGCTCGAGGACGGCTATGGCCGACGGGTGCTGGTCAGCGGCGTCAACCGCGAGGCCAGCCGTGAGGACGTGCGCACCCTCTCGCGCGCCGCCCGCCGGCTCTACGATTGCTGCGTCGATCTCGGCTTCGACGCCGCCGACACGGTCGGCAACGCCCGGGAGGCCCAGGCCTGGGCCCAGGCCCGTGGATTCGACAGCCTGATCGTGGTGACCGCCGACTACCACCTGCCCCGCGCCATGCTGGAACAGCGGGCGATGTTCCACGGCTCCGGCGTCAGGCTGGAGCCCTATCCCGTGGCCACGCCGGCCCTGAAGTCGTCCGGCTGGTGGCGCAGCCCCCGCGCAGCCCGCTTGATGGTGATGGAGTATTCCAAGTATCTGGCGATTCTGGCGCGCGAGGCGGTGCTGGGGCTCGGGCCCCGCGAAACGCCGGGCGCCCGGACGAAAGGCTGAACGTGCAGGCGCTCACATCCCTCCTCTATACGGTCTTCTTCTATTTCTGGACCGCCCTGGTGTCCCTGCTCGGCACCCCGCTGTTCTTCTGTCCCCAGCGCTGGACCCTGGTCCTGTTCCACATCTGGGGCCGGGGACTGGTGGCCGCGCTGGCGATCTGTCGGATCAAGGTCGAGGTGCGCGGCCAGATCCCTCAGGGTGCGGCCCTGGTCGCTCCCAAGCACCAGTGCCTGCTGGACGTCGTCGCCCAGTACACCTGGCTGCCGGCCGCGACCTTCGTGATGAAGAAGGAGTTGGGCTGGATCCCCTGGTTCGGCTGGTACGCCTTCAAGTCCGGCTGCATCGTCATCGACCGGGGCGGCGCGGCCAAGACCATGCGCCAGGTGATCCGCGAGGGGACCGAGCGCTTCAAGGACGGCCGCCAAGTGGTGATCTTCCCCGAGGGCACCCGCAAGGCGCCGGGCGCGGAGCCCGATTACAAGCCCGGCATCGCGGCCCTCTACCGGGAGCTGAACGTGCCCGTCGTTCCGGTGGCCACCAACGCCGGCGTCCACTGGCCGGCCCACGGGATGATGCGCAGGCCCGGGACCATCGTCTTCGAATACCTGGAGCCGATTCCGCCCGGCCTGAAGCGCGCCGAATTCATGCGCCTGCTGCAAGAGCGCATCGAGACCCGCTCGAACGAGCTGCTAGCCGAAGGGCTCTGACGCCCTTCTCCCCTTGCGGGAGAAGGTGGCCTGCGAAGCAGGTCGGATGAGGGGTAGGCCGCCGCGTTCCTACGATCCCAACTCCCGCCGCTCCACCAGGCCCAGCAGCCGCTCCATCCCCTGGTCGCGGATCCCCTCGGCCCGCAGGTGCTCCACCAGGTCGCGCAGATAGTCCACGTTCCGTCCGGACAGCCCCGCGGAGCCGGCGATCAGCTCGGCTTGCCGCTCCAATGTCAGCGCGCCCGCCCACTGGACGTGGCGGATGTCGGCCAGGAACACCAGCGCCTCCACCCGCCGCCCGTCGGCCAGCCGCACGGCCCGGCGCGCCTCGATGTAGGTCTCGGTCGGCTGCTCCCGCTGCAGGAGGTAGGCGTAGACCGCCGGCCACTCGGCGGCGTCCACCCTATAGGCCGCCCCGCGCACGGCGCCGCCCGACGCCAGTCCCAGCACCAACCCGGGCCGATCCTGGGTTCCGCGATGATGGACCGAATAGATGCAGAACGCCCGGCGGCGTCCATGTAAGGTGGCGCCCTGCCGCTCCCTGTAAGGGAAGTCCGGCCGCCACATCAGCGACCCGTAACCGAAGATCCAACGCTCGTCCGACATGCCAACCCGACGCCGACGCCCAGAAGCCCCGTCTCTGCCCGATCCGCCCGCCGCCCGCAAATCCGGGCGCCTCGGCCTCTACCTGCCATTCGCCATCGCCCTCCTGGTGGTGATCGGCTGGAGCGCCTGGTGGATCTACGCGCGCGGCGAGGTCCGCGCCCGGATGGACGTCGCCGTCGAGGCTCTGCGCCGCGCCGGCTATGAACTGACCTGGCAGGAACGAGGCATCGGCGGCTATCCGCTGCGCATGAACATCAACCTCACCGAGATGCGCCTGCGCGAGCCTTCCGGCTGGACGATC
Source organism: Caulobacteraceae bacterium (assembly GCA_947476555.1). Classification (GTDB taxonomy): domain Bacteria; phylum Pseudomonadota; class Alphaproteobacteria; order Caulobacterales; family Caulobacteraceae; genus Phenylobacterium. Next base: position 3,876 of record CANJRI010000045.1, read on the forward strand.
GAGGCGCCGCGGCTGGAGGCCCAGACCTATATGCACGCCCTCGGCCAGTGGGTGCTGGCGGCGCCGGACGGGGCGGCTTTCACCCGGCCGGTCGGCGGCCAGGTGCGGGTGGAGGGCAAGCTCATCCGCGCCAGCCTCAACCGCATGGACCAGGCCCCGCCGCGCATCTCCTTCGAGGGGACGGGCCTGACCTTCTACCCCGCCGCCGGCGCCGCGCCGTTCGGCCTGGCCAGCGCCGACCGCGTCGAGTTCCACCTGCGCGAGGGGCCCGACGACCAGGGCGGCCTCTTCGCGAGGGTTGATGGCGGCCGGGGGCGCCCGGGCGGACTGTTCGACCGGCTGGCGGGCGACAAGCCGGTCGCCATGGAGTTCAACGCCACGCTCTCGAAGATGAGCGCCTTCGCCGGCGCGGACTGGGCAGAGGCGGTGCGGGCCTGGACTGGGGCCGGCGGGCGGATGAGCCTGCGCCGCGCGGCGATCAACGCCGGCGACGCCAGCCTCGCCTCCAGTTCCGGCTCCCTGGGCGTCGGTTCGGACGGACGGCTGCTGGGGACCATGGACGTGAGCCTGCGTCAGGGCCCCAAGGTGTTCGCCACCCTGGGCGATATGGGCCTGATCACGCCGCAGCAGGCCGGGGTCGCCGCCCTGGTGGTGATCGCCCGTCAGGGGGCTGGCGACACCGCGCAGTCCACCCTGCATTTCCAGGCCGGCCAGACCACCCTGGGTCCGGTCGCCATCGGACCCGCGCCGCGAGTCTACTGAGCGCATTCAGCAAAAGTGGCTCCCACTTTTGCGCCCGGAATGCGCTCCAACGAAAATCAGCGACGCGTTCAGCAAAAGTGGCTCCCACTTTTGCACCCGGAATGCGCTCCAACGAAAATCAGGTCGGCAGGATATTCGGCCGTCCGCCGACCACCAGGTTGTTGCGGACCGACCGCACGCCCTCGACGCCGTCGGCGATATCCTCGGCCCAGCTGCGGTCCTCCGGCGTCCAGACCACGCCCGCGAGGCGGACCTCGCAATGGTCGACCACGACCTGCACGTGGCTGGCTTCCAGGCCCACCGCGGTGTGGAGCTTCTCCTGGACCTCGACCCGGATGCGCAGGTCGGACACGGGATAGATCTGCAGCTCGGTCATGCGCCTTTCCTCCAAGGCGGCCTCTAACGCAGACCAGCCTAGACCCCCGATGCGGCGATCAGATGTCAAAGCTTCGCGATCAGGCGCGGGGGGCATGGAGCTTTACCGATCGCCGCGCGTTTCCCGAATGGCTGCTTTCAGCCCAAAAACTTGAGGAGCGTAGGATGACCACGAGTCGTTTGCTGCCTCTGTTCGCCCTGGTCTCCGCCACCGCGATCGCACAGGCCACTGCCGCCCAGCCGGTCCAGCCCCCCCGAACATCACCCGAGGAGGTGGCGCTGATCGAGGACGGCGCGAAGGGCCTGTCCGTGCGGCACTTCCCGACCTCGCTTCCGCTCTACACCTTCGACGACGACCCGCCCGGTGTCTCCACCTGCAAAGATGGATGCGCGACGGCCTGGCCGCCGGTGCGCGGCGGCCCGGACAGCAAGCCGTTCGGCGACTGGACGCTGGTCACCCGCGACGACGGGGCGCCGCAATGGGCGTTCAAGGGCAAGCCGCTCTACGTGCGCTACCACGACCGGCCCACCGCCCCGTCCGGCGACGGTGTCGATGGCCGCTGGCGCCTGCTGCAGAATATCCCCAAGCCGGCCGCCGACGCGATGCGATAGCGCCGGGTCTGCGGTTTGAGGAAGTGTCGCCGAAACGCGGGAACCCCGCGTAGCTGGGGGCGGACTTGAACCGCCGACCTGTGGGTTATGAATCCACCGCTCTAACCAGCTGAGCTACCCAGCCACGGGTTCCGCGCCTGCGCGCGAGCGGCGGCTTATAGGGTCTGCGCGCGCGCGCTTCAAGTGCTTGGGCGCGGCGAGCGGACCCGCTAGGTTCGCCGGGCGATGAGCGTCCTGCACCTCCTGGGAACGGCCGGCGAAGGCGGCGCGGAGACCTATTTCATCGACCTCCTGGAGGCGTTGCAGGCTGATGGCCTGCGCCAGGCCGCCGCCATCCGTCCGCATCCGGGGCGGACGCAGCGGTTGTCGGCGGCTGGCCTCACCGTCGGGACCTTCGCCTTCGGCGGTCCGCTGGACATCTTCACCCGTCCGAAAGTCGCCGATTTCGCCCGCCGGACCGACACGCGCCTGGCGCTCGCCTGGATGAACCGCGCCGCGCGCCACACCCCCAAAGGCCCCTGGAAGCGCGTGGGCCGGCTCGGCGGCTACTACAATCTCAAATACTACCGCGGCTTCGACCATCTGGTGGCCAACACCGAGCACATCGCCGATTGGATCGTCGCCCAAGGCTGGCCCGCCGGCCAGGTGAGCTGCATCCCCAATTTCGCGGCCGCCCCGGCCGAGGGCGCCGCCACGCCACGCGCGGACTTCGACACCCCCGAGGGCGCCCCCCTGCTGCTGGCCATGGGGCGACTGCACGAGAACAAGGCCCACGACGTCAGCCTCTCCGCCCTCGCCGAGCTGCCGGGCGCCTTCCTCTGGATCGCCGGGGCCGGTCCGCTGGAGGCCAAGCTCAAGGGCATGGCCGCGGCCCTGGGCGTGGCCAACCGCGTGCGGTTCCTGGGCTGGCGCACCGACGCCTCGGCCCTGTATCGGGCGGCGGACGTCTGCGTCTTCCCTTCCCGCCACGAGCCCTTGGGAAACGTGGTGATCCAGGCCTGGGCCCACGGCCTGCCGGTGGTGGCGGCGGCGAGCCAGGGCCCCCGCGCCCTGATCCGCGACGGCGAGGACGGCCTGCTGGCGCCCGTCGACGACGCCGCCGCGCTGGCGGCGGGGGTGCGGCGGTTGCTGGACGCGCCCATGCTGCGCGCCGACCTCGCCCAGGCCGGCCTGCGCCGGGTGGAGGGCGATTTCTCGGCAGCCGCCGTGGTGGCGCAATGGCGGGCGCTGTTCGCCAGCCTGGACGCGGCCTGATGTGCGGCATCGCCGGGCTGCTGGGGTCCATGGGCCCGGCCGACAGCATGATCGGGGCGCTCGCCCATCGTGGGCCTGACGGGACGCGGGTCCAGGCCCTGCCCGGCGCCCTGCTGGCCCACGCCCGGCTCTCGATCATCGACCTGGAGGGCGGCTGGCAGCCGCTCACCGCCGCCGGCTCCACCGTCATCGGCAATGGCGAGATCTACAACTACATTGAACTTATTGAAGAATTTGGACTTTCGAAGTCGCTATCCACAGGCTCCGACTTCGAGCCCTTGCTGCACCTCTACGCCCAGGAGGGCGAGGCCGCCTTCGAGCGGCTGCGCGGCATGTACGCCTTCTGCCTGATCGGCGCCGACGGCCGGTCCTGGCTGGTCCGCGACCGCTTCGGCATCAAGCCGCTCTACATCATGACCCATGGCGATGGCCTGGCCTTCGCCTCCGAGCCCCGGGCTTTCTTCCAGGCCGGCCTGATGCGCGCCGAACTGGAGCCGCAGGCCGCCGCCGAGCTCCTAGACCTCAACTACACCCTGGCCGAACGCACCCCCTTCAAGGGCCTGCGCCGCCTGATGCCCGGCGAGATCACCGAGGTCCGAGGCGGCAAGCTGGTGAGTGGCCGACGGCTCTCCAACCTCCCCCGCACCCCTTCGCCGCCACCGAAGGGCGATGTGCTGGCGCGCCTCGACGCCGTTCTCGAAGACAGCGTCCGCGTCCACCAGCGTTCCGACGTCCCCTATGGCCTGTTCCTCTCTGGCGGGATCGATTCCGCCGCCATCGCCACCCTGATGGCCCGCCTGAACAGCCGGCCCGTGACCGCCTTCACCTGCGGCTTCGACGCGCCCGGCGCCGCCGACGAACGGGCGCAGGCCGAGCGGGTGGCCCGGGCGCTCGACCTCGACTGGCGCGAGACCACCTTCGGCGAGGCGGACTTCTGGCGCATCGCCCCGCAGGTCGCCTGGGCGCTCGACGATCCCACAGCCGACTACGCGACCCTGCCCACCTACAAGCTGGCCGAGGCCGCCAAGGGGACGCTGACCGTCGTGCTGACCGGCGAGGGCGGCGACGAGCTGTTCGGCGGCTATGGGCGCTACCGCCGGGCGCTCCGCCCGAGTTGGCTCGGCGGCCGCCCGGCCGAGCCGCGGGGCGCCGACCCCGCGGTGCTGGCCCGCTGGCGGGAGGCCTCCACCGTACCCGGAAACTCGACGGCCTTGGGGAAGGCCCAGCAGGCCGATATCGCCACCTGGCTGCCGGGTGACCTGCTGCTGAAGCTCGACCGGTGCCTGATGGCCCATGGCCTGGAGGGCCGCACCCCGTTCCTCGACCCGGAGGTCGCGGCCTTCGCCTGGAGCCTGCCCGACCGGATGAAGGTCCGTGGGCGCCACGGCAAATGGATCCTGCGCAAGTGGCTGGAGCGCGCCTGTCCGGCGGCCGAGCCCTGGGCGCGCAAGCAGGGCTTCACCGTGCCGGTGGACGCCTGGATCGCGCCCCGCGCCGCCGATATCGCCGGGCGGGTCACGCAGGTCCCGGCGATCCGGGCCCTCAGCCTCGACCCCGCCGCCCGCATGGCGACGCCAGGCCAGCGCTGGCCCCTGCTGTTCTTCGCCCTGTGGTCGCTGATCCACATAAATGGTTGCGAGCCAAACGAAGCGCTGGCCGTTATCCTGGGAACGCCTTGAGCAGGGGATCCGCATGAAGACCGCCATGACCCTCGCCGCCGCCGTCGTCCTGACCGCATGCGGCGGACAATCCGGCCAGGCCCAGCAGTCTGCCGCCCCCACGACCGGTGCGCCGGTCCAGACCGATCCGCCGAACACCAACCTCAAACCCGCCTTCCCCGGCCAGACCCGGGCGCCGGAGATGAAGTCCAACGTCGCCTATGAGGTGTCGACCCATATCGGCGGCCTGAACAAGCCGTGGGGCATGGCCTTCCTGCCGGATGGCGGCCTGCTGGTCACTGAGAAGCCCCCCGGCCAGATCCGCCTGTTCAAGGACGGCAAGCTCTCCGCCCCGCTGGCCGGCGTGCCCAGGGTGGATTCGCGCGGCCAGGGCGGGCTCTTCGGCCTCGCCCTGCACCCCGACTTCGCCCGCAACGGCTGGGTCTATTTTTCCTTCGCCCAGCCCAATCCCGACGGCAAGACCAACACCGCCGTCGGCCGCGGCCGGCTGGTGACGACGGGCACGCCCCGGCTGGAGGACGTGCGGGTGATCTGGCGGCAGAACCCGCCCTGGCCCTCCACCGCCCACTTTGGCGGCCGACTGGTGTTCGCGCGCGACGGCAAGCTCCTGGTCACCACCGGCGAACGCTCGGTGATCACCGGCCGGGTCCAGGCCCAGGATCTTTCCAGCGGCATCGGCAAGGTCATCCGCCTCAACGACGACGGCTCGGTCCCGAGCGACAATCCGTTCGTCGGCCAGGCCGGCGCCCAGCCGGAGATCTACGCCCGCGGCATCCGCAACATCCAGGGCGCGGCCCTGCATCCACGCACCGGCGAGCTCTGGGAGGTCGAGCATGGACCCCGGGGCGGCGACGAGCTGAACGTCATCCGCGCCGGCCGTGACTACGGCTGGCCGACCATCAGCTACGGCATGGAATATCGCGGCGGCCCGATCGGCGCGGGCCTGACCCAGAAGGCCGGCCTCGAGCAGCCGCTCTATTACTGGGATCCGGTGATCGCCGCCTCCGGCATGGCCTTCTACGAGGCGAACCTGTTCCCGGCCTGGAAGGGCAATTTGTTCATCGGCGGCCTGGCCTCCCAGCGCCTGGTGCGCCTGGTCCTCGACGGCGAGAAGGTGGTCGGCGAGGAGCGCCTGTTGGCCGAGGTCGGCGAGCGGATCCGCGACGTGGTGGTCGGCCCCGATGGCGCGATCTATGTCGCCACCGACGAGGACAACGGCCGCGTCCTGCGGATCGCGCCGAAGCGCTAGACGCCGAGCCGCGCCGCCACCTCCTCGCCGATCGCCAGCGAGGACGTGAGGCCCGGACTCTCGATGCCGAACAGGGCGACCAGCCCCGTCAGTCCGTGGACGTCGGTCCCGTCGATGCGGAAGTCCGGCTGCGCCTCGCCCGGGCCGTGGATCTTGGGCCGCACGCCGGCGTAGTCGGGCGCCAGGGCGCCGTCCGGCAGGCCCGGCCAAAACTTGCGGATGTAGCGGTAGAAGTCGTCGGCGGCCGAGGGATCGACGCTGTAGTCCGGCGCGTCCACGTAATGCAGGTCGGGCCCGAACACCGCCTGCCCGCCCAGGTCCCGGCGATAGTGGGTGCCCAACGCCCCTTTGATCGGCGGCGGATAGATCAGCCGCGCGAAGGGCGCCTTGCCCACCAGCCGGAAGTAGACCCCCTTCCCGTAGTGCGCCTCAGGGATCTGCTCGGGCGGGAAGCCCTCGATGTGGGCCGCCACCCCCTGCGCCCCCAGGCCCGGCGCGCTCACCAGGTAGCGACAGGTCAGGGTCGCCGGCTCCGCCCCGCCGGTGCGCACCGTGAAGCCGCCGCCGTCCAGCGGGGTCGCCCCATCGAACGGCGTGGAGACCACCACCGCCCCGCCGCCGGCCTCGATCTCGCCCTGCAGGGCCAGCATGTAGCCGTGGCTGTCGAACACCCCGCTTTCGGGCGAGATCAGCGCGCCCTCGCAGGCCAGGTCCGGCTCCATCGCCAGCGCCTGGGCGCGGGTCAGCAAGGCCACCCCCTCGACCTCGTTGGCGAGGGCCTGTTTCAGTATGGCCTCGAGGTTGGCTTCCTGGTCCGGCGCGGTCGCCACCACCAGCTTGCCGCAGCGGTCGTATTCCACGTGGTGGGCGTCCAGGAAGGCGTAGAGCGATCGCCGGCCGGTCACGCACAGTCGCGCCTTCAGCGATCCCGTGGGATAGTAGAGCCCGCCGTGGATCACCTCGGAATTGCGCGAGGACACCCCCTGGCCGATGGCGCTGTCCGCCTCCAGCACGGCGGTCGAAAGCCCTCGCCTGGCGAGCGCATATCCGCAGGCCAGGCCCACCGCGCCCGCGCCCACCACCACCGCGTCGAAATCGAAATCCGTCATGTGCGAGAGCCTGTCCTTTTCAGGTGGACTCACCTGAACAGGATAAACAGGCTCGTCTTCCAAGGATTAGAGCGCATTCCGGGCGCAAAAGTGGAGCCACTTTTGCTGAACGCGCTCGGGCTAACGCGCGGCGCATCTGCGAGTCCCCTTCTCCCCTCGCGGGAGAAGGTGGCCCGCGCAGCGGGTCGGATGAGGGGCCGCGCCCACCCCTCATCCGTCACCCTTTGGGCGACACCTTCTCCCGCAAGGGGAGAAGGGCTACGGTCGCGCAACTGAGCCGGGGGGCCTCTGTCGTGCTGGATCTGAATCAACTGCCGCTCTGGCAGACCTGCGTCATTATCCTGGGCGGCGGCATCGGCCTGGTGGTGGGCGGCCACTTCGCGGTCCGCCGGCTGTTCCCGAACCAGGTCTCCGAGGATGTCTCGGGCCTGTCGGTGGCCATCATGCAGGTGGTGGCGGCCTTCATCGGCATCATGCTGGCCTTCGCCGCAGTGCAGGTCTGGCAGGATTTCGGGAACGCCGACGCCGCCGTCTCCCGCGAGGCGGCCACCACCGCCCAGCTCTACCGCGACCTGCGCGCCTATGGCCCGGAGACCGGCGAGGCCCGCGTCGCCGTCCAGGCCTATGTGAAATCGGTGCTGGCCGACGAGTGGCCGATGCTCAGCGAGGGCGAGTCCAGCCCGGTGACCGGGGCCGCCCTGACAGGCATCTTCGACGCCCTGGCCAAGCTCGATCCGAAGACCCCCCGCGAGACGGTGATCTTCGCCGAGGCGTTCGGGAAGCTGAACGCTGTGGTGGACTATCGCCGCAACCGGCTGATCGCCAGCCGGGCCCAGCTGCCGGCCCTGTTCTGGGCGGTGATCGTCCTGGGGTCGGTGGTGATCGTCGGCTACACCTTCGTCACCCCGGCCACCTGGGCCAACGCGGTGATCATCAGCGGCCTCGTGCTCTCCATGGGGCTGATCTTTGTCTTCATCCTGGCGGTGGACCATCCATTCGCCGGCGCCTACGCGGTGGACGCCAAGGAACTGCGCGACCTCGTGCCCCTGTTCGAGCGGCTGGGGACCACCTAGCCTTCGCGCCATGAGCGCCCGTGCCAAGAGCTGCGGCCCCTGCACCTTCTGCTGCAAGGTGCTGGCGGTGGAGGAACTGGCCAAGCCGGCCGGGACGCTCTGCGGCCACTGCGCCGCCGGCTGCACGATCTACGAGACCCGGCCCCTCGCCTGCCGCAGCTTCGAATGCGTCTGGCTGATGGACCCGGAGATGCCCCACCGCTTCCGCCCCGACCTGACCCGCGTGATGCTCGACCAGGACCACGACGGCGCCCGGCTGATCGCCCGCTGCGATACGGCCAACCCCATGGCCTGGAGACGCGGCCCGATGTTCGCCGCCCTCAAGGCCTATGCGACTGAGCACTGGGGAACCGGCCGCATCGCCATGGCCGTGGCCGGCCGCCGCGCCTGGGTCATCACGCCCACCGGCGAGATCGACGCCGGCGAGCTGGAGCCCGGCGCGGTGGTCAGCGTGGTGGAAGGGCCCGATGGAAAGGTGGAGGTCGTCACGCGGCCTGCGCAAGCGTGACAGCCGGAAGTGGGAACCGGTTCCGGCGCCCCTCACGCGCCAACTTTTGAATTAGAGCCTTTTTGTCCGGTTCAGGTGGTCACCTGAACCGGAAAGGCTCTAAGGGTCCCGCATGATACCTTGGGAACACATCGACACCGCTCAGATCCCCGGCGGCGGCGAGCTGCGGCTCATGCGGCGCGGCGACGAATATTCGATCATGTCGGGCGCCATCGAGCTGATGAACTCACGCCTCTCCGGCTCGGAGATCGCGCTCGCCGACCTGGCCATCGCCAAGCTGGGCGACACCACAGGCGCACGCATCCTGATCGGGGGCCTCGGCATGGGCTTCACCCTGCGCGCGGCCCTGGCGGCGCTGCCCAAGGACGCCGTGGTCACAGTGGTCGAGCTGGTCTCCGAGGTCATCGAATGGGCGCGCGGCCCGCTGGCCCACCTGTTCGACGGTTGCCTGGACGACAAGCGCGTGGTGCTGAAGCGCGCCGATGTCGGCGCCATGCTGCACGAGGCCGCCGCCAAGATGCCCTACGACGCCGTCCTGCTCGACGTGGACAACGGCCCCGGCGGCCTCAACCGCGAGGCCAACGACCGGCTCTATTCGGTGGGCGGCGTGGTCGCCATCCGCCGGGCCATCCGCCACGACGGCGTCCTCGCCGTCTGGTCCGCCGGCCCCGACCCGGCCTTCAAGGGCCGCATGCACCGCAACGGCTTCGCGGTGGAGGAGCGGATGGTCCGGGCGCACACCTCGGGCAAGGGCGCGCGCCATATCATCTGGGTGGGTGTGGCGCGGTAATATGTTCTCTTTTTGTTCTTGATATAAGAACCGTCCTGCGCGATAAATCGCACGAGCTAAGTTCCCGCAATCTTTCCTAGATACGTTGCGCAGGAGTCGCGATGGTTGCAGTGTCGGCCCTGGGGCTACGGGGAGGGGTCGGGGCATGCTGCACAGCCCGAATTCGCGATATTTTGTCCGTTACGACTTCACGCTCCGTCCACAGCGTGACAAGGGCGCACCGCTACCGCTTCGGACAGCGGGCGAGGAGCTCGACGTCGTGACGGTTTTGCAGCGCGCGATGGCTGATGGAACGGCTGTGTTTAATGTCACCGAGGGCGAAGACGACTTCGTTCGGCTGACGGCAGTCGAGGTCCGACCACGCTCGAACCTTATCGCTCTGTTGTTTCGACGCTCGACGGACGGCTCGGCGCCAATCTTCGAGAACCGCCGTACGCAGATGCTGCGCCGATCGGATAAACGGGAGGACGAGATCGAGGCGTATTCTGCTCACCTCTTCATCGCCCTGGATTCGCTTGATGCGCCTTATCCTACCCATAGGGCCGTACTTGAAGAAGTACCGGGGCTAGGTCGGACCTATGTTCAGGAGCTCCTTCGGCGATTGCTCCGAGCTGAGGTTTACGAGTGTACGGACGATAGGGGGACAGTGGGAGAAACCTATACCCTCCCGGTGCTCAGCGGCGTCGCCTCCGAAACGGTCAGGAGCGCGGTCGCGGGCGGCGGCATCAAATATATCGAGTTAGTAAGGACGCCGCGACTTGACGGCCTCGACACTGCCGGACTCATCCCGCATCCCGAAAGGCTCCGGCTTTCCATCAAGAGCAACCGGAGGGGAAGTTTCGACATCGTCAGGCAGGTGAAGGAATGGGGCAACCAACACGATTGGGACCGAATCCGTATCCAGGTCGAGACAGCCGACGATCGGACACGGGTGGTTGAGATCGCCCGGGAGGCAGATGCAGCGGACGTGCTATTTGTGCGCTCAGAATTGGTCGAGAACATAAATCCGCCACTCGAAAAATGTAGCGACGAAGTCGTCGACTCTCTCGTGTCAAAGGCGCGCCGCCTGCTGGAGAACAACGACGGTTGGAGAAATTAGCAAATGTGGCGGCTATTCTACCCGCTTCGCTATTTCTCTCTTATAAACAGAGAGAAGAAGCAAATTGATTTTTGGCCAACGATAGTAATTGGCATCCTGATCGCGCTCCCATTCCTCTTTGTGCCCGGCGCAGTATTCTTTCATTCAAGCGGCTTTCTGGATAAAATTTTAGGGCTCACAACCGCGCTCACCGGGTTCTATGTGGCGGCCCTTGTCGCAGCCGCGACGTTCAGCCACCCGGATCTGGATAAGACAATCACGGTTGGATCCATCGCTCTTGTCCGCAAGGGAGAGGACGGAAAGCGAATCCAGGAATTGCTTACACGGCGCGAGTTCGCCTGCACCATATTTGGCTACCTTGCCTTCGCGACTCTCCTCCTCTCGGTGGCCGCCTCGGTTGCGGTGGCTCTTAGCGGTGCATCTCTCTCGACCTTGGCGCTTACCCCCTGGATCGGCCGAATTTTCGATCCGCAAAATTGGGTTTACGTGCGAGGCGCACTGATCCTCGCGTTCACCTTGCCGGTCGCGCACGTCATGGTGGCCACGTCGTTGGGGCTCTATTATTTGATGGATCGCCTTTATCGGCAGGAACCTAAGGTAACGACCAAGAAGAGCGACCGCGAAGCGGCGTAGTACATCGAACTTCGTTGCCCGCGACTTAGCCCGCCTTCTCCCACTCCGCCCACAGCCGCTTGGCCTCGGCCTTCGCCGGCCCGACGCTGGCGTCCTTCACATGCCCATACCCGCGGATCTGTTTCGGCACGCCGGCGATGCGGATCGCCGTCGCCAGCCGGGCGGGCGTGAGCCCTGAGGCGATGCGGTCGAGCTGGCCTTCGAAGTCGGCGAGCAGGCCGCGCTCCATCTTCCGTTCCTCGGAATAGCCGAAGAGGTCGAGCGGGGTGCCGCGCAGGCCCTTGAGCCTGGCCAGCACCGGGAAGGCCGCGTCCAGCATCCAGCCACCGAACGCCATCTTCTTCGGCCGGCCGTCCGGGCCCTTGGGCGCGAACAGCGGCGGGGCCAGCCAGACCTTGGCCTTGCCGCCCTTGAAGGTCTCGGCGCGGTAGGCCTTGAACCGGCCGTCGGCGTAGAGCCGGGCCACCTCGTACTCGTCCTTGTAGGCCATCAGCTTGAAGAGGCTGATCGCCGCCTGCCGGGTCAGGGCCTCGGAGCCAAAGGCCGCCTCGGCCGCCCGCACCTTCCCGATCCGGTCCAGGAAGCGCTGGGCGTAGCGGGCGTTCTGGTAGGCGGTGAGCTCGCCGGCCCGGTGGGCGATCAGGCTGTCCAGCGGCATGGTTTCCGGCGTCGGCCCGTCCATCTCGCGCGGGCCGCGGCTGGCCGGGTCGTGCGCGGCCTTGCGCCCCAGTTCGAAGGCCTGGAGGTTGGCCTCGGCCTCCACGCCGTTCAGCCGGATCGCGCGGTAGAGCGCCCGCGAGGAGACCGGCACGACGCCCTTCTGCCAGGCGAAGCCCAGCATGATCATGTTGGCGTAGATGGCGTCACCCAGCTGGGTCTCGGCCAGCTTATGCGCCGGCATGGCGTCGTAGGCCTTGCAGGCCGCCGCGATCCGCTTGCCCTGTTCGTCGGCGTCGAACCGCACGTCGCGGTCGGTGACGAAGTCGGCGGTGGGGGCGAAGTCGGCGTTGCCCAGGGCCGTGGTCCGGTCCTTGGCGTAGAGCGAGAGCGCGTCGGCGCCGGCCGCCGAAAGCAGGTCGCAGGCGATCAGCACATGGGTGCTGGCCGCCGGGATGCGCCCGCCGATCGGGGTCCCCTCGGTCTCGCCGATCCGCACGTGGCTGAACACCGCCCCGCCCTTCTGGGCCAAGCCCGTCATGTCCACCACCGAGGCCGAACGGCCGTCTACGTGGGCGGCCATGGCCAGGATCGAGGCCACCGTCGTCACCCCGGTCCCGCCAACGCCGGTGAAGAGGATGTTCTTCACCCCCGTGAGGGTCTCGAAGGTCGGCAGGGGCGTGGAGTCCGCCGTCAGCGCCGGCATGGCCTCGCGGTGGGCGTTCTCCGCCCCCTCCAGGGTGACGAAGGAGGGGCAGAACCCGTCCAGGCAGGTGTAGTCCTGGTTGCAGCTCGATTGGTTGATCTTCCGCTTGCGGCCGAACTCGGTGTTCAGCGGCTCCACCGACACGCAGTTGGAGGTCTTGGAGCAGTCGCCGCAGCCCTCGCAGACCAGCGGGTTGATCATCACCCGCATGGGCGCGGCGTCCATCTTCCCGCGCTTGCGTCGCCGGCGCTTCTCGGTGGCGCAGACCTGGTCGTAGATCAGCACCGTGACGCCGGGGATCTGGCGCAGCTCGCGCTGCACGCTCATCAGCTCGGCGCGCGGCTTGACCTCCACGCCGGAGGCGAGGCCGGTCTCCGTGGCGTAGCGCTCCGGCTCGGCGGCCACGACCACGACCTTCTGCACGCCCTCGGCGGCAAGCTGGCGGGTGATCTGCGGGACCGTGAAGCCGCTCTCCGCCGGCTGGCCGCCGGTCATGGCCACGGCGTCGTTGAACAGCAGTTTGTAGGTGATGTTGCTGCCCGCCGCGACCGAGGCGCGGATCGCCAGCGAGCCGGAGTGATTGTAGGTGCCGTCGCCCAGGTTGACGAAGACGTGCGGCTCCTCGGTGAAGGGCGAGGCCCCCATCCAGGTCAGGCCCTCGCCGCCCATCTGGCTGGTGAGGTCGGTGTTGGGGTCCGAGAAGGTCGCCATGTAGTGGCAGCCGATGCCGGCCAGGGCGCGCGAGCCCTCCGGCAGCCGGGTCGAGGCGTTGTGCGGACAGCCGGAGCAGAAGTACGGCTTGCGCTGCTGGTCGGCCGATAGCGTCACCGCCGCCATGGAGGCCGCCGAGACCCGGGCGAGGTAGTCGTGCACCCGCTCCATGTGCCCGCCCGCCGGCAGCCGGTCGGCGATGGCGAGCGCGATCTCGGCCACCGAAAGCGCGCCGATCTGCGAGAGCAGAGGGTGGCCCGCCTCGTCCGCCTTGCCGATGATCCGGGGCCTCGCGTGGGCCGGCAGGTCGTAGAGCGCCGACCGCGCCTGGGCCTCGATCAGCGGGCGCTTGTGCTCCACCACCATCAGCGTCTCGAGCCCGGCGGCGAAGGCGCGGATCCCGGTCGGCTCCAGCGGCCAGGGCATGCCGACCTTGTAGATCGCCACGCCCAGGCTGGCGGCCTCCGCCTCGGAGATGGCCATGGCCCGGAAGGCCTCGACCACGTCCTTGTAGGCCTGGCCGGAGCAGACGATCCCCAGGCGCGGACGGGCGGTCCCCAGCATCACCCGGTCGATGCGGTTGGCCTTGGCGAAGGCCAGGGCGGCGGGGATCTTGAGCGTCCGGAGCCGGCGCTCCTTGTCCAGCGGCTGGTCCTTCAGCCGGATGCCGAGGCCGTCCGGGGGTCTGCGGAAATCGGGCGGCACGACCCGGTGGCGATCCAGCGAAACGTCGATGGTGGCGCCGGAGTCCATGGTGTCGGCGAGCGCGATCAGCCCCACCCAGAGGCCGGAGAACCGCGACAGGGCGTAGCCCATCAGGCCGTAGTCCAGCACCTCCTGCACGTCGGTCGGAGACAGCACCGGAATCTCGGCGTCCTGGAAGGCGAACTCGGATTGCGAGGGCAGGGTCGAGGATTTGCAAGAATGGTCGTCGCCGGCCACCGCCACCACCCCGCCCTTGGGCCAGACCCCGGCGAAGTTGGCGTGCTTGAAGGCGTCGCCCGTCCGGTCCACCCCCGGCGCCTTGCCGTACCACATGCCGAACACGCCATCGTAGCGGGCCTTGGGGAACAGGTTGGCCTGCTGGCTGCCCCAGACGGCGGTGGCCGCCAGGTCCTCGTTCAGCCCTTCCTTGAACACCACCTCGGCGGCCTTCAGGTGGCGCTCGAAACGGTGCGCCTGCTGGTCGAGCAGGCCGAGCGGCGAGCCGCGATAGCCGGAGACGAAGCCGGCGGTGTTGAGGCCTGCGGCCCGGTCCAGCCGATGCTGGTCCATCAGAACCCGCAGCAGGGTCTGGACCCCGGTGATGAACACCCGGCCCTCGGTGAGCAGGAATTTGTCGTCTAGCGTCACTTCAGTGTGGCGCATGGCAATTTTTTTCCTTCGTCGCCTCCCGACGTCCTTGCAAGATCATATAGGATCGATGCAATTGCTTGCCAAAAGCATGCCCCCTCAATCCGGTTCCGGGGCAAGAACAACGCGCGGCATACCCGCAGGACGGAGGAAATATTGTCTGAGACCCTCGACAGCGTCGACGCCAAGATCCTGGACCTCGTCCAGCATGACGCCGGTATGTCCGTGGCCGAGATCGCCGAGCGGGTGGGCCTGTCGTCCAGCCCCTGCTGGCGGCGGATCAAGCGGCTGGAGGACTCCGGCGTCATCCAGCGCCGCGTCACCATCCTCGACCGCGAGCGCTTGGGCCTGACCTTCGAGGTCTATTGCACGGTCAAGCTTTCGCTGCCCACCAAGGACAACCTCGACGCCTTCGAGACCGCCATCGGCCGCCTTCAGGAGGTGGTGCAATGCGCCACCGTCACCGGCGCCTGCGACTACGAGCTGCGCGTCGTCACCCGCGACATGCACGCCTTCGACGACTTCCTGCGCGAGAAGATCCTCTCCATGGGCCTGGTCTCCAACATCGAGAGCCGCATCGTCATCCGCTCGGTGAAGAACACCACCGCCGCCCCGCTGGGCCTGATCAGCCCCTACGTCAGCGCGCACGGGTAACCCCTCCCCGATGGGGAGATCAGAGGGTAGGCTCTCCCCATGATCGACCTCGTCATCGACCAACGGCGCAAGGACCTCGGCGGCTTCGAGGTCGGGCGCGTCCTGCCCTTCGCCCAGCGGCGGATGGTCGGGCCCTTCGTGTTCTTCGACCACATCGGCCCGGTGAACTTCCAGCCCGGCTTCCCCCGCACCGTCGACGTGCGGCCCCACCCGCACATCGGGCTCGCCACCGTCACCTACCTGTTCGACGGCGAGATCACCCACCGCGACAGCGTCGGCGTCACCCAGCGCATCTTCCCCGGCGAGCTCAATTGGATGACCGCCGGGCGCGGCATCACCCACTCCGAGCGGTTCGAGACCCTGCGCGAGGCCGGCGGGCCCCTGCACGGCATCCAGGCCTGGGTGGCGCTTCCGGTCGAGCATGAGGAGACCGACCCGTCCTTCGCCCACCACGAGGGCGCGGACCTGCCCGCCTACGAGTACGGCGGGTTGTCCGCACGGCTGATCGCCGGCGAGGCGTTCGGCGCCAAGGCCGCCGTGAAGACCCACTCGCCGCTGTTCTATGTCCACTGGCGGCTGGAGGCGGGGACGAAGGCCCAGCTCCCGGCGGAATACCCCGAGCGCGCCGCCTATGTGGCCCAGGGGATTGTGGAGGTGGAA
>CANJRI010000046.1 GCA_947476555.1 Caulobacteraceae bacterium
AAGAAGTAAGAGAGCGTACCTCCGATGGCCAAGGAACCGGCGCGCGTCAAACGCCGCGAGCGCAAGAACATCACCTCGGGCGTGGCGCACGTGAACGCCTCGTTCAACAACACCATGATCACCATCACCGACGCTCAGGGGAACACCATCTCCTGGTCGAGCGCCGGCCTGATGGGGTTCAAGGGATCGCGTAAGTCGACGCCCTACGCCGCCCAGATGGCGGCCGAGGACGCCGGCCGTAAGGCCGCCGAGCACGGTGTGCGCACGCTGGAAGTCAACGTCTCGGGCCCCGGCTCGGGTCGTGAGTCCGCGCTTCGCGCCCTGCAGGCGGTGGGTATGACGATCACCACTATCCGGGACGTGACCCCCATTCCGCATAACGGCTGCCGCCCGCCGAAGCGCCGGCGCGTCTAGTCGAACGAACTGAATTCCCTGACGCCGCTCCGCGGGCTTTGCGGGCGGCGAACCTGCGTTTCCGAGGGACACCGTGATCGAAAGAAACTGGAACGAGCTCATCCGTCCCGAAAAGCCCCAAATCGAGACCGGAACCGACGCGAACCGCAAGGCGCGTCTGGTTGCCGAGCCCCTCGAGCGTGGCTTTGGCGTGACCTTGGGCAACAGCCTGCGCCGCGTACTGCTGTCGTCGCTGCAAGGCGCCGCCGTGACCGCCGTGCAGATTGACGGCGTTGTGCACGAATTCTCCTCCCTGGAGGGCGTGCGCGAGGACGTGGTCGATATCGTCCTCAACATCAAGCAACTGGCGCTGCGCATGCACGCCGAAGGGCCCAAGCGGATGACCTTGCGGGCGAACGGCCCGGGCGTCGTGACCGCCGGCCAGATCGAGGCGCCCTCGGACATCGAGATCCTCAATCCCGACCACGTGCTCTGCACCCTGGACGACGGCGCCAACGTGCGCATGGAATTCACGGTCCAGACCGGCAAGGGCTACGTCGCCGCCGAGATGAACCGTCCGGAGGACGCCCCGATCGGCCTGATCGCCGTCGATGCCCTCTATTCGCCGGTCAAGCGCGTCGCCTACCGGGTCGAGCCGACCCGCCAGGGCCAGAGCCTCGACTACGACAAGCTGATCATGGAAGTTGAGACCAATGGCGCGGTCTCCCCGGTGGACGCGGTGGCCTACGCCGCCCGTATCCTCCAGGACCAGCTGCAGATCTTCATCACCTTCGAAGAGCCGAAGAAGAAGGTCGAAGGCGAGGCCAAGCCCGAGCTGCCGTTCAACCCGGCGCTGCTCAAGAAGGTCGACGAGCTGGAGCTCTCGGTCCGTTCGGCCAACTGCCTGAAGAACGACAACATCGTCTACATCGGCGACCTGATCCAGAAGACCGAAGCGGAGATGCTCCGCACTCCAAATTTCGGCCGCAAGTCGTTGAACGAAATCAAGGAAGTTCTCGCCGGAATGGCGCTCCACCTGGGCATGGACGTGCCCAACTGGCCGCCCGAGAACATCGAAGAACTGGCCAAGAAGTTCGAAGACCAGATGTAATCCTTTCGCGCCGACTCCGGGCCGCCTCGGCGGTCTGGGCCCGATGAAGCCGCAACCGCGGCGAAGGGACCCCGGCGCTTCGTGTTGACCCAGGCGGGAGCGGGCTGGGATTGGTGAGGTAGGACGCGTTCCCGAGAGGGGCCGTCCATCGGGTCCGGGTGGCCCAGGAGACATCGAAATGCGCCACGGTATCGCGCACCGTAAACTGGGTCGTACGACCAGCCACCGCACAGCCATGTTCGCGAACATGGCCGCGAGCCTCATCAAGCACGAGCAGATCGTCACCACCCTGCCGAAGGCCAAGGAGCTTCGCCCCTTCGTCGAGAAGCTGGTGACCCTCGCCAAGCGCGGCGACCTCCACGCCCGCCGCCTGTGCATCTCCCGCGTCCGCGACGTGGAGCAGGTCGGCAAGCTGTTCGGCACCCTGGGCCCGCGCTATGCGGACCGGAACGGCGGCTATATCCGGGTCCTGAAGGCCGGCTTCCGTCACGGCGACAACGCCGCCATGGCGGTGATCGAGTTCGTTGACCGCGATCCGTCCGAAAAGGGCAAGGATTCCGGCCCGACCGCCGAGAGCGCTTTCGGCGAAGCCTAGAGCCAGATCCATCTGGGATTTCGGAAAGGCCCGGGCTCGTCCCGGGCCTTTTGCCATCTGCGGCCCAGTGTCCGGTTCGCCCGACGCTGTTGCCCGAATCCGGCGCAGGCCGTAAGGCGCGGGAAGGGGAGAGCCCATGACCGTACCGGCGTCCGGAGCCAAGAGCCGTCAGGCCAGCTTCCGCTTCATCTTCGCCCTGTCGGTGATGAACGCCGTGTCGTTC
Source organism: Caulobacteraceae bacterium (assembly GCA_947476555.1). GTDB lineage: Bacteria > Pseudomonadota > Alphaproteobacteria > Caulobacterales > Caulobacteraceae > Phenylobacterium. The sequence goes on from CANJRI010000046.1 coordinate 2,323, forward strand.
GGGATCATGATCCCGGTGCTGCCCAACCTCATCAAGAGCTTCGCCGGCGGCGACACCGCCGCGGCCTCGGAATGGAACGTCCTGTTCGCCTCGGCCTGGGGGCTGATGCAGTTCGCCAGCGGCCCGATCCTGGGCGTCATGGCCGATCGCTACGGTCGCCGGCCGGTGCTGCTGCTCTCGATGTTCGGCCTGGCGGCGGACTTCCTGTTCATGGCCCTGGCGCCAGGTCTCTGGTGGCTGTTCGCCGGCAGGCTGTTGAACGGCATGACGGCCGCCAGCTTCTCCACCGCCAACGCCTACCTCGCCGACGTCACGCCGCCGCAAGACCGGGCCCGGGCGTTCGGGCTGATGAGCTCGGCTTTCAGCTTCGGCTTTATCCTAGGGCCCGCGCTCGGCGGCGCCTTGGGCGAGATCGACCTGCGCCTGCCGTTCTTCGTGGCGGCGGGCCTCACCTTCGCCAACTGGCTCTATGGCCTGTTCATCCTGCCCGAAAGCCTACCGCCCGAGCGGCGGGTGCATCGATTCGACTGGTCCAAGGCCAATCCCATCGGCGCCCTGCGCCTGTTGCGCTCGGCGCCGGGCCTGCCGTCGCTGGCCGGCGTCGCCTTCCTGTTCCAGCTGGCCCACATGGTCCTGCCGGCGATCTTCGTGCTCTACACCGGCCACCGGTACGGGTGGAGCACCGGCACCATCGGCCTCACCATGATGCTCACCGGGGTCCTCGGGGTGATCGTCCAGAGCATGCTGATCGGCCCGGTGGTCCGGCGGATCGGCGAACGGCGGGCGGTGCTGCTGGGGGCCGCGGCGGGGGCCGTGGGCTTTGCGATCTATGGCTGGGCCCCAAACGGCTGGCTGTATCTCTCGGCCGCCCCGATCTTTGCCTTCATCAACTTCCTGATGCCGGGCCTGCAGGCCCTGATGACCCGCCGCCTGGGACCCAGCCAGCAAGGCCAGCTCCAGGGCGCCAACGCCAGCATGGCCGGCGTGGCCGCCATCCTCGGGCCGCTCATCTTCGGCGAGGCTTTTGCCTGGTCGCTGCGGCAGGAGGGCTGGAACGCGCCAGGTCTCGCCATATATCTGGCCTCGGCCATGATGGTCCTGGCGTTCGCCTTGGCTCTCCGCTCGGCCAAGGTTCCGGAACCGGAGCCACAGCCGGCCTAGAGCGCGCCATCATTGCGCCGAAAATCTGGAGGGAACTTCGCTCCCCTGAGTCTTCGGAGAACCCATGCGCGCCCTTCGCGTCCTGATCCCCGCCCTAGTCCTCCTCAGCGCCTGTAGCCGGGCCGGCGACGGTTCCGCCCAGCCGAACCTGGCCTCGCCCACCCGCGCGATCCCCAGCAGCGCCTTCGAGATGAAGCAGTCCTTCGCCCCGGTGGTGAAGAAGGCCGCCCCGGCGGTGGTCAACATCTCGGCCAAGCGCATCGTGCGGCAGGCCGACCCGTTCTTCGAGATGTTCGGCCTGGGTGTTCCCCGTGAGGGGGTCCAGGGCTCGCTCGGCTCCGGCGTCATCGTCCGGTCCGACGGGGTGATCGTCACCAACAACCATGTGGTCGAGGGCGGCCAGGAGATCACCGTCGCCCTTTCCGACCGTCGGGAGTTCCCGGCCAGGGTGCTGCTGGCGGACCCCAGGACCGATCTGGCCATCCTCAAGATCGACACCCGGGGGGAACGCCTGCCGATCCTGGCCATCGACGATTCCGGCGATTCCCAGGTGGGCGACCTGGTGCTGGCCATCGGCGATCCCTTCGGCGTCGGCCAGACGGTCACCAACGGGATCATCTCCGCCCTGAACCGCACCGCCGATCCCAGCACCGGGCTGAACTACATCCAGACCGACGCGGCCATCAATCCGGGCAACTCCGGCGGCGCCTTGGTGGATATGGACGGCGACCTGATCGGGGTGAACAGCTTCATCCTCTCGCGCTCGGGCTCTTCATCGGGCGTGGGATTCGCCATTCCCGCCGCGGTCGTGCGGCGAACCGTCGAGACGGCCGCCGGCGGCGGCCGGGCGGTGGTGCGACCCTGGATCGGCGCGCGGCTGCAGAGCGTGACCCCGGACCTGGCCCCAACTCTGGGCCTTGCGACGCCCTCCGGCGCCCTGGTCGCCGACGTCTGGCCCGGCGGGGCCGCCGCTGACGCCGGGCTCCGGCAGGGCGACGTCATCGTCAGCGTGGACGGCCTGCCGGTGGTCGACGCCGCCGGGGTGACCTACGCGATGTCCAACCACCGACCGGGCGAAGCCGTGCGGCTGGGGATTCGCCGGGGAAGGGCCCAGCAGCAGGCCACCTTGCGGGCCGAACCGCCTCCGGCCACGCCGGCGCGGGATCAGCGGACGATCGGCGGCCGCAACCCCCTGGCGGGCGCCACGGTGGTGAACCTCTCCCCGGCGGTCGCCGACGAGCTGGGCCTCGACCTCTTCCAGGCCGGCGTGCTGGTGACCAACCCGGGCCGGGACGTAGCCGTGCAGGCGGGCTTCCGGGGCGGGGACATCATCCGGGCCGTGAATGGGCGGCGGGTGGAAAGCGTGCGCGACCTCGTCACGGCCCTGGAGAGCGGGGCGCGCTGGGAGGTCACCATCCAGCGGGGCGATCGCACGGTAACCGGCTCGTTCAGCGTCTGACGCGCTGGGCGCGGGCGTGCTAAGCGGCTTGCCATGTCCGACCTCTTCGAAGCTGCGGGCCTGACGCCGCACGCGCCGTCCCCGCTGGCCGACCGGCTGCGGCCGACGTCGCTGGACGAGGTGGTGGGCCAGGACCACCTGTTGGGGCCCGAGGGGCCGATCCGGCGGATGGCGGAGGCGCGGCGCCTGTCGTCGATAATCCTCTGGGGCCCGCCGGGCACCGGCAAGACCACCATAGCCCGCCTGTTGGCCAAGGAGGCCGGCTACGAGTTCCAGCAGCTCTCGGCGGTGTTCTCCGGCGTGGCGGACCTGAAGAAGGCCTTCGAGGCGGCCCGGGCGCGCCGCGCGGCCGGCCAGGCCACCTTGCTGTTCGTCGACGAGATCCACCGCTTCAACCGGGCCCAGCAGGACGGCTTCCTGCCGTTCGTGGAGGAGGGGATCGTGACCCTGGTGGGGGCCACCACGGAAAACCCGTCCTTCGAGCTGAACGGCGCGCTGCTGTCCCGCAGCCAAGTCTATGTGCTGAAGCGCCTGGACGAGACGGCCCTGGAGGCCCTGCTGGCCAAGGCCGAGGTCCAGGAGGGCCGGGACCTGCCGCTGCAGCCGGAGGCGCGCGCCGCGCTGCTGGCCATGGCCGATGGCGACGGCCGCTACCTGCTCACCCTGGCCGAGACCCTGTTCAACATCGGCTCCGCCACGCCCCTGGACACCAAGGCCCTCGGCCAGATCCTCCAGAAACGCAGCCCGGCCTACGACAAGGACCGCGAGGAGCACTACAACCTCATCTCGGCCCTCCATAAGTCGATCAGGGGCTCGGACCCGGACGCGGCCCTCTACTGGCTGGCGCGGATGCTCACGGGCGGCGAGGACCCGCTGTTCATCGCAAGGCGGTTGATCCGGGCGGCCGCCGAAGACATCGGGGAAGCGGACCCCATGTCCCTGGTGCTCGCCAACGCCGCGAAGGACACCTACGACTTCCTGGGCAGCCCCGAGGGCGAGATCGCGCTGGCCCAGCTGGTGGTGCACCTGGCCGCCGCGCCCAAGTCCAACGCCGTCTACAAGGCCTTCGGCGCGGCCATGAAGGCCGCCAGGGAGACCGGCTCGCTGATGCCGCCGGCCCACATCCGCAACGCCCCCACCAAGCTCATGAAGGACCTGGGCTACGGCCAGGGCTACGCCTACGACCATGACGCCCCCGAGGGCTTCTCCGGCCAGGACTACTTCCCCGAGGGCATGGGTCGGCGGGCCTTCTACCAGCCCCGCGGAGAGGGGAACGAGGCCCGGATCAAGGAGCGCCTGGAGCGCTGGGCGGCCCTGCGCCAGGGCCGGGCGCCTAAAGCTTGAGCATTGTCGTAACGTTGTTACCGACCTAGGCTCGCCTTTCCCTATCTGGGGAGGGAGGCAAACAAATGACCGATACAACCGCGAGCGCGGGCAAGGTCCCGTGGCACCTGTGGCTTGTTGGCGTGGTGGCCGTTCTATGGAACGGCTTCGGCGCATACGACTACCTGATGACCCACCTGCAGGGCGATGCGTACCTGAGTACTATGATGACCGAGGCGCAGATCGCCAGCTTCCACGCCATGCCGGCGTGGATGACGGGGGTGTGGGCGATCGGCGTATGGGGCGGGCTGCTTGGCGCGGTGCTGTTGCTCTTGCGCCGCCGTCTGGCCTTTCCGGTGTTCGTGGTCTCGCTGGCCGCGTTCGTCCTCAGCCTTGTCTACCACTATGGCATGTCCGACGCGGGGGCCCTGATGGGTCCGAACGGCACGATCATGAACGCCGTCATCCTCGCCGGCTGCCTGTTCTTCGTCTGGTACTCGCGGCGAGTGGCGCAGCAAGGGCTGCTCCGCTAGACCCACCGTGTGAAGACACCAGGCCCGATCCAACTCTCGGCGGACGAGATCGCCTTCGTCCGGGGCCTGGTGATCCACGAGGACGCCGAGATCCTCGCCCTGAACAAGCCCGCCGGCCTTTCCAGCCAGGGCGGCCGGGGGCAGGTCCATACCCTGGACGAACTGCTGTGGGCCTTCGCCAAACCCGGCAAGGCGCGGCCGAGGCTGATCCACCGTCTGGACCGGGACACCTCCGGCGTGATCCTCACCGCGAAGACCAAACCCGGCGCAGGTTTCCTGGGTAAAGCCCTGATGAAGCGGGCGTTTTCCAAGACATACCTGGCCATCGTCACGCCCGGGGCGCCGGACTCCAAGGTCGGGTCCATCGATCTGCCGCTGCGCCGCGCCGAGCAGGGGCGCGAGGCCTACATGCGGGTCTGCCCACCCGACCACCCCGACGCCGAAACCGCCATCACCCGCTACCGGACCCGCGCCGAAGCCCAGGGCGCCGCCCTGTTGGAGGTCCAGCCCCAGACCGGCCGGATGCACCAGATCCGGGTCCACCTGGCGGCCCTGGGCCGGCCCATCGCCGGGGATGCGCGCTATGGCGGAGCCCTGGTCGCTGGCGGCCATCCGGTCCCCCGCCTGATGCTGCACGCGGCGGCGCTGGGATTTCCGCATCCCGCCGGGGGTGAGCGCCGCCTGGAAGCGCCGATCCCCGCCGACATGGCCGGCCTGATCGCGACGCTTGGTCTCGGGTGAACCGGCGGAACGGGGACACAGGTTCGCCCGTTTCACTGTATAAGTCGTGGAAGTGAAACGACTTTCGCCTGAGAGACCGCCATGAACCGCCTGATCCCCCTGCTTGCCGCCGTCGCCCTCGCTGGCTGCGCCACCGCGCCGACCGTCTATCAACCGGCCACGGGGCCCCAGGCGGTGGGCTACGTCGAGCAACAGATCGAGCCGGGCCGTTTCCGGGTGACGTTCCAGGGTGGACCGGGCGCGCCGCGCCAATACGTCGAGGACCTGGCGCTCCTGCGGGCGGCCGACCTCGCCCTGGCGGGGGGGTACGACTGGTTCCGGGTCTCCGACCGCTATTTCCAGGGTCGGCCCGACAATGCGCCCCGCATCGGCCTGGGGGTCGGCGGCGGCGACTACGGCTATCACAGCGGCGTCAGCGTGGGCGTCGGCACCAGCTTCAGCCTGGGCGGCGGACCGTCGCTGGTCGCCACCCTGGAGGTGTTCATGGGCAGGGGCGAGCGTCCGACGGGCCCCGATGTCTATGACGCCCGCGGCCTGCGCGAGACCCTCGGCCAGCGCATCTAGCGGAGCGCTGCGGGGCGTCGCATAAGCAGGCGATGCATGCCCTCCTGCTGGTGGCGACGGGCGGCGCGGCCGGAGCCGTGGCCCGCTACGCCCTTTCCCTACAAGCGTTGAAGGCGCTGGGCCCGGCCTGGCCCTACGGGACCTTCGCGGCCAACGTCCTGGGCGGGCTGCTGATGGGGCTGCTGGCCGGCTGGCTGGGCAGTGAGGGGGAACGGTGGCGGCTGCTGTTGGGCGTGGGCGTCCTTGGGGGCTTCACCACCTTCTCGGCCTTCTCCCTGGAACTGGTGCAGATGATCGAGCGTCGCGACCTTGGCCAGGCGGCGCTCTACGCCGTGGCCTCGGTGGCGCTTTCGGTGGCGGCGCTGTTCGCCGGCCTGGTTCTGATGCGCCGGTTGCTGGCGTGAGGGAGGTCCGCACCCTCTACGTGGAGGAGGCCGAGGAGGGTGTCCGCCTCGACCGCTGGTTCAAGCGGCGCTGGCCGCACCTGAACCACATCCAGCTCCAGAAGCTCACCCGGTCGGGCCAGATTCGCGTGGACGGCGCGCGGGCCAAGCCGGACACCCGCCTTTCGGCCGGCTCGCAGGTGCGCGTACCGCCGCTGCCGGACGCGCCGCCGCCGCGGGCCAAGGGCGAGATCGATCCGCGCGAGGCGGCCTACGCCCGCTCGCTGGTGATCTATGAGGACGAGGACGTGCTGGCCCTGAACAAGCCCTCGGGCCTGGCGGTGCAGGGCGGCACCAAGACCACGCGGCACGTGGACGGGCTGCTGAGCGCCTGGGGCGAAGGGATGGAGCGGCCTCGGCTGGTGCACCGCCTGGACCGCGACACCTCCGGGGTGCTGGTGCTGGGCAAGAGTCCGGCGGCAGCGGCGAAGCTAGCGGGCGCCTTCGCAAAGCGACGGACGCAGAAGATCTACTGGGCCTTGGTGGAGGGCTTCCCGAAGCCGGGGCAGGGGACGATCGAGCTGCCCCTCGCCAAGAAGGGCATCGGCGACCGCGAGATGGTGGTCCCGGTCGATCCCAAGGACCCCAAGGCCGAGACGGCGGAGACTGAGTTCGTCACCCTGGCCCGGGCGGGCCCCAAGGCCGCCTGGATGGCGCTGTGGCCGCACACCGGCCGCACCCACCAGCTCCGCGCGCACATGCTGGCCATCGGCCATCCGATCCTGGGCGATCCCAAATACAACACCGAGGCTTCCCGGGAGCTGTCGGAGGGGCTGAAGCTGCAACTCCACGCCCGCCGGCTGCTGCTGCCGCACCCGTCGCGGGGCGGGCTGGCGCTCGAGGCGCCGATCGGGCCGGAGATGCGCGCCGGTTTCGAGCGTTTCGGCTTCCACGAGCACGAAGCCGACCCCGAGCCCTTCGGGCGCGGGCGCTAGACGAGGAGTTCAGGTGGCCAGGGGATTCAAGGAGCCGGGCGACAAGCCGCGCCGTTTCTACAAGGCGGTGACGGTGAGCGAGGCCGCCGGCGGCTGGGGCGTGCGGCTGGACTCCCGCGATCTGCGCACGCCCGGGGGCGCGCCGCTTCTGCTTCCCGCACGCGCCCTGGCGGAGATGGTCGCCGTCGAGTGGGCGTCCCAGGGCGAGGCCCTGGAGCTGGGGGGCATGCACGTCACCCGCCTGGCCAACACCGCCATCGACAGCATTCCCGGCGCGCGGCAGGCCGTGGCCGATCAGGTCGCGGACTACGCGGGATCGGACTTGCTCTGCTATTTCGCTGAAGGGCCCGCCGCCCTCGTCGCCCGGCAGGACGCCGAGTGGAGCCCGGTTCTGGCCCGCGCAGAGGCGGAGGAAGGCCTGTTCATGACCCGCGCCACAGGCATCGTCCACCGCGCGCAGCCGGAGGCGACGCTGCGGCGGGTCAGGGACATCGCCCTTTCCCTCAACGACTTCGCGCTGGCGGGCCTGGCCTTCGCCACGCCCCTGTTCGGCTCGGCGGTGCTGGCGATCGCGGTCTGGCGCGGCTGGTTGAGCGGGGAGGCGGCCCTTGAGCTGTCCCGCCTCGACGAGGCGTTCCAGGAAGAGAAGTGGGGGATCGACGCCGAGGCCGCCGAGCGCACCGCCGGCCGCCGGGCGGAGGCGGCCATGGTCGGCGCCTGGCTGGCCGCCGCCGGTTAACCCTCCGGGGCCGTTTCTGGCGCCCGCCTTGCCCCTTTGGCGTCGAGACGCCGGCGCCTGTGCCGGATCGGAACGGAGCCTTTCGAGTGGTTGGCAAGATCGCGAACCTGAATGCCCTGGTCCACGGCGCACGCAAGGCGTCGGCGGTCCCGGTCGCGATGGCCGCAGCCTCGAAGGTGAAGGAGGCGCCGGCTGCGACGGGGGGTCATCAGCCGGCGCCGATTCCGGCCAAGACCGACCGGGCCAGGCTCACGGCCGGCGTCCTGGGTCTCCTGCTCGACGTTCAGGTCAGCGTCGGCCACACCGATCAAGGCCGCCACCTGGGCCACGCCCATAAGAAGCCAAAGCCGCAGCCGACGCCGGTCCCGGCTCCCGCGCCCGCCCCGACGCCGCTGGTGACCCGCGACGACCCCGCGCCCGCCACCTTCCTCGGCCGCGTGCTGGACTCGATCCACGAGCGGCCGGAAAGCCAGTTCTCCAGCGAGCCCTTCTCGCAACGGGACCGGCCGGTCTCGCCCTCTCCGGCGGCGCTCCAGGCCATGGGTGGGGTGTTCTACACCGCCGGGGCCTTCCGCCCCGTGCAGGCCATGGCCATGCGCACCGTCCATCAAGGCCAGGCCGCCCTCAGCCTGCTGCAGGCGGGCGCCCTGGGCGTCAACCGGCTGATCTGACGGCGCCCGGAGCGTCGGAACCGGCGTAGCCGGCCCCGGGTTCAGGAAGACACCTCGCAACACAGGAGGACTTCCGATGCCCGGCAGATGGATGGACGAGCGCGAACGCTATCTACGCGACCAGGACGAGATCGACCGGCAGGCCCGCCGCTACGCCGAACGGCCCAGTTGGGACGAGGACGCCGACAACTACCGCCGGCGCGACATCCCGGGCGGCGCCCAGGCCGGCGAGCGGACTTACGATCCCCGCACCTGGCGTCAGCCCCAGCCCCGCTTTTCGGGCGAGGACTACACCCGCCGTCCCTCCTGGGAGGGCCGGAGCCCCGACGACCGCTACAGCCGCCCCTACGATCACGACAGCGGCTATATCGCCCGCCGTCCCGACGAGCCTCCGGGGCGCTTCGACGACGAGCGCTTCGAGGATCGGGCCCGCGACGCTGGGCGCGGCCTTCGCCGGATGGGCGAGCGCGTGGCCGGCTGGCTGGACGGCCTCGGCGACCGGCTGGAGGGCGACGAGCCCGTGCGACGCTATCGGACCGACTTCGGCCGGGAACCCCGTTGGGCGGTCGGCGACCATCGTGGCCGCGGCCCGAAGGATTACCGGCGTTCGGACGACAGCATCAGCGACGAGGTCCAAGCCCGGCTCACCGACGATCCGTGGATCGACGCCAGCCAGATCCAGGTGGCGGTGAGCGCCGGCGAGGTCACGCTCTCCGGTGGGGTGGAGAACCGCCAGGCGCGGCGGCGCGCTGAGGATATCGTCCAGGACATCTCGGGCGTGACCCACGTGCAGAACGACCTGCGGGTCGGCGGCGGCTCGTTCTTCACCAGCGCCGGGTCCGGGTTCGGCGACAGCGTCCTGGAGGCGCAGATGCGCCAGGGCGGCCCCAGCGGCGGCCACACGCCCGGCGCCGACAGCGCCATGAGCCGGACGACCACCCGGCGGAGCTAGCTGTTGGGAAGGCGGGCGTTGTCGCCTCGGCCCAGCGGGTCGCGGAGGGCCTCGCCCGTCTTCACGAACTCCAGCGAGACCGAGTTGATGCAGTAGCGCAGGCGGGTCGGCCGCGGCCCGTCGGGGAAGAGGTGGCCCTGGTGGCTGTCGCAGCGCGCGCAGCGCGTCTCGATGCGGACCATGCCGTAGGAGACGTCCTTGACCGCCCTGACATGCGCCTCGTCGACCGGGGCCCAGAAGGATGGCCAGCCGGTGCCGCTCTCGAACTTGGTCCGGTGAAGGAACAGCGGCAGGGCGCAGAGCCGGCAGCAATAGACCCCGTCGTCCTTCTGGCCCAGCAGGCCGCCGCAGAACGGCGCCTCGGTGCCGTGATGCAGCAGGACCCGGGCCTCCTCGGCGTCCAGGTCCGCCTCCAGCGCCGCGCGTTCGGCTGAATCGGGGGGCGTGAGATCGAAACCGGGGGGGGAGACCGCTGGCGTGCTCATGGCCGCCAATCTATGGTCGCAGGCCCGCGCGGGGAAGACGGAGCTCGTCCAATATGATCATCGCCACGACGCCGGACATCCCCGAACAGCCGGTGTCCCGCACCCTGGGGATCGTTACCGGCGAGGCGATCATCGGCGCCAATATCTTCCGGGACTTCCTGGCCGGGGTGACCAACATCGTCGGCGGCCGCGCCGGCGGGTACGAGAAGGCCCTGCGCCAGGCCCGCGACATCGCCCTGCAGGAGATGCAGGAGGACGCGACGGCCCTGGGGGCGGACGCGGTAGTGGGCGTCGACCTGGACTATGAGACGCTGGGCGTCGAGAACGGCATGCTGATGGTCACGGCCACGGGAACGGCCGTGAAGTTGCGGGCCTAGGCGGGACTTTGGGGGCGGGATGAACTGGAAGGACCTGTTCCTGTCGGCGAGCGGCCGGGCGCCGCGCCTGCCGTCGGTGATCGCCTTCGCCCTGATCGTGGGCGTGGCCGCGATCTACGAGGCCCTGGTCGACGATACGCTGCCGCGCCTGCTGACCGGCTGGTTCGTCTATCCGATCCTGATCTATTGCAGCGCCTGCGTGCTTTCCAAGCGCCTGCATGATCGGGGGCGCTCGGGGTGGTGGGCTTTGCTGGTGCTGGTCTCCCTCAGAGGCGTCTGGCCGCATCCCAAGGGCTTCTTCGACTTCGTGTTCATCCTGGCCCTGGTCTGGGCCCTGGTGGAGCTGGCGGTCCTGCCCGGCGAACAGGGGGCCAACCGCTTTGGACCCAATCCCTTGAAGCCTGCGGCCTAAATCGGCGCCTCGGCCTTCTTCACGGGCCCGAACACCCCCTTGAAGCTGGCCAAGAGAGCCGCGTCCGCCTTGCGCATGGAGGCGTGCAGGCCGAGGTCCTGCAGGCTGGTGACCGCAAGCTGGAGGCCGCAGGGCACGATGCCGCCGTAGTGCGAGAGGTCCGGGGCGACGTTGAGCGCCACGCCGTGGAAAGACACCCAGCGGCGCACCTTCACCCCGATCGCCGCGATCTTGGCCTCCTCGCCGCCGCGGTCGACCCAGACGCCGACCCGCCCCTCGCGGACCTCGCCGCGCACGCCCTGCCTGGCCAGGGCGCCGATGATCCAGGCCTCGAGCGCAGCCACGAAGGCGCGGACGTCGCGGCCCCGCTGGTTGAGGTCGAGCATCAGGTAGACCACCCGCTGGCCGGGGCCGTGGTAGGTGAACTGGCCGCCGCGGCCGGTGCGGAAGACCGGAAAGCGCTCCGGGTCCAGCAGGTCCCCAGCCTTGGCGGACACCCCGGCGGTATAGAGCGGCGGATGCTCGACCAGCCAGACCAGTTCGCCGGCCCGGCCCTCGGCGATGGCGGCGGCGCGCGCCTCCATGGCCGCCTCGGCCGCCGCATAGTCCACCAGGCCGCGCGAAACCGCCCATCCGGCGGCAAGGCCGTCGGCGCGGGGCAGGGCGGGCGCCCCGGTGGGGCTTAACGGCCGGTCAAGCATGTCGGGGCAATGTGGCATCAAGGGCGGCCCTGCGCCAAGCCCTGGAGTTGGTAGGAGCGTTTCGTTTGAGTCAGGTCAAGGCCGTCAATGTGGAGATCCAGGTCGTCCTGGGCCGGGCCACGCTTCCCATGGCGCAACTTCTGCGCATGGGCCGCGGCGCGGTGATCCCGCTCGACACCTCCGTCAACGACGAGGTCTGGATCCTGGCCAACAACCATCCGGTGGCCCGCGGCGAGATCCAAATCGACGAGGACCGCATCGCCATCGCCGTGACCCGCGAGGCGAATGTCTACGACTACATGGCCGGAGGAGCCTGAGCGGCTTCACAAAGCGGTCGGCGTTTGCTACCTGCCGCGCCTCACCACGAGCGGTCGTGGCGGAATTGGTAGACGCGCAGCGTTGAGGTCGCTGTGGGGCAACCCGTGGAAGTTCGAGTCTTCTCGACCGCACCAGTGAATCAGGGTCTTCAAAACTAACGAGCTAGTCCGTCCGTCATCAGCGTAGAGGAGGTCCGCATGGCTCGCGAAGACGACCTCGACGTGGCGGACCAGGACCTCGAAGATATCGCGCTCGGCGAAGACTACGCCCTGAACCCCGAGTTCGTGCCGATGGTGGCCGACGCCCTGGAGCGGGGCGACGCCGAGCGGCTGCGTGAGCTGCTGGGCGCCCTGCACCCGGCCGACATCGCCGACCTGATGGGCTTCCTCTCGCCGGACGACCGCGAGGAGTTGCTGCCCCACCTCGACCAGGAGGTGCTGGCCGAGGTGCTGTCCGAACTCGACACCGAGATCCGCGAGGACATCCTTGAGCACGTGCCCTCCGCCATGCTGGCCAAGGCCCTGGGGGAGATGGACTCCGACGACGCCGCCGACGTCGTCGACGACCTGGAGGAAGACAAGAAGGCCCAGGTGCTGGCCGCCATGCCCGAGATGGAGCGGGCGGCGATCGAGACGTCCCTGGCCTACGAGGACGAGACCGCCGGCCGCCTGATGCAGCGCGAGGTGGTGGCGGCGCCGCAGTTCTGGACCGTCGGCCAGGCGATCGACCACTTCCGCAAGGAAGCGGACGAACTGCCGGAGCTGTTCTTCGACGTCTACATCGTGGACCCCAGCTACAAGCCGGTGGGCGCGGCGCCCGTCAGCCTCCTACTCCGCTCGTCGCGCAACACGCCGCTGGCCCAGATCATGGAGCCGGTTACCGAGATCCCGGTCGATATGGACCAGGAAGAGGTCGCCTACATCTTCGACAAGTACCACCTGATCTCCGCCCCCGTGGTGGAGCCGGGCGGGCGGCTGGTGGGCCAGATCACCGTCGACGATATCGTCGGGGTCATCCAGGAGGAGGGCGAGGAGGACATCCTGGCCCTGGCCGGCGTGTCGGACGCAGGTCGCGACGCCTCGGTGCTGGAGATCGTCCGCTCGCGCATCCCCTGGCTGCTGATCAACACCGTCACCGCGGCGGTCGCGGCCAATGTGATCGGTTTCTTCCAGGGCGAGATCGAGAAGCTGGTGATCCTGGCGGTGCTGTTCCCGATCGTCGCCTCGCTGGGCGGCAACGCCGGCACCCAGACCTTGGCGGTGGCGGTGCGCGCTCTGGCCAGCCGCGAGCTCTCGGCGGTGAACGCCATGCGCACCGTGACCCGGGAGATGACCGTGGGGCTGGTGAACGGCGCGCTGCTGGCGCTGGTGACCGGCCTGCTGCTCTACGCGCTCGGGCAGGGGCTGGGCCTGGCGCTGGTGTTCGGCGCGGCGATGATCATCAACGTCTGCGTGGCCTCGCTGGCCGGCGCCCTGATCCCCATCCTGCTTGAGCGCATGGGCCGCGACCCGGCGGTCTCGTCCTCGATCTTCGTGACCTTCGTGACGGATTTCACAGGCTTCTTCGCCTTCCTGGGACTCTCGGCGCTCATTCTGCTGTAACTGGCCTCAAGCTTGCGAAGGCAGGGTTTCAGGCGCCCTTCGCCTGTGCCGTTTTGGGTCATCTCGGGGCCATGCGTCCGCGTTACCGCGTCTCACGCGCCGCCATCGACCTCATCAAGGGGTTCGAGGGGTATCGCCGCCAGTCCGCCCAGTTGCCCGATGGCCGCTGGACGATCGGCCATGGCCATACCCTGACGGCCCGCGAGGGCGCGGAAGTCAGCGACGACGACGCCGAGGCGCTCCTGCTCTACGACCTGATCGCGGTGACGCACGTGGTCAACGAGACTATCTTCGCGCCGCTGACCCAGAGCCAGTTCGACGCCCTGACGAGCTTCGCCTTCAATATCGGCCTCGACAACTTCCGACGCAGCCAGGTGTTGAAACGGCTCAACGAGGGCGATGTCATCCAGGCCGCCTGCGCCATGGAGCTGTGGCGAGCGGCCGAGGTGGGCGGCGAGCGGATCGTGGTCGACGCCCTGGTCCGGCGCCGGGCTGCCGAGAAGGCGTTGTTCCTGTCCCCGCCGGTCGCCGCGCCCTCGTCGGTCCTGCGCCCGCTGGTGGACCCTGACGCCCTGCGCCTGATCCCAGTTGTTGCGCCGGCCGCGATTGTCACCTCGCTGGAGGGGGACATCGTGGAGCTGAGCCGCGAGGGGCAGGACGAGCCGGTTCCGCCGGCGGCGGAGCCTGAGGCCGGGCCGGTCCGGGCGGCGGCCGAGGCGGTGACCCAGCGTCTGCAGACCATCTTCCCCGACCCGCAAGAGCCGGAATTCGAACCTGAGCCTGAGCCCGAACTTGAGCGCGAGCCCGAGCCGGTTGAGCCCGAGCCGGAGCCTGAGCTGGTTGAACCGGAGCCCGAGGCGCAGCCGGTGGAACCGGAGCCTGAGCCGATCTTCCGGATGGAACCGCCAGGTATGGCGGAGCCGGCGGCGGTGCGGGATTTCATCCCCGCCCGGCAACCGCCGCGCCGCCGGTCCCGTGAGCCCGGAACGGGCGTCTATGTGGCGGTGGGCGTGGTCGGGCTGGTGCTGTTCGGGTTCGCGATCTTCTGGGGGCTGAACGCCCGCACCCAGCCCGGCGCGGCCGACAGTCCGATCGTGGTGGCCGGGGCGGCCGGGCTGATCGGCGTCACCCTGGTGGTGGTGGCCGTGTTCCACCTGCTCGAGCAGCTGAGCCGGGCCGCCGACCGCGACTAGACTTCGCGCCGCGGGGCCCCGCGTGCTAATTCATCGGCCATGACTGCACCGTCGCTGGAATTCGGTCTCGGCGAGGACGTCGACGCGATCCGCGAGGCCGCCGCTCGCTTTTCCGCCGACCAGATCGCGCCCCTGGCGGCCGGGATCGACCGGGACAACGCCTTCCCCCGCGCGCTCTGGCCCAAGATGGGCGAGCTGGGTCTGCATGGCATTACCGTCGAGGAAGAGTACGGCGGCCTGCAACTCGGCTACCTGCATCACGTGGTGGCGATGGAGGAGGTTTCCCGCGCTTCGGCGGCCATCGGGCTCTCGTACGGCGCCCACTCCAACCTCTGCGTGAACCAGATCCGCCGGTGGGGGACCGAAGATCAGAAGCGCCGCTATCTGCCGCGGCTGATCAGCGGCGAGCACGTGGGCGCCCTGGCGATGAGCGAGGCGGGGGCGGGCTCCGACGTGGTCTCCATGCGGCTCAAGGCCGAGCGGCGCGGCGACCGTTACATCCTCAACGGGACCAAGTTCTGGATCACCAACGCGCCGCACGCCGACGTCCTGGTGGTCTACGCCAAGACCGACCCGGAGGCGTCCTCGCGGGGCATCACCGCCTTCCTGGTGGAGAAGGGTTTCGCCGGATTCCGGGTCAGCCAGAAGCTCGACAAGATGGGCATGCGGGGGTCCGACACCGGGGAGTTGGTGTTCGAGGACTGCGAGGTCCCCGGGGAGAACGTCATGGGTCCGGTCGGCGGCGGGGTCGGCGTGCTGATGAGCGGCCTCGACTACGAGCGCACGGTGCTCGCCGGCGGGCCGCTGGGGATCATGCAGGCCTGTCTGGACACGGTGCTTCCCTACGTGCGCGAGCGCCGGCAGTTCGGCGAGCCGATCGGCAATTTCCAGCTCATGCAGGGCAAGGTGGCCGACATGTACGTGGCCCTGAATTCGGCGCGGGCGTATGTCTACGCCGTGGCGCGGGCCTGCGACCTGGGCCGGACGACGCGGGTCGACGCCGCCGGCGCGATCTTGATGGCCAGCGAGAATGCGGTGAAGGTCGCGCTTGAGGCGATCCAGGCGCTGGGCGGCGCCGGCTATACGAGGGACTATCCGGTGGAACGCTACCTGCGGGACGCGAAACTCTACGACATCGGGGCGGGGACCAACGAGATCCGCCGTTTCCTGATCGGCCGGGAGCTGGTGGGCGGATGAGGCTTGTGGGGGCCCTGATTGTCCTGACGACCCTGGCCGGATGCGCCAGCGCGCCAAAGATGGCCGCGTGTCCGGCGGGGCAGGAGGAGCTGCGGACCGCGCAGTTGTTCCTGGGCCGTGGTGCGCCCAAGAGCCGGTCCGTGGACCGCGACATCCGCCGGTTCGTGGACGAGGAGATATCTCCGCGCTTTCCCGACGGCGTGACGGTCATGGATGGGGGCGGCGCCTGGAAGGGCTCGGAGAACCTGCTGATCCGAGAGGCGGCCAAGGTGGTGCTGATCGTGCTGCCCCGCAGCGAGGGGCCGGAGCGGGTGGAGGCGGTGCGCATCGCCTACAAGACGAGATTCCAGCAGGACTCGGCGCTGCTGATCAACCAGTCGTCCTGCGCGACGATCTAGAGTCTTCCTGCAGGCGGGCGCCGCGAGCTTTCCGACAGCGAGTTGCTTCGAAATGGAATCCACGGCCGCGATGCAGGACAACGAGGACCAGCGGGCGATCCGCGAAGGGGTCCGCGCCGTAACGTCCAGGTTCCGTGACGACTACTGGCTCGCCCGCGACGAGGACGGGAAATTCCCGTTCGAATTCCACCGCGCCATGGCGGAGGCTGGCTGGCTGGGGATCACCATGCCGACCGAGTACGGCGGCGCCGGCCTGGGCGTCACCGAGGCGGCCATCATGATGCATGAGGTGGCCCGGAGCGACGGGGCCATGGCGGCGGTCGCCTCGGTGCACGTCAACCTCTTCGGCCCGCACCCGATCGTCGTGCACGGGACGCCGGAGCAGAAGGCGCGCTGGACCCCACGGCTGATCTCGGGGGAGGACCAGACGGCCCTGGGCGTCACCGAGCCCGACGCCGGCCTTAACACGACCCGCATCGA
>CANJRI010000047.1 GCA_947476555.1 Caulobacteraceae bacterium
CAAACGCCAGACCATCCAACATCGGCGCTTGCAACACCGCAAAATCGCCGCCTAAATATCAACCCCAGATGAGGCCATCTCTCCGCTAAATCCGGACCCCACCTGTCTCAAAACATCTGACGACGTACACGAAGCAAAGGAGGGCGCCTTAGTGAGCACCGCTTCGAGGCGCGTCGCCGCCTTCTCGGTCTTCTGCTTTTCCGCCTGACGCTCAGCCAAGCGCCGCTGATCCCGCTCCCGCGTGCGGACCCGGCCGGCCCATTCAAGGGCGTCGCCGCAGCAGCGTCGTAGCTCGATGAAGGCGTCGTTCTCGATGTAGCCAATCCGGTCGGTCTTCTGGATGAGGGACCGATCCAGATTGCTCAACCGCACGCGACCAACGGCGGTATTGGTGCTCGGGCGGAGCTCGGGATTGCGCGCACGACGCAGGTTGAGGTCCAGCCAATCGTCTCCCGGTCCGCCATAGGGCGGAACACGGATGCCATCCTCATAGACGTGAACGCCACCGACGTGCGACAGCCAGGTCTTCACCTCGGCCATCGTAGCGGTCTTGTTGGAGAAGCGGCCGCCCTCAAGAATGAATGCCCAGAGATCAAAGACGAATGCCGGGGCTAGGTAGTGTTCGGCCGGTGCTTGCTCGTGTAGGACGTCCCCCTTCCAATCGAGCAAACGAAAGGTCGCTCTGCCCTGGTCATCCAGCACCGCCTGAAGGCGATACTCCGCGTCCCCGAAGTAGGACAGGCGCACCTTGCGGGCGAGTTCGTCAAACTCGTTCGACAAGAAGTCGGGCTTAAAGCCCGGATCGAGCTCATGGGCTGCGTCCTGGGCCGCTTCCCTCGGCGGCTTTGTGCTCGGTCTCGGCCGATCATCTGGCCCCCCGCCCTCGTCGATAAACGGGTCGGCGAGAAGGATGAGGCCCCGAGCTAGCTTATTGGCCGTGGAGCGGCTGAGCGGAGACTTGAGGTCCTCGACGATGATGTCCGTGCCGTGCTCCTGATCGGTGTTTGATCTGGTCACGTTGATGGGCACATCCTCGATCACGGCAGCGGCATCGAACGCGCGCCAATCAAGGACAAGCTCATACTCTGCGCCGGGCTCTCTCGCCGGACGTGTCCGCAGGATAACCCGTCTACCGAGACGCAGAGCCGCCAGCCGGCCCAGGCCCTTGTCGCCGACCGGCATGCGCCCGAACCTCGGCGTCGGCGTCTTCTTACGCTTGCCGGATCGACCGATGACCAGCCAGCCATCGCGAAGACTGCTTCCGGTCATCCCGTTTCCGTTATCGTGGATGAGGATCGAACTGACGCCGTCGCTCTGCGTCTTCAGGTCCACGGTGCAGAGGGTCGCGTCTGCATCGTAGGCGTTTTTCACGAGCTCGATGATGCCCTGATCCACGTCAGGCACGAGTTCCTCGCCCAAACGGGCGAGGATGTCAGGAGAAAATCTGAGGCGCTCAGCCGACATCGTCACGCCAGGGGATAGAGGCCACGGCTCCGGTGGTCAGGTGCCGGCAACGGATCACCCGGTTCAGGTGCTCCGACGTCTCCGGCGTGCTAAGCAGGGCGAGGAGCTTGCGGCACGCGGCGACACCATTCCGAATGGGCGTCGCGACGATCAGATGGTTCTCGACCGCCACGTCCGCTTCGCCGACGATCACAGTCGCGACGGCGCGATATCGATCGCTTGGGCTGGATGTCCGGCGGATAACGACGAACGGCGGTTTGAAGACCGTTCCCGTAAACGCCCGGCTGATCCTCGGCGTGAAGCCCCGTCCCAAGCGGGCGTAGTTTTGGCGCAGAGGTAGGGCCGCTCGGGACCTGCGGCTTCATGCCGATGCGGCACGACCGCCCCCACCCGAACGGTGAAGTCTGACCCGACTGTAACCTTCGCAGGGGCATCGGGATCTCTCCAAAGGCCGCCCTCACTGGCTGGCTTCAGAAGCGTGGTGAAGACATCCACGTCGGTCCACGGGTCGAAACGCCCCTGCGAATGGACGGCGCCGACCAAGCCCATGCCCGCCAAGTGGTCGCGGAACCGGCCATATCTACTGCCGCTTCGCAGCACCTCCGGAAGAACCGCCGCGATGGGCTTGGGCCTCGCGTCTCCTCCGACCAAAGCATCTAGAAAAAGCGCCGCGGCGTTAATCTGCCCCGCTGACCAGGCCGGTTTAGTCTTCGGCAAAGTTTGCCCGAACGGCGGGTTGAACAGGAAGCCTTCGGCTTTCTGTAGAACCGGGGACTTCGACAGCGCATCTCCCATTTGGATCATGGGAAATGTGTCGTCGATTTGATCGATCAGGTCACCGAAACCGCCTCGAGCCCGGGCTAGCATGACGAGGCGAACCTTCGTCATCCGCACCAGGTCTTCGCGAAGATCGAGTCCGGCCAACCGCTCGCTCCAGAGCCTGATCGTTTCGCATAGCGAGCCAGCGACAGGAAGACGGTCGGCATAGGCCAGAAGCAGGTCTCCCATGCCGCAGGTCGGATCCGCGACGACCGCGTTTTCCGAGACTTCGGCCTCAAGCGACTCCGCCAGAAGCGACGCAATCGCCGGACCCGAGAAAAATGTCCCCGCGTCACGCCTTTTGGCCAGATCGATAGCCTGCCGAAAAGCCTTGTAGGGTTCGCCATTCAAAAGGGGGTGATCGCGCGTGGGCGCGCCGTCGGCCGGAGTATCCCCCTGGCTCGCTCGCACGGCAGCTTCCACATAGGTCTCAAAGGCCATCAAGCTCACACCAATCGTCCGGCCAGGCGTGAACGTATCGGTTTGGCCCTGCTCAGCATGGGCCGATTCCGTTTCAGCCCGAAGCAAACCAATACCAGCGCTTGCAAATGCAGTCTCCAGCCAACCCGTCGCAGCCGCAGCAGGCATGAGCGGTGGACGTCGACACGCAGCGTTCCTTGCCGGAGCTTTGGAGGGACAGTCATCCGCTATCGGTTTCGAACTTCAAGGCCCCGCGAAATGGACGACCTATCGTGGCTCCAAATTCCGACCTAACCCAACCCCAACTTCCCCCTCAACAACCCATTCACCACCCCAGGATTCCCCTTCCCGCCGGTCGCCTTCATCACCTGCCCCACGAACCAGCCGATCGCCTGCGGCTTGTCCTTCACCGCCGCCGCCTGGCCCGGGTTCTCGGCGATCAGCTTATCGATGATCGCCTCCAGCTCGCCGGTGTCGGACATCTGGGTGAGGCCCTGTTTCTCGACGATATCGCCCGGCGCGCCCTCGCCGGCCCACATCCGTTCGAAGACGTCCTTGGCGATCTTGGAGGAGATCACGCCCTGCTCGATCAGGGTCACCAGCTCGGCGATGGCGCCCGGCCCGATGGGGCTGTCCGCAAAGTCCTGGTGGCTGGCCGAGAGTTTGGCGGCCAGTTCGTTGGTCACCCAGTTGGACGTCAGCTTGGCGTCCCGCCCGCGGGCGGCCAGCTCGTAGAAGTCGGCCTTGTCCTGCTCGATGATCAGCACGCCGGCGTCGTAGGCCGACAGGCCATACTGGCTCTGCAGCCGGGCCTTCTTGGCGTCCGGCAGCTCCGGCAGGCTGTCCTCGATGGCCTTCACCCAGGCCGGGTCCAGCTCCAGCGGCAGCAGGTCCGGGTCGGGGAAGTAGCGGTAGTCGTGCGCCTCCTCCTTGGAGCGCATGGAGCGCGTCTCGCCCTTGCCGGGGTCGAACAGGCGGGTCTCCTGATTGATCGAGCCGCCGTCTTCCAGGATCTCAATCTGCCGGCGCGCCTCGTACTCGATGGCCTGCTGGATGTAGCGGAACGAGTTGACGTTCTTGATCTCGCAGCGGGTGCCCAGATGGCTGAAACTCCCGGTCTCGCGGAACCTGTCGTGACCGCCGGGGCGGCAGACCGAGACGTTCACGTCGGCGCGCAGATTGCCCTTCTCCATGTCGCCGTCGCAGGTGCCGAGATAGATCAGGATGGTCCGCAGCTTCTTGACGTAGGCGGCTGCTTCTTCCGAACTCCGCATGTGCGGCTTGGAGACGATCTCCATCAGGGCCGTGCCCGCCCGGTTGAGATCGACGTAGGTGGCGTTGGGGTCCTGGTCGTGCAGGCTCTTGCCGGCGTCCTGCTCCAGGTGCAGCCGCTCGATCCCCACCACGAAGGTGGAGCCGTCGTCGCGCTCGACGATCACCTCGCCCTCGCCCACCACCGGGTCCTTGAACTGGCTGATCTGGTAGCCCTGCGGCAGGTCCGGATAGAAGTAGTTCTTCCGGTCGAAGCGGCTCTTCAGGTTGATCTGCGCCTTGAGGCCGAGGCCCGTGCGCACCGCCTGCTCCACGCAGCGGCGGTTGATCACCGGCAACATGCCGGGCATGGCCGCGTCCACCAGGCTGACCTGCGAATTGGGCTCGGCCCCCGCCCCCACGGCGGCGCCGGAGAACAGCTTGGCGTTGGAGGCCACCTGCGCGTGCACCTCCAGCCCCAGCACGATCTCCCAATCGCCGGTGCGGCCGCGGATAAGCTTGGTGTTCGTCGTCTCGCTCATGCTGTGTAGGTAGCGCCGCGCCCCTCTCATCTCAACCGCTCATCCCGGCGGATTAGGCGGACAGCACGGCCTCGGCTTCGGCGATCAGCGCCGCCAGGGCGCCCGGCTCGATCCCGTCGTCGCGCCATTCGTCGTCGACGATCCGCGCCAGCCGGCCGAGCTCGGTGAAGCCGAAGATCCCCGCCGCCCCGGCCAGCCGGTGGGCCCGGGGGCCGACGATCCCCTCCTGGCCTTCCCGGAACGCCACAAGGTCCTGGGCCAGCCGCTCAAGGAAACGCGCCTTGAGCGCGGCCATGGGATCGGGTTCCGTCACCACCACTTCGCCGGCTTCGCCTGGAAGTCCGCCGCCTTCTCGATGGCGCCGCCGAGCGAGAACAGCGTCCCCTCGTCCAGCGGCCGGCCGATCAGCTGCAGCCCGAGCGGCAGGCCCTGCGCGTCCAGCCCGCCCGGCAGGCTCATGCCCGGCAGGCCGGCCAGGTTCACCGTCACCGTGAAGATGTCGTTGAGGTACATGGCCAGCGGGTCGTCGGCGTTCTCGCCCAGCCCGAACGCCGCCGAGGGCGCCGTGGGGGTGAGCAGGGCGTCCACCTTGCCGAACGCCTGGTCGAAGTCGTCGGCGATCCGCCGGCGCACCTTCAGGGCCTTCAGGTAGTAGGCGTCGTAGTAGCCGGCCGAGAGCACATAGGTGCCGATCAGGATCCGCCGCTTGACCTCCTCGCCGAAGCCGGCGGCCCGGCTGTTCTCGTAGGTCTCGGTGAGGTTGGCGCCCTCGACCCGCAGGCCGTAGCGCATGCCGTCGTAGCGGGCGAGGTTCGAGGAGGCCTCGGCCGGGGCGATGATGTAGTAGGCCGGCAGGGCGTATTTGGTGTGCGGCAGGCTGACCTCGACGATCTCGCACCCGGCCTCCTTCAGCCAGGCGATCCCCTGCTCCCACAGCTTCTCGATCTCGGCCGGCATGCCGTCGACGCGGTATTGCTTGGGGATGCCGATCCTGAGGCCCTTCACGGACTTCCCGACAAACTGCGAAAAATCAGGCACTTCGACGTCCAGGCTCGTGGAGTCCTTGACGTCGTGGCCGGCCATGGAGGTCATCAGGATCGCCGCGTCCTCGACGGTGCGGGCGATCGGCCCCGCCTGGTCCAGCGACGAGGCGAAGGCGACGATCCCCCACCGCGAGCAGCGCCCGTAGGTCGGCTTGATCCCCACCGTCCCGGTGAATGACGCCGGCTGGCGGATCGACCCGCCGGTGTCGGTCGCCGTCGCCCCCAGGCACAGCCCCGCCGCCACCGCCGCCGCCGACCCGCCCGACGACCCGCCCGGAGTCAACTCACGGTCGATCTTCCACGGATTTACAACCGGACCGAAAGCCGAGGTCTCATTTGAAGAGCCCATCGCGAATTCGTCGAGATTAAGCTTGCCCAGCATCACCGCCCCGTCCCGCCACAGGTTGGCGGTCACCGTGGACTCATAGGTGGGCTTGAAGTCTCCCAGGATCTTCGAGCAGGCCGTGGTCCGCACGCCCTCGGTGCAGAACAGGTCCTTGATCCCCAGCGGCGCGCCGTCCAGCCGCCCCGCCTCGCCCCTGGCCCGCCGGGCGTCGGAGGCTTTGGCCATATCCACGGCCTTGTCCGGGGTCTCCAGGATGAAGGCGTTGAGCGGCCGCGCCGCCTCCACCGCCGCCACATGGGCGCGGGTCAGCTCCTCCGCGGAAAACGACTTGGACGCCAACCCGTCCAGGGCCGCCTTCAGGGTCAGATCGGTGAGGACGGTCATTCCACCACCTTCGGCACCACGAAGAAGTCCTTGGCCGCCTTGGGCGCATTGGCCAGCACCTTGGCCGGATCGCCGCCTTCGGTGACCACGTCCTCCCGCATCGGCAAGGTGGCCGCCACCGAGGTGGTCATCGGCTCGACCCCGTCGGTGTCCACCTCTTCCAGCTGCTCGATCCAGGCCAGGATGCCCGAAATCTCCCGGGCCAGCGGCTCCAGCCGGTCCTCGGGCTCGGCGATCCGCGCCAGCCTGGCGACCTTGCGTACGGTCGCCGCGTCGATGGCCATGACCATCCCTCCTAGAAATCCGAGCGCGTGGGTTAGCCGTGCCAAGGCCCCCCATGCAAGCTATGGGTTGCCGATGGCCGTCGTTGACCTTCTGGAATTACCCGCCCTGGCGGCCCCCAACACCCCTGTCGTTGGCCTGGACCTCGGCGAGAAGACCATCGGCGTCGCCGTCTCGGACGCCACCCGCATGGTGGCCAGCCCCCTGCATCTGATCCGCAAGTTGAAGTTCACCGACGATGCGGCCGCCCTCTTCAAGCTGATGGAAAGCCGCAAGGCCTCGGCCCTGGTGATCGGCTTGCCTGTCAACATGGACGGCACAGAGGGCGTGCGCTGCCAGTCCAATCGCGCCTTCGCCCGCAACATCCTGCGCCTTCGCGAGATGCCCATCGCCTTCTGGGACGAGCGGATGAGCACCATGGCGGTGAACCGGATGCTGGTCTCCGAAGCGGACATGACCAGGGCCCGCCGGGCCGAGGTGGTGGACAAGGCCGCGGCCGCCTGGATCCTCCAGGGCGCCCTGGATCGGTTGCGGTCGCTGTAGAACCTCCCTATGAGGGCGCTTTGATGAACGCTGCGCCGCCTGGCCTGAACGAAGTCCTGCAAAGGACCTTCTCCTTTCCGCAGCGGCATTTCCTGTCCGTGCTGGATCTGAACGAGGTGGAGGTCGCCTCCCTCCTCGACCTGGCCGACGGCTTTGTCTCCCTCAATCGCCAGACCTCCAAGAAGCTGGACCTGCTCAAGGGCAGGACCTTGATGAACCTCTTCTTCGAGAACTCCACCCGGACCCAGAGCTCCTTCGAGCTGGCCGGCAAGCGGCTCGGCGCGGACGTGGTCAACATGAGCCCCCGCTCCTCCTCGATCTCCAAGGGCGAGACCCTGATCGACACGGCGGTGACCCTCAACGCCATGCAGCCCGACCTGCTGGTGGTGCGCCACGCCTCCTCGGGCGCGGCCAACCTGCTCTCGCAGAAGGTCTCCGGCTCGGTGATCAACGCCGGCGACGGCCAGCACGAGCACCCGACCCAGGCGCTGCTGGACGCGCTCTCCATGCGCCGGGCCTTCGGCCGCATCGCGGGCTTGAAGGTCGCGATCTGCGGCGACGTCCTGCACAGCCGGGTGGCCCGCTCCAACATCGGCATGCTGCAGATGCTGGGCGCCGAAGTGCGGCTGGTGGGCCCGCCGACCCTGATCCCCGCCGCCGCCGAGCGCTGGAACGTCGCCATCCACCACGACATGCGCAAGGGCATCGCCGGCTGCGACGTGGTGATGATGCTGCGCCTGCAGCTGGAGCGCATGGACGGGGTCATGGCCCCCTCTCAGCGCGAGTATTTCCGCTTCTATGGCCTCGACCGCGAGAAGCTGGCCCTGGCCGCGCCTAAGGTGCGGGTCATGCACCCGGGCCCCATGAACCGGGGCGTGGAGATCGATTCCGACGTGGCCGACGACCTCGACGTCAGCCTGATCCAGGACCAGGTCGAGATGGGCGTCGCCGCCCGGATGGCGGTGCTCACCTCGCTCGCCGCCCGCCTGGGGAACGACCGATGAAGGGGCTCGCCTTCACCAACGTCCGCCTGGTCGATCCGGCCAGCGGCTACGACGGCCCTGGCGCCGTGGTGGTCACGGACGGCCGCATCGTCGACGTGATCCAGGGCGGCGATCCGGGAAATATCTCCGACGACATTGAGGTCGTCGACGGCAGGGGCGCCCTGCTGATGCCCGGCCTGATCGACATGCGGGTCAAGACCGGCGAGCCGGGGGCCGAGACCAAAGAGACCCTGAAATCCGCCAGCTTGGCCGCCGCGGCCGGCGGCGTCACCTCCATCGTGGTCCAGCCGGATACCGCGCCGGTGGTGGACGAGCCTTCGGTGGTGGATTTCATCATGCGCCGGGCCCGCGACATCCAGCTGGTCAACGTCTACGCCGCGGGCGCGGCCACCAAGGGCTGCAAGGGCGAGCGGATGGCCGAGATCGGCCTGATGCACGAGGCCGGCTGCCTCTACGTCACCGACGCCGACCGGCCGATCGTCGATTCCAAGGTGTTCCGGCGGGTGTTGGCCTACGCCAAGGGCTTCGGAACCCTGGTCGCCCACCGTCCGGCCGATCCCTGGCTTTCGGCCGGGGCCGCCGCCACTGAAGGCGAGTTCGCCGCCCGGATGGGCCTGCCCGCCGCCCCGGCCGTGGCCGAGAAGATCATGCTGGAACGCGACCTGGCCCTGGTGGAGCTCACCGGCGCGCCGTTCATCGTCGACCAGGTCACCACCGCCGGCGCCCTGGAGACCCTGGCGCGCGGCCTGAAGCGCGGCCTGCCAGTCACCGCCACCACCTCCATCAACCACCTTTCGTTCAACGAGATCGACATCGGCGCCTGGCGGACCTTCTGCAAGCTGGACCCGCCGCTGCGCTCGGAGGACGACCGCCAGGCGACGATCGAGGCGGTCGCCTCCGGCCTGATCAAGATCATCGTCTCGGCCCACGCTCCGGCCCCCGCCGAGGACAAGCGCCTGCCCTACGACGAGGCCGCCCCCGGCGCCGTGGGCCTTCAAACCCTGCTGCCGGCCTTGCTCGCCTTCCACCACGAGGGGCGCATCCCGCTCATCGACCTTATCCGCACGGTGACCAGCGCCCCCGCCGAGCTGCTGGGCCTTGCCGCCGGGCGGCTGGCGAAGGGCGCGCCGGCGGACCTGACCCTCTGCGATCCCAGCGCCCCGGTGGTGGTCGACGCCGACAAGCTCTTGTCGAAATCCAAGAACTCGCCCTTCGACGGGCGCCGGCTGCAGGGCCGCGTCTTGCGCACGGTCGTCGGCGGGCGGACGGTCTACCAGGCCTGAGGGCCCGTGTTCACTTTTTGTTTTCGTTTTCGCAAGCGTGGCCCTAGACTGCGCCCATCGGAGGATTTGCCATGCTCGCCGGCCTGAGCCCGCTCGTCATCGGCATCGCCAAACTCGTCGGCTACCTGATCGGCTCGATCCCATTCGGGGTGATCGTCATGCGGTTGGCCGGCCAGGGCGACCCGCGGTCCATCGGGTCGGGGAACATCGGCGCGACCAACGTCTTGCGCACGGGCCGCAAGGACCTAGCCTTGATCACCCTGCTGGGCGACGGCGGCAAGGGCGCCCTGGCGGTGGGCCTGGCCTGGTGGTTCACCCGTGACGCCTCGCCCGAGGCCCAGGCCCTGCTGACCGCCGGCGCCGGCGGAGCGGCCTTCCTTGGCCACCTGTTCCCGGTCTGGCTCGGCTTCAAGGGCGGCAAGGGGGTCGCGACCTTCATCGGCACCCTGTTAGCGGCGGCCTGGCCGGTGGGCCTGATGGTGGCCGCCACCTGGCTGGTCGTGGCCCTGGTGTTCCGGATGTCGTCGCTGGCCGCCCTCGCCGCCGCCGCCCTGGCGCCCGTCTACGTCCTCGCCATCGGTCGGCCCTGGCCCATCGCCGCCATGGCCGCCTTCATGGCGGTGCTGATCTACGTCCGGCACGCGGAGAACATCCGCCGCCTTCTCAAGGGCGAGGAGCCGCGGATCGGGGGCGCGAAGAAGGGGTGAGCCGTAAGCTGACCGAGACAGGGCGCCGCGACTGGCTGCGGCTGGCCCGCACCGAGGCGGTCGGCCCGGTGGCCTTCGCCGTTCTCATCGCCCAGTTCGGCGATCCCACGGTCGCCCTGGCCGCCCTGCCCGAGCTTGCGCGGCGCGGCGGCCGCGCCGGCGCCCTCTCCATTCCCTCCGAGGCCGACGTCGAGCGGGAGCTGGCGGCCGGCAAGGCCCTGGGCGCCCGGCTGATCTGCTCCTGCGACCCCCATTTTCCCCAGGCGCTCGCCGCCCTCGACCCACCACCGCCGATCCTTTGGATGCGGGGGCGCGCCGACCTGCTGCTCGCCTCCTGCGTGGCGATCGTCGGCGCGCGAGTGGCTTCGGCCGGTGGGCAGCGATTCGCCCGGACCCTGGCTTCGGAGCTGGGTGCGGCCGGCCAGGTGATCGTCTCGGGCCTGGCCCGCGGCATCGACGCCGCGGCCCATCAGGGCGCCCTGCCCACCGGGACCATCGCCGTGCTCGGTGGCGGGGTGGACGATGTGTATCCCGCGGAGCACCGGCCCCTCTATCAGGCCATCATCGAGACGGGTTGCATCGTCTCGGAGAGCGAGCCCGGCCGCACCGCCGTGGCTCGGGACTTTCCCCGCCGCAACCGGATCATCTCCGGCCTTTCCCGCGCCGTCGTGGTGGTCGAGGCCGAGATGCGCTCGGGCTCGCTGATCACCGCGCGCCTCGCCGCCGAGCAGGGCCGCGAGGTGCTGGCCGTGCCCGGCTCGCCCCTCGACCCCCGCGCCAAGGGGACCAACGACCTCCTCCGCCAGGGCGCGGCGCTTTGCGAAGGCGCCGAAGACGTGTTGCGGGTGTTGGAGGGCCCAAGGACGCTGCGTGAACCCACCGCCGAGCCGTTCCGCCACGCCGCCCCGACCACCGACCAGGCGCTGCGCAATCGGGTCGCCGGCCTGCTCTCCCCCACGCCGGTCTCGCGGGACGAGCTGGTGCGGGCCACCGGGGCCCCGGCGCCCGCCGTTTCGGCCGCCCTGGTGGAGCTTGCGCTGGCCGGCCGGGCCGAACTGCTGCCCGGCGGAATGGCGGCGCAGGTTTGAGCCCCTTAAGGGGCTCCTCAGGGTTAAGGTTTTTTGGCCCGTTGACAGCCGTCGCGGGCCGCACGCACTTTCCGCGCTCCTTATAAATAGACTGGCCCTGAATGAACGTCGTCATCGTCGAGAGCCCGGCCAAGGCCAAGACCATCAACAAGTACCTGGGCTCCGACTACAAGGTGCTCGCCTCCTACGGCCACGTACGCGACCTTCCCGCGAAGGACGGGTCTGTGCGGCCGGACGAGGACTTCGCCATGTCCTGGGAGGTCGACGCCAAGGCCGCCAAGCGGCTGTCCGACATCGCCGAGGCGGCCAAGGGCGCCGACAAGATCATCCTGGCCACCGACCCCGACCGCGAGGGGGAGGCGATCTCCTGGCACGTGCTGGAGGTGCTGCATAAGAAGAAGGCTGTGAAGGACGCCGTCGTCCAGCGCGTGGTCTTCAACGCAATCACCCGCTCGGCCGTCACCGAGGCCATGAAGAACCCGCGGGCCATCGACATGGAGCTGGTGGACGCCTACCTGGCCCGCCGGGCCCTGGACTATCTGGTCGGCTTCACCCTCTCGCCGGTGCTGTGGCGCAAGCTGCCCGGCGCGCGCTCGGCCGGCCGCGTGCAGTCGGTGGCCCTGCGCCTGGTGGTCGACCGGGAGCTGGAGATCGAGCGCTTCCGGACCCAGGAGTACTGGACGGTCGAGGCCGAGGTCGCCGCCGGCTCCGATCCCTTCACCGCCCGGCTGGCCAAGCACCAGGGCAAGCGCCTCACCAAGTTCGATCTCGGCAATGAGGCCGCCGCCCATGCCGCCCGCGACGCGGTCAAGGCCACGACCTTCAAGGTGGCGTCCCTGGAGCGCAAGCCGGGCCGCCGCTCCCCGCCCCCGCCGTTCACCACCTCCACCTTGCAGCAGGAAGCCTCCCGCAAGCTGGGCTTCGACGCCAAGCGCACCATGCAGGGCGCGCAGAAGCTGTACGAGGGCATCGATATCGGCGGCGAGACCGTCGGCCTGATCACCTACATGCGGACCGACGGCGTACAGGCCGCGCCCGAAGCCCTGACGGAGGCCCGAGAGGTGATCGGCGGGCTCTACGGGCGCGAATACGTCCCGGCCGAGGCGCGGATCTACAAGACCAAGGCCAAGAACGCCCAGGAAGCCCACGAGGCCATCCGCCCCACGAGCCTCGCCCGCAATCCCGGCAAGATGCGGCTCGAGGGCGATCTCGGGCGGCTCTACGAGCTGATCTGGAAGCGGATGATCGCCTCCCAGATGGAGGCCGCCCGCATCGAGCGCACCACCATCGACCTGGACGGCGCGGACGGCCAGACCGCCCTGCGCGCCACCGGCCAGGTGGTGACCTTCGACGGCTACCTGGCCGTCTACGAGGAGGGCCGCGACGATCCAGACGACGAGGAAGGCGGTCGCCTGCCTCAGGTCGCCGAGGGCGCCGCCGCGACCGTGCGCTCGGCCAAGGCCGACCAGCACTTCACCGAGCCGCCCCCCCGCTATTCGGAAGCCAGCCTGGTGAAGAAGCTTGAGGAGCTCGGGATCGGTCGGCCGTCCACCTACGCCTCGATCCTGACCGTCCTGCGCGACCGGGCCTATGTCCGCATGGAGAAGCAGCGCTTCGTGCCCGAGGACAAGGGCCGCCTCCTGACCCATTTCCTGGAGGAGTTCTTCGGCCGCTACGTGGAATACGACTTCACGGCCGAGCTGGAGGAACGCCTGGACGCCGTCTCGGCCGGAAACCTCGACTGGAAGGTCCTGCTCCGCGAGTTCTGGGACGACTTCCACGCCAAGGTCGGCGAGATCAGCGAACTGCGCATCAGCGAGGTCCTGGACGCCCTCGACCGGGTCCTCGGCCCCCACCTGTTCCCGGAGAAGCCCGACGGGACCGATCCGCGCGGGTGCCCCACCTGCGGCACGGGCCGGCTGGGCCTGAAGTCCAGCAAGTTCGGACCCTTCGTCGGCTGCTCCAACTACCCCGAGTGCCGCTACACTCGCCCGATCTCCGCCACCGACGCCGACGCGGCCGATGGTGAGGGCGGCGACCGCAAGCTGGGCGATGACCCGGTCACCGGCGAGGCCGTGTGGCTCAAGACCGGCCGTTTCGGGGTCTATGTGCAGCTCGGCGAGGGCGAAAAGCCCAAGCGATCCAGCCTGCCAAAGGGCTGGAGCGCGCCCGACATGGACCTGGAGAAGGGCCTGCGCCTGCTCCGCCTGCCGCGCGAAGTGGGCAATCACCCCGAGGATGGCAAGCCGATCCTGGCCGGTATCGGCCGCTATGGGCCGTTCGTCCTGCACGAGGGCACCTACGCCAATCTCCCCAACGCCGACGAGGTGTTCGAGGTGGGAGTCAACCGGGCGGTCGACCTGCTCGCCACCAAGCGCGCCGGCGGCAAGCGCGGCGATTCCGCCGCCCTCAAGGAACTCGGCGCCCACCCCGTGGATGGCCAGCCGATCCGCGTCCTGTCCGGCCGCTACGGCCCGTACATCAAGCACGGCGCCACCAACGCCAACGTCCCCCGTGGCGCCGATCCTCTGGAAGTCACCCTGGAACAGGCGGTGCTCCTGATCGCCGAGCGGGTCGCCAAGGGCGGCGGCGCCAAGCCCGCCCGCAAGGCCAAGACGGCGGCCAAGAAGAAGCCCGCCGCCAAGGCGAAGAAGGCCAAGGCGGACGCCTGAGCGGGAGCGGCGTTTGGGCGGCGGCGTTCCATGCTAAGCACCGCCCATGGCTCCTCCTCGCCGACCCAAGCCGACTACCGTTCCCAAGGGGCTCCCCGACCGTGAGACCCTGCTCGCCTTCATCCGCGAGCAGGGCGAGACCGGAAAAGGCGATGTCGCCCGCCATTTCGGCCTGAAGGGCGAGGGCCGCCGGGCCCTGCGCCAGATGATCAAGGAGCTCGAGGACGACGGGGCGCTGGGCAAGCGGGGCCGCCGCGGCTTCGCCGAGCGCGGCGCCCTGCCCGAGGTGGGGGTCGCCGACGTGATCGAGCGCAACGCCGACGGCGACTTGCTGGTCCGCCTGACCAAGGGCGATGACGCGCCGCTGGTGGCCCTGGCTCCGGCCGGCAAGGTCGAAGGCCCCGCCCCCGGGCTCGGCGACCGGCTGCTGGTGCGCTTCGTGAAGCTGGAGAGCGGCGAACACGAGGCCCGGCTGATCAAGCGCCTGGGCCAGAGCGCCCACCGCATCCTGGGCGTGGTCCGCAAGTCAAACCGCGAGGTCCGGCTCGAGCCGGTGGACCGCAAGACCAAGGGCTCCCTGCTGTTACCGGCGGGCGAGGATGTTCGCGACGGCGACCTGGTGCTGGCCCAGGTCGAGAGCCACGGCGGCCGCTTCGCGCCCAAGCACGGCAAGCTGCTGGAGGTGGTCGGCCGCGAGGACGAGCCGCGCGCCGCCAGCCTGATCGCCATCCACAGCCACGGAATCCCCACCGGCTTCTCGGCGGCGGCGGAAGCCGAGGCCGAGGAGGCCGAACCCCCTGTCCTCGCCGGCCGCGAGGACCTGCGGGAGGTCCCCCTGATCACCATCGACCCGGCGGACGCCCGCGACCACGACGACGCGGTCTACGCCCAGCCGGACGACGACCCCAAGAATCCCGGCGGCTGGATCGCCTGGGTCGCCATCGCCGACGTGGCCGCCTACGTCCGTCCGGACAGCGCCCTCGACCGCGAGGCCCGCGAGAAGGGCAACAGCGTCTATTTCCCCGACCGTGTGGAGCCGATGCTGCCGGAGCGGCTCTCAAACGGCCTGTGCTCCCTCCGGGAGGGCGAGAACCGGGCGTGCATGGCCGTGCGGATGGTGTTCGGCGCCGATGGGCGCAAGCGGTCCCACCAGTTCGTCCGCGGTATGATGCGCTCGGCCGCCAAGCTCTCCTACGAGCAGGCCCAGGCCGCCATCGACGGGACGCCTGACGACAAGACCGGCCCCATGCTGGAGCCGGTCCTGAAACCTCTCTGGGCGGCCTACGCCACCATGAAGAAGGGCCGCGACGCCCGCTCACCGCTGGGCATCGAGAGCCTGGAGCGCAAGATCACCCTCAGCCCCGAGGGCGAGATCACCGCCATCACCCCGCGCGCCTCACTGGAGGCGCACCGGCTGATCGAGGAATTCATGATCCAGGCCAACGTCTGCGCGGCCGAGACCCTGGAGCAGAAGCGGACACCGTTGATCTACCGGGTCCACGACGAGCCCAGTCAGGAGAAGATCCACAACCTCGTGGACTTCCTCGGCACGCTGAACATCCCCTGGACCAAGGGCGAGACGATCCGCACGGATCGTTTCAACAAGCTGCTCGACGAAACCCGCGAGACGCCCCACGCCGAGATCGTCAACGAGGTGGTCCTACGCACCCAGATGCAGGCGATCTACGATACCAAGAACATCGGCCACTTCGGGCTGAACCTCGCCAAATACGCCCACTTCACCTCGCCGATCCGGCGCTATGCCGACCTGATCGTCCATCGCGCGCTGATCAAGGCGCTGGGCCTGGGCAAGGACGGCCTTTCCGACCGCGACATCGCCCAGATGAAGGGCACGGCCGATCAGATCACCTTCGCCGAGCGCCGGGCCATGGCCGCCGAGCGGGACGCCACTGACCGTTATGTGGCCGCGTTCCTCTCGGACCGCGTCGGCGCCGAGTTCGAGGGCAAGATCACCGGGGTCACCCGATTCGGCCTGTTCGTGCGGCTGGCCGAGACCGGGGCCGACGGGCTGGTGCCGGTTTCCAAGCTAGGCGGCGAGTATTTCATCCATGACGACCGGGGCCACGCCCTGGTGGGGGAGCGCAGCGGCGCACGCTGGCCGCTGGGCATGACGGTGCGGGTTGAACTGGCCGAGGCGACGCCGCTCACCGGCGGCCTGCTCTTCGAGATGTTGAGCGAGCCTGCCCCGCCCGACCCGACCGCGCCGCGGCCCAGACTGGGCGCGCGGGCCCGCGGGGATCGGGGTCCCGGAGGCCCCGGGGCCAAGGGCCGACCCGCTGGGATCCGCACCGGTCGCCAGCGCAAGATGGGCGGCAAGCGGAGATAGTTTCCGCCGATCATTGACTTCCGCCCGCGGATTCGTATTTTCCGCGCCTCTTTCGACCGACCCGTCCCGAGGACTCCCATGGCGAAGCCAGCTTCGATCAAGATCCGCCTGAACTCCTCCGCGGACACCGGCTTCTTCTACGTGACCAAGAAGAACGCCCGCACCAAGACCGAGAAGATGGTGCTGAAGAAGTACGATCCGGTCGTGCGCAAGCACGTCGAATTCCGCGAAGGCAAGATCAAGTAGCGCTGGAAATTCCAACGCCGCACTGAAGACGCCCGGCCCCAGGCCGGGCGTTTTTCGTTTTGCGCCAGCGGCTTAGCGGCGCGGTAGCGTAGTTCTACGTAGTGTTTCCCCTGAATGTTGCGGTGCGGCAGGTCCGCGTACTCAGCCTCCAACGACGACGACAGACCCAGCGCTTGGAGGCGCAGATGACCCAGGTTCGCAACATCCTCATCGCCGCGCTCGCCGCGGCCTCGCTTTCCTCGGTCGCCCACGCCCAGGCTTCGGCCAGCGCCAACGCAACCGGCTCGATCACCATCTTCCGCCCGATCACCGTCACCAAGACTTCCGACCTGGCCTTCGGCACCATCGTGCGCCCCGGCTCGGGTAGCGGCACGGTCACCATCGCCGAGGCCGACGGCGCGCGCAGCGTCACCGGCGGCATCGCGGCCCTCTCCATCGGCACGAGCCCCACCCGCGCCACGTTCTCGGTCGGCGGCGAAGGCGGCCAGACCTTTTCGATCTCCACGCCGGCCACCATGACCCTCACCCGCACTGGCGGCAGCGAGACCCTCACCGTCAACCTGACCCCCACGGGAACGACGGGCGCGCTCAGCGGGACCCTGGGCTCGGTCGGGGCGGCGGCCTACGGCGTCGGCGGAAACATCGAAGTGGCCAGCACCACCGCCAGCGGCGCCTACACCGGCTCCTTCACCACCACCGTCGCCTACAACTGACCCTTGAAGGTCACGCGGCCCGGGTGATGACCCGGTTGCGCCCCTGGGACTTGGCCTCGTAGACGGCCTCGTCGGCGCGCTTGAGCAGGGATCGGGGATTGTCCGCCGGTCCGTGGCTGGCGGCCACGCCGATCGAGATGGTCACCGACAGAAGTTCCTGCCCGCCCATCACCCGGAACGGCGAACCCGCCACATGCAGCCGGATCCGCTCGGCGATACGCTGGGCGTCCTCCACGGCGGTGTCGGGCATCACCACCACGAACTCCTCGCCCCCATGGCGCACGGGCAGATCGATCGCCCGGACGTTGGAGGCCAGCCGCACCGCGAACTCGCGCAGGACCTCGTCGCCTACGTCGTGCCCGAAGCCGTCGTTGATCTTCTTGAAGTGGTCGATGTCGATCACCAGCACGGCCACCGGCTCGCCCCCAGCTCCCGACCGGCGCATCAGCGCCTCCAGCTGGCCCTGCATGTAGCGCCGGTTGTGCAGCCCGGTGAGCTGGTCGGTGACCGCCAGCTCCAGGGAATGGTCGAGATTGTCGCGCAGGTAGTCGGTGTAGCGCTTGCGCCGGATCTGGGTCTTGGCGCGCGCCGACAGCTCGCCCGGGTCGATCGGCCGGGCCAGGATGTCGTTCACGCCGATCTCCAGGGCCTTCACCACCCGGGCGCGCTCATCGAAATCCACGATCGCCAGGATCGGCAGGTTCCGCGTCGCCTCGTCCGAGCGCAGCTGAGCGGCGAAGCGCAAGCCGTCGAAGGCCCTGGCGCCGGTGTTGACGATCACCAGATCGACCCGGCCCTTCGCCGTCATCAGGGCGTTATCGTAACCGGCCTCGACCACCGGCCGATGCTCGATGGCCAGCTCCGCGCAGACCCGCTGGGCCTGGCGGTCGTTGTCGTCGACGATGAGGATCCGTCCGCCCGAGCCGCCTAGTCGCGAGGCGGCGCCGGCGATCACGCCCATTCGGCGGCCGGAGGCCTCCCGCTCGCGCAGCTCGTCGATCACCGCCTTCAGCCGGGTCAGGCTGCGCACCCGGGCGAACAGCATGACGTCGTCGATGGGTTTGGTGAGGAAGTCGTCGGCGCCGGCCTCCAGGCCCGCCACCCGGTCCGACCGTCCGTCCAGGGCGGTGATCAGCACCACCGGCAGATGGCGGGTCTCCGCGTCGTCCTTGAGCCGCCGGCAGACCTGGAAGCCGTCCATGCCCGGCATCATCACGTCCAGCAGCACGATGTCCGGGCGCTCGGCGGCGGCCATGGCCAGCGCCGTGGGTCCGTCGTAGGCGGTGAGCACCTCGTAGTACTCGGCGGTCAGCTTGGCCTCGAGCAGCCGGACGTTGGCCTCAATGTCGTCCACCACCAGGATGCGGGCGGACATTGGCTAGCCCAGCAGGCCGCGGATGGTGTCGAGGAAGTGCGTCACCGAGATCGGCTTCGAGATATAGGCCTCGCAACCCCCCTCGCGGATTCGCTCCTCGTCGCCCTTCATGGCGAAGGCGGTGACCGCCACCACGGGGATATGGGCCAGGTCCGCGTCCTCCTTCAGCCACTTGGTGACCTCCAGTCCGGAGATCTCCGGCAGCTGGATATCCATCAGGATCAGGTCCGGCCGGTGGTCGCGGGCCAGCGAAAGCGCGGACAGCCCTTCGCGGGTTTCGAGGATTTCATACCCCTGGGCCTCAAGCAGATCATGAAAGAGCTTCATGTTCAGCTCGTTATCCTCGACGATG
>CANJRI010000048.1 GCA_947476555.1 Caulobacteraceae bacterium
ACGCCAGACCATCCAACATCGGCGCTTGCAACACCGCAAAATCGCCGCCTAAATATCAACCCCAGATGAGGCCATCTCTCCGCTAAATCCGGACCCCACCTGTCTCAAAACATCTGACGACGTACAGGCCGGTGTTGGTATCCAGCGGGCGGTTCGAGGCGACGACGTTGACGCCAGCCACTTCCGGCGCGTCGGCGACGTCTACGGCGTCAGCCGCCCATGCGGGTTGGATAAGGCCGAGGCTCATGACGCCGGCCATGGCCGCCATGCGTGTGGAACCGGCGCCCGTCCGCGCCTTGGCGTAGCTCTTCACGCCCACGACTTCCCCACGCACCCGGCAATCTCCCCAAACAGAACCTCTGTTGCGAACGGTTCTTAATTGCAGCTTCCGGGCTTGG
Organism: Caulobacteraceae bacterium; assembly: GCA_947476555.1. Taxonomy (GTDB): domain Bacteria; phylum Pseudomonadota; class Alphaproteobacteria; order Caulobacterales; family Caulobacteraceae; genus Phenylobacterium. The sequence goes on from CANJRI010000048.1 coordinate 399, forward strand.
CAATGAGAATGATTTGCAAATTGTGGGCCCCCCGGCGCAATCGCTTTCAACGCCTCCCCCTGGGGTGTTATGCCGAACGGGTATTTCCTTGGGGGAACGGGATGGCGCAGACCGCCGCGGACGGGGCGCAGGCCCCGAAGGAGACGTCGCTGCGGACCGTGGTTGTGGCCTCTTCGGCCGGCACCGCGTTCGAGTGGTACGACTTCTTCGTCTTCGGCAGCCTGACCGGGGTCATCTCCAAGACCTTCTTCACCGGCCTTTCCCCAACCGCTGGCCTGCTGGCGGCCCTCGCCCTGTTCGGCACCGGCTTCCTGTTCCGGCCGCTGGGCGCCCTGATCTTCGGTCGCATCGGCGACCGCTCCGGCCGCAAGGGCGCCTTCCTGATCACGGTGATCATGATGGGCGGCGCCACCTTCGCCATCGGCCTGTTGCCGAGCTACGCCCAGGCCGGGATCCTCGCCCCCATCCTCCTGATCCTCATGCGCATCGTGCAGGGGATCGCCCTGGGCGGGGAGTACGGCGGCGCCGCGATCTATGTGGCCGAGCACGCCGAGACACATAACCGCGGCCAGGCGACCGCCTGGATCCAGACCTCGGCCGCCTTCGGCCTGTTCGGCGCCCTCTTGGTGATCCTCGGGACCCGCCTGGCGGTGGGCCCGGAAGTCTTCGACGCCTGGGGCTGGCGCGTGCCTTTCCTCTTCTCGGCTGGCCTGCTGGCGGTCTCGATCTGGATGCGGCTTAAGCTTTCCGAGAGCCCCACCTTCACCAAGATGAAGGCCGAGGGCGGCGCCAGCGCACATCCCTATCGGGAGGCGTTCGGGGAGTGGCCGCACCTGAAGCTGGTGCTGATCGCCCTGGGCTCGATCATGACCGCCCAAGGGGCGGTCTGGTACACGGCCTTCTTCTACGTACAGACCTTCATGGAACGGTTCCTCAAGGTCGCGCCCGAGACCATCAACCTGCTGATGCTTTCGGCGGTGGCCGCCAGCGCGGTCTGCTACGTGCTGTTCGGCTGGCTCTCCGACCGGGTCGGCCGCAAGCCGGTGATGCTGTTCGGCATGACCTTGATGCTGGTCGCCTATTTCCCGGCCTTCCACCTCCTGGCCCAGACGCTCAATCCGGCGCTGGCCGAGGCGGAGGCGCGGACGCCCATCGTGGTGATGGCCGATCCGGCCGACTGCTCGCTGCAGTTCGATCCGGTGGGCAAGGCCAGCTTCGTCTCCTCCTGCGACATCGCCAAGAGCGCGCTGGCCGGGGCGGGGGTGTCCTATCAAAACCAGGCCGGACCCGTCGGCCAGCCGGCCGTGGTGCGGATCGGCGAGGCGGCCCTGCCCGCCGCCGACGCGCGCGGCCTTCCGGCGGCCCAGGCGGCGGCGCTGAAGGCGGGCTTCGACGGCCAGTTGAAAGCCGGGCTGACGGCCGCCGGCTATCCGGCCATGGCCGACCCGGCGCGGATGAACCTGTTCGGCGCGTTCGGCGTGCTGATGATCTTCGTCATCGCCGCCACGGCGCTCTACGGACCGATCGCCGCCTGCCTGGTGGAGCTGTTCCCGACCCGGATCCGCTACACGGCCCTGTCGCTGCCCTATCACATCGGCACCGGCTGGGTCGGCGGCTTCGTGCCGTTCACGGCCTTCGCCATCGTCACGGCCGTGGGGAATATCTATTCGGGCCTCTGGTACCCGGTGGCCTTCACCGCCTTCGCGGTCCTGGTCTGCGCCTTCCTGCTGCCGGAGACCCGCGGCCGCCCGCTGGACCGCTAGGCGACCGGTAGGATTTCGGTCGGCATCCCCGCCTCCGCCAGGGCGGCGCGTTCGGTCTCGGAAACCGGCGTGCTCAGCAGGCGCACAATCCGCAGGCCCTCGGCGGCAAGGCCGACCAAGCGGGCCGGGTCGGGCTCGACGCGCTCGGCGTCGCGCCTCGCCAGGGCCAGGATCTGGGGTGAGACGCCGGCGTCGGCCGCCAGCACGTCGGCCGCGGCCAGGGCCCGGGCGGCCTTCAGCGTGAGAAGCTCCACCGGTCCGTCCGCGCGCAGGTATTGCACCAGCCCCAGGCCAGCGGCTCCGGCGGACAGGGCCTCGGTCAGCAGCTGTTCGGCCCGCGCCATCTCCCCGGCCATCGCGGCCTCCGCCGCCGGCCCCACCAGGGCGGCGCGCAGGAAGGCCCGGCGGCGGTTGGCCTCCGGAAACGCCTCGCGGACCTGACCCTGGAGCGCGCGGAACAGCTCGGCCACCCTGCCGGCGCCTTCGGGGATGCGGGCCTCGATGTCGTGGCGCAGCAGGGTCGCCAGCATGGGCGAGGCGCCCGCCGTTCCGATGGCGGCGACCACCGCCCCCCGGTCGATCACCGCCGGCGTGGTGAAGTCGCAGAGGGCCGGGCGATCGACCACATTCACCGGCACACCTGCCGTCCTGGCCGCCTCGGCGGCCTGCCGGGCGTAGGCCTCGTCGGCCGCGGCCACGAAGGCCAGGGCCGCGCCGGCGTAGGACTTGGGGTCCCAGGCCTCGACCCCGGTCAACCGGACCACCAGGGCGGGCGAGCCCTCGAAGAGCCGCGCCTTGGCCTCGGCGCCCTCGCCTTCGCCCGCTATGACGACCGTGCGGCCGGCCAGGGGAAAGAAAGCGGGGAAGGCGTCCATGGGTAGGGCGTCCTTAGCAGGTTCGCCGAGGCCCCGCATCGATCCGCCTAGGCCGGAGCCAGATCTTCCGGTCGATCCACGTCGAACAGCACGCCGTCGTCGGACGCTTCGATCAGCGTCAGGCGGGGGCCGAGGGCGTCGAGGACGGCCCGCGCGCCCTGGTCGCCGCTCAGATCGAGCAGATCCGGGAAGAGCGATCGGGAGAGCGCCACCGGGTTGCCCCGCCGGCCGGCGAACACCGGCGCTGCGGCCGGAGCGGTGGCGAGCGCCCGGGCCAGGGGCTGCAGGACGCCGTGTGGGACGCGGGGCATGTCACCTAGGAAGACCATCGCGCCTTCGGTGTCGGGCGGCAGGCTGGCGATGGCGGCCCGCAGCGAGGCGCCCATGCCCTCCGCATGGCCTTCCGCATGGACGATGCGCACGCGTGGATCGAAGCCTCGCGCCGCCGCGGCGACGGCCGCTTCGTCAGCTCCGGTCACCACGGTCACCCCGCGCACGGGGGCGGCGAAGGCGGCGGCCAGGGCGGCGTGCAGCAGCAGGCCCTCACCCCAGGGGGCCAGGAGCTTGCCGCCCCCGAACCGCCGGCCCGAACCGGCGGCCAGCACCACCGCCTCCAGGCCCTGCGTCGCCTCTACCCCTGTCGCCAAGCCCCATTCCTCTCTATCTTCAGAGCCGCATGACGCCCTACGACGCCGCATCGCCGCAAGGCCAGGCTCCACTGATCGACGGTTTCGGCCGCACGGTGACCTATCTGCGCCTCTCGGTCACGGACCGCTGCGACCTGCGCTGCGTCTACTGCATGGCCGAGCACATGACCTTCCTGCCGAAGGCGGAGGTGCTGACCCTGGAGGAGCTGGACCGGATCGCCACCGCCTTCGTCGGCCTGGGCGTCCGGAAGCTGCGGCTGACCGGCGGCGAGCCCCTGGTCCGCAAGGGGATGATGGAGCTGGTGGAGGCCCTGTCGCGCCACCTGAAGACTGGCGCCCTTTCCGAGCTGACCCTGACCACCAACGGCACGCGGCTGACGGAGTTCGCCGGCCGGCTGGCGGCGGCCGGCGTGAAGCGGATCAATGTCTCGCTGGACACCCTCAAGCCCGACCTGTTCCGCAAGCTCACCCGGGGCGGGGACGTGGCCAAGGTGATCGCCGGGATCGAGGCGGCCCAGGCGGCCGGCCTTTCGGTGAAGATCAACACGGTGGCCCTGAAGGACGACAACGCCGGCGAGATCCCCGACCTGATCCGCTGGGCCCACGCGCGCGGCGCCGACCTGACGCTGATCGAGACCATGCCGCTGGGCGAAGTCGAGGCCGACCGGACCGACCAGTTCCTGTCGCTGAAGGATGTCCGCCAGAGTCTGGAGAGTTTCTGGACCCTGGAAGAGCTGCCGCTCAACACCGGCGGCCCGGCCCGCTATGTGCGGATCGCCGAGACGGGGGGCCGGCTCGGCCTGATCACCCCGCTGAGCCACAATTTCTGCGAGGCCTGCAACCGCGTGCGGCTGACCTGCACCGGGACCCTGCACACCTGCCTGGGCCAGGAGGATGCCTCGGACCTGCGCGCCGTGCTGCGCGCCGGCGCCACCGACGAGCAGCTGGCCGACGCCATCCGGCTGGCGGTGGACGCCAAGCCCAAGGGCCACGATTTCGAGATCGCCCGGGCCAAGCCGGCGGTGGCCCGGCACATGTCCACCACCGGCGGCTGAGATGGCGAAGGTGCTGCTCTTCGGACGCCTGAGCGACGTCGCCGGCTGGCGCGAGCGCGAGGTGGCGGGAGCCACGGTCGGCGCCCTGCGCGCCCGGCTCGCTGCAGAGGACGCCGATCTGGGCGAGGCGCTTGCCGCCCCTGGCGTACAGGTGGCGGTCGATCAGGCCATCGTGCGGGGCGACCCCGCGCTGGCCTCCGGCGCCGAGGTGGCCTTCCTGCCCCCCATGAGCGGCGGATGATCACCCTCACCGAGGCGCCGTTCGATCCGGGCGCCCTGTTGGGCGACTTCTCGCGCGGCCGCACGGAGACCGGCGCCATCGCGTCGTTCACCGGCCTGGCGCGGGCCGAGGAAGGCGCCGCGCAGATCCTGGAGCTGGAGGCCTATCCGGGCTTCACGGAGGCGCGGATCGGCGAGATCGCCGAGGAGGCCAGGGCGCGCTTTTCGCTCGACGACTTCCTGGTGCTGCACCGGGTGGGCAAGATCGCGCCGGGCGAGGCCATCGTCTTCGTCGCCACCGCCGCGCGCCACCGCCGGGCGGCGTTCGAAGCCTGCGATTTCCTGATGGACTACTTGAAGTCCAAGGCCCCCTTCTGGAAGAAGTCCCACGGCCCGGACGGCGCGCGCTGGATCGAGCCGACGTCGCAGGACCACGCCGACCTCGGGCGCTGGGAGAAGGAGAGCTCTTGATATGAACGCCCAAGTCCAGCCCGGGACGGGCCTGCTGCCTGGCGGCCGGATCGACACCGCGCGGCCGGTGAAGCCGGTGCGGGTGGCGGTCCTGACCATCTCCGACACCCGTGACGAGGAGAGCGACACCTCCGGCCATGTGCTCGCCGAACGGGTGACAGGCGCCGGGCACGAGCTGGTGGCGAAGGGCATCGTCAAGGACGAGGTCGAGGCGATCCGGGCCCAGGTCCTGGCCTGGGTGGGCCAGGGGATCGAGGCCATCGTCACCACCGGCGGCACCGGCATCACCGGCCGCGACGTGACGCCCGAGGCCATTCGCCCACTGTTCGACAAGGAGATCGACGGCTTCTCGGTGATCTTCCACCTGGTCAGCTACCAGTCGGTGGGGCTTTCCACCCTGCAGTCGCGGGCTCTGGCGGGGATCGTGAAGGGCTGTTTCGTCTTCTGCCTGCCGGGCTCCAACGGGGCGGTGCGCGACGGCTGGGACAAGGTGATCTCCGCCCAGCTCGACAGCCGCCACGGCCCCTGCAACATGGTCGAGCTGATGCCGCGGCTGATGGAGACGTGAGCAAGCTCACCCACATCGACGAGACCGGCCGGGCTCGGATGGTCGACGTCTCGGACAAAGCCGTGACCGCCCGCGAGGCGGTCGCCGAAGGCTTCGTGCGGATGAGCGCGGCGACCCTGCGGCTGGCCCTGTCGGGCGAAGGCAGGAAGGGCGACGTGCGTTCCGTGGCCGAGGTGGCCGGGGTGATGGCCGCCAAGCAAACGTCCACCCTGATCCCCATGTGCCACCCCCTGGCGATCACCAAGGCCGAGGTGAAGATCGAGCCGGCGGAGGGCGGGCTCTCGGTGACGGCGCGGGTCAAGACCTCGGGCCAGACGGGGGTGGAGATGGAGGCCCTGACGGCGGTGTCGGTGGCCTGCCTGACGCTCTACGACATGCTCAAGGCGGCCGAGAAGGGCATGGTGATCGAGGCGGTGCGCCTGGTTAGCAAGACCGGCGGCAAAAGCGGCGACTGGACAGCGATCTAGAGGAGTCGGACGGGGTGCGGAATTGGGCGCTGATACCCCTGGCCACGCTTTTGATCGGCGCGGCGCCGGCGGAAACCCCCGCATCAGTGGGCCTGATGCCGAACGTCTCGCTGATATCGCTTATCGCGAACCCCCTCGCGCATGATGGCAAACACGTCTCCGTCGAAGGTTACCTGGTGTATGGCCATGGAGCGACGCTCTACATCGACCGTGACGCTTTCGATCACGGGCTGGACCAAAACGCCGTCAAGGTGGATGCCTATCCAGAATTCTACGATGGAGGGCGGCGCGCCCGCGGGTACGCCCGGGTCATCGGGACATTCGAAGCCGGTCAGCCCGGCGAGCCCGTGTTTCTCCCGACCATCCTGAACGTGGTTTCGATCAAGCCCCTGGTGAGCCAACAGGAATTCGAGCGACAGTTCCAAGAGCCTATCCTTGAGCGGGCGCTCGCTTTGCTTGGAGTCGGCGGAACTCTGATGCTCGGCTTCCTGGTCTGGTGGCGCCGTCATTATCGCCCGAACCCCCGGCGCAATGACGCTAGGGGGAAGAAATGAGCGGCACGAACATCAAGCTGCTCCCCGTCGAAGTCGCCCGCGCGCGGATGCTGGCGGAGGTATCGCCGTTGCCGGCGGAGACGGTGTTCATCGCGGACTCCATCGGCCGGGTGCTGGCCGAGGACGTGGCGGCGGTGCGCGACCAGCCGCCCTATCCGGCCTCGGCGATGGATGGTTACGCGGTGCGGGCGGGTCCGGCCGCCCGGCTGAAGGTGATCGGCGAGAGCGCGGCGGGTGGGCCCTTTGAGGGCCGCGTCGGATCGGGCGAAGCCGTGCGGGTCTTCACGGGCGGCGCGATCCCGGTTGGCTGCGATGCGGTGGTGATCCAGGAGGACGCCGAGCGGGATGGGGAATTTGTCGCTGTCCCCAAGGTGGAGCCGGGGCGTCACGTGCGGCCGGCGGGGGGCGATTTCCGGGCCGGCGAGATCCTGTTGAAAAAGGGCGAGGTCATCGATCCCTGGCGGCTGTCGCTGGCCGCGGCGGCGGGCCGGGCCGAGCTGCGGGTGGGCGGGCGGCCGCGGGTGGCGTTATTCGGCACCGGCGAGGAGATCGTCGAGGCGCCGGCCGTCCCCGGCCCCTACCAGATCTACGATTCCGGCTCGCGGGCACTGGCCGCCCTGGTGGCGGCCTGGGGCGGGGTTCCGGCGCGGGCGCGTCCGGTGCGCGACGACATGGAGGCCACCATCGCGGCGCTAAGGGCGGCCGACGCCGATCTGGTGGTGACGGTGGGCGGCGCGTCGGTGGGCGACCACGACCTGGTCCGCGGCGCAGCGGCGGCGCTCGGGCTGGAGCTCAAGGTGGCCAGCGTCAATGTGAGGCCGGGCAAGCCGACCTTCTTCGGCGTTCTCGGCGACGGCCGCCGGCTGCTGGGACTTCCCGGCAACCCGGCCTCGGCCCTGGTCTGCGCCGAGCTATTCCTCCGGCCGATCGTCACCGCCTTCCAGGGCGCGCCGGCGGTCCCGTCGGCAATTCCGGCCCGATTGGAGACACCGCTTCCCGCCAACGGCGAGCGCGAACATCTGATGCGGGCCAAGCTCAGCTTCGAAGGCGGCGAGGTCCGTGTCCGACCCTATCGGGATCAGGATTCCTCGCTGGTCAGCGTGTTCGCCCTCTCGGACGCGCTGCTGCGCCGGGACGCGGGGGCTCCGGCCCTGGAGGCCGGCGCCGTCGTCGAGGTGCTGCCGCTCCGCCGCGCATAGCGTTCGGCCATGATCTCGCCGATCACCGAGGCCGCGACCTCCCAGGGGGCCTTGCCGCCGATCGGCAGGCCGATGGGGGCGTGGAGGCGGTCGATGTCCGATTGCGCCATGCCCATGGCGTGAAGCTCCGCAAGCCGGCCTTCGAGCCGGCTTCGGGCGCCCAGCAGGCCCACGTAGCCGGCGGCGGAGGGCAGGGCGACCCGCAGGGCGGCCCGGTCGGTCTCCAGATCGTGAGTGGCCACCGCCACCGAGGTCCAGCGGTCCAGGCCGATGGCGTCCAGGGCGGTCGCCGGCGCCTCGCGGCGATAGGCGAGGCCCAGGATCGGCGGCGGCGTCGCCGGACCCTTGGGGCGGATCAGGGTGGTCTCGAACCCGGCGCGGACGCCCAGCTCGGCGATCCCGAGGGCCGTGGGATCGCCGCCCACCACCACCAGGCGCGGGACCGGCTCGTACAGGCGGACCACCGCCGCCTCGGGCCAGGGCGACAGCTCCGGAGCGCAGGCCCGAGCCGCCCCGTCACTCACGTAGGTGACCTCCCGCCGGTCATCCTCGGCCGACAGGATCTCTGCGATGGCGTCCTCGTCGGGCCCCACCCGCTCCAGGAAGATCTCGCTGCGCGCGCCGCAGAGCAGGCGGATGTCGGGCCAGGGGCTACCCTCGCCATAGATCAGGCTGCGCGGCGCCCCGTCCGCCAGGCAGGCGAGGGCGTGACCGGCCACGTCGCCCTCGACGCAGCCGCCGGAGAAGTAGCCGGTGACGATTCCCGGCCCGAACACCATCTGGGTGCCCACCGGGCGGGGGCCGCCGCCCTCGACGCTCACCAGGGTCGCGAGCACGCAGGCGGCGCCCTCGGCGCGGGCCTGGCGCAGGGCCGGGCGCACGTCGTCGCTCATGCCGAAGGTCGGCCATTCGGGCAGCGGCCCGATCACGGCGCCTTAACCCTCGTGCAAGGTCTCGGTGACGGGTTCTTAGCGTTCATGCCCCCAAGATGGCGGCTCAACGGGACTTCACCAAGCCTCCACGCATGACCTCACCGTTAAACAAACTCGGCCTTACCACCGGGCAATTCGGCCTCGGCCAGTCGACCCCCGCGCGCGGGCGCGGCCGCGAGGTCGAGACCCGGGACATCCTGGCCATCGCCGGCCGCTCCGGCCTGTCGATGCTGGAGATCGGTCGCCACGACGCCCCGAGCGAGAGCGCGCTCGGCAAGTCGCTGCCCCAACCCAGCCCTTTCCGCCTGGTGCTGACCACCATCCGGCCCGACCGCGGCGCGGACCTCGTCGAGAGCGAGCTGCGCGCCCAGATGGCGCGCCTGGGCGTCACCGCCGTGGACACACTGCTGGCGCCCTCGGCCACCGACCTCTTCTCGCCCCTGGGCCCGGAACTCTGGGACCGGCTGCGCGCCCTGAAGGACGCCGGCGTCTGCAAGCGGATCGGGGTTTCCGTCTATGCCTCCGACGACCCGGTGGGCCTGGCCCGTCGCTTCAAGCCCGACGTGATCCAGGCGCCGGCCTCCCTGCTCGACCAGCGGATGCTGCTGGACGGCACCCTGGCGACGCTGGCCGAGATGGGCCTCGAGATCCACCTGCGGTCCATCTTCCTCAATGGCGTGCTGTTCCTGCCGCCGGACCGCGCGCCCAGTCACCTGAAGGCCGCCGCCGGCCGCATCTCCCGCGCCCGCCGGCTGATCGCCGAAGGCCGGTCCGATCCGTTGCAGGCCGCCCTGGGCTTCGCGCTTTCGCGGCCGGAGGCCTCGGCCGTGCTGGTGGGCGTGAGCTCGGCCGCCGAGATGAGCGCGGTGATCGCCGCCGCCTCCAGCCCGCCGCCGGACCTCGACTGGGACGAGATGGCCCTCGACGACCCCGACGCCCTGGCTTGGGCCGCGGCTTAGGGATTAGGTTGGGCGCCATGCGCGCCCTGGCCCTCCTCGCCGCCCTCGTCCTGTTCCCCGGCCAAGCGCTGGCCCAGCCTTTAGGCGGCGAGCATCCACTGCTTCGCGAGGTCGCCGCCGGCGTTTCGGCGGACCAGCAGCGGGCGACGATCCAGGCGCTGGTGGGCTTCGGCACCCGGCACACGCTTTCCGACACCAAGTCCGACCGGCGCGGCATTGGCGCGGCCCGGCGTTGGGGGGCCTCGCGGTTCCAGGCGATCTCTAGGGACTGCGGCGGCAAGCTTTCGGTGGTGACGCCCAGCCACACGGTGACCGCAGCCCGCGTCCCCACCCCCACGGAGATCGTCGACGTGGTGGCGATCCAGCGCGGGACCACCGACCCAAACCGGGTGATCATCATCTCCGGCCATCTGGACAGCCGGGTCACCGACGTCATGGACGTGACCTCCGACGCGCCCGGCGCCAACGACGACGCCTCGGGCGTCGCGGCGGTGATCGAGGCCGCCCGGGTGCTCTGCCGGTATGACTTCAAGGCCACCCTGGTGTTCGCCGCCCTGTCCGGCGAGGAACAGAGCCTCCTGGGCGGCAAGGTCCTGGCCGACTACGCCAAGGCCCAGGGCTGGTTCGTGGAAGCCAACCTCAACAACGATATCGTCGGCAACACCGAGGGCCTGAACGGCGCGCGCGACAACACCCATGTGCGGGTGTTCTCCGAAGGCACCCGCACGGTGGAGACCGAGGCCGAGGCCGAGCGGCGGCGCTACAATGGCGGGGAGCTGGACTCACCCTCGCGCAACCTCGCCCGCTACATGGACGGCCTGGCCGATCGCTACCTGACCAATTTCGACGTGGTGCTGGTCTATCGCACCGACCGCTACGGCCGCGGCGGCGACCAGGTGGAGATGCTGCGCGCCGGCTTCCCGGCGATCCGGGTCACCGAGGCCACCGAGAATTACACCCGCCAGCACCAGAACCTGCGCACGGAGAACGGGGTCAAATACGGGGACACCATCGATGGCGTCGATTTCGCCTATCTCGCCCAGGTCACCCGGCTGAACGTGGTCACCATGGCGGCCCTCGCCAACGCCCCGGCGCCGCCGCACGGCGTGGACCTGGCCGGCGGGGTTTCGCCCGACACCACCCTGAAGTGGACGCCGGCTCCGGACGCGGCCGCCTATCGCCTCTGGTGGCGGCCCACAACCGATCCGCAATGGCGTCTGAACCGCCTGGTCCCGGCCGGCGGAGAGGGCGTCCTGAAAGGCGTGGTGATCGACGACTATTTCTTCGGGGTCAGCGCCATCGGCGCGGACGGCTTCGAGAGCCCGGTGGTGTTCCCGACCGCGGCGGGGGCGTTTCCGCGCCCCGCCGCGCCGGCCGGCCGCTAGAGCCTTTCCCGTTCAAATGGAAACATTTGAACGGGATAAAAAGGCTCTAAATCAAAAGCTTGAGCGCGTTCTGATCGCAAAACCGGTTTCCACTTTAGCGGAACGCGCTCTAGGCCAGGGCTGTCTTATAGAGTTTGGTCAGCTCGCTGAAGGCCCGCTCGGCCTCGGCGTTGTCGTAAACGGGGAAGTCCCGCATGGTCCAACCGTGGTCGGCTTGGTAGACATCGACGACCGCCGGCCGCCGGGTCTGGGCGAAGGTGGCCTTGAGGATGTCCTTCGACTCCGGCTCGCGCGCATCGTCGTTCTTGGCGACAGCGATGAGGTACGAGGCCTTGGTCTTCGCGACCAGCAGGTGGGGGCTGGACGGGTCCTTGGTGGTCAGGCCGCCGCCATGGAAGGTCGCCACCGCGCCGATGCGGTTCGGAACCGCGCCGGCGGTCTGGAAGGAGAGCGGCCCGCCCATGCAGTAGCCCTGCACGCCGATCATCTTGGCTTTGTTGGTCTGCGGCTGGGCGTCCAGGAAGGCCACATACGCCCGGGCGTCGCGGAAGGGGCCCTCGCCGGCGACGAGCGCGTCGCGATAGCCGAACAGCGCGGTCCGGCCGGCCGCCTGGTTGAAGTCGAGGCTTTCGTACGCCGGCGCCTTCGCCGACCGGTAGAAGGGGTTCACCACCAGCACCACATAGCCCTGGGCCGCCAACCGCCGGCCGACGTCGCGCGACGCGGGGCGCAGGCCCTTGATGTCCGGCCACACCACCACGCCGGGCCAGGAGCCGCGGCCGTTGGGGTAGTAGAGGGCCGAGTCCGAGACGCCGTCCGGCGTCTTCACCTGCACGTCGCGCTCGGTGACGTTGGCCTGCGCGTGCGCTTGAACGGCGCTGAGGCTGGCGGCCGCGGCCGCGGTCATCGTGAAGGTGCGCCGGGAGACGCTGTTCTCGGTTTCACCCCACGGATTGATGTCGTCGTCGCACATTGGCGTATTCCCTTCCTTGATCGCCCGGAAACGTGGGCGCCAATGTCGCGCAGGTTGCGCCGCGACGGAAGACCCCTCAGGCCCAGGCTTTGAACGGGTCGGCGAATGGCCGGCCCAGCGCCTCGGCGACGGCGGGGTGGGTTATCTCACCCTTCATGACGTTGAGCCCCCGCGCCAGGTGCCGGCTGCGGTTCAGGGCCTCCAGCCCGTGGTCGGCCAGCAGCAGGCCGAACGGCAGGGTGGCGTGGACCAGGGCCTCGGAGGAGGTGCGCGGGGCCGCGCCCGGCATGTTGGCCACGCAGTAGTGCACGACGCCGTCGACGACATAGGTGGGCTCGGCGTGGGTGGTGGGTCGGCTGGTCTCGAAGCAGCCGCCCTGGTCAATGGAGACGTCCACCAGCACCGATCCGGGCTTCATCTTCTTCAGGTGCTCGGCCTTCACCAGCTTGGGCGCGGCGGCCCCGGCGGTCAGCACCGCCCCGATCACCACATCCGCCTTCAGGACCTCCTCCTCTACCGCGTCGAGGGTGGAATATCGAGTGAGGATCCGTCCTAGGAACATGTCGTCCAGCACCCGCATGCGCGGGATCGAGCGCTCGACCACCACGACCTCGGCCCCCAGCCCGGCGGCCATCCGGGCCGCGTTCATGCCCACCACGCCCCCGCCGAGCACGCAGATGCGGGCCGGCGGTACGCCTGGCACTCCGGAGAGCAACAGGCCCATGCCGCCGTTGTGCTTCAGCAGCGTCTCGCCGGCGGAGAAAACCGCGATCCGCCCGGCCACCTCGCTCATGGGGGCGAGGAGCGGCAGGCCGCCCGCATCGTCCGTCACGGTCTCATAGGCGATGGCGGCGCATCCGGAGTTCAGGAGGCCCTTCGCCTGCGCCGGGTCGGGCGCCAGGTGGAGGTAGGTGAAGAGTATGTGTCGCGCCTCCAGCCTGGCCCATTCGGCGGGCTGCGGCTCCTTCACCTTGACGATCAGTTCGGCGCCCTCGAACACGGCGCCGGCGTCAGGGACGATCCGCGCGCCGGCGCGGGCGTAGGCGGCGTCGGAATAGCCCGCGCCCACGCCGGCGCCGGTCTCGACCAGGACCTCGTGGCCGTGGGTGACATATTCCCGGACCGCGGTGGGCGGGAGCCCGACGCGGTATTCGTCCGGCTTGATATCGCGGGGGACGCCGACGCGCATGGAGAACTCCCTGAAGCCTTCTATCTCCCACATAACGCCGAAAGCGGCGGTAGGGGCAGCGAGGCGGTGGGGGCCTAGCGCAGGAGGTGGGGGGTGATCCGGGTCTCGGGGTCGGCATAGGAGCCCAGGCCAAACAGCCGCTCACCGTTCAGCCAGGCCTCCAGGCCCCTATAGTGGCCGTTGTCGTCCAGCAGGCGTTTGGCGGCGTGCAGAGCTCCGTCCTCGTCCCGCGCATCGACCATCAGCAAGGTCGGAACGGAATAACGGGCGTCATCGACGAAGAATTCAAAGGTGCTGACGCCGGCCTGGCCGACAGGGGGCTCCCCTTGCGCGAAGTTCATAGACATGGGGCGTCCTTCCAATCCCCATCAAGCGCCTTTTGGGCCTAAAAATCAATCCGAATCCGTTCAAGTCTTTGTTTGAGCTAATGTTTTTATGCTCAAATGGAGTGGAATGGGGCGATCCCTCAAAATGCGCCGAAGCTTGAACTATCGCCGCCTGTGTATTATGAGTAAGGAACTCATTATGCGCTATCGCGTTACCCTGCCTTGACCGCCTTTTGAGGCGCTCCAGGCGGGCATGGAGGGAGGGGATCGTTGTCTGATAGCAACCGCGGCGAGCGCCTTCAGATCATGCTGACGGCCGAGGAGATCGTGGCCATCGACGACTGGAGGTTCCAGCGTCGCATGCCCAGCCGTGCGGCGGCCGTGCGCGAGCTGATGCGGCGGGGCCTGCAGGCCGAAGGGTTCAGCGAGAGCGACGGGCGGACGTCACGGGACTACGGCGTCACCCAGGACGCCAGCCGCGATCCGGACCGGAGCTAGATCACACAGTCCGCCAGGCCCTGGACCCGCACCTGCCCGGCGTTACGCGAGATCGCGCCGGAGCGACGGCGCACATAGGGGCCTGAGCCGGCGGCCCGCCAGGCCAGCGGCTTAGGCAGGATCGCGGCCATCCGGGCGGCCTCCGTGGGGGTCAGGGAGCGGGCGGACTTTCCAAACCAGCGCTGCGCGCCGGCTTCGGCGCCATAGACGCCCGGGGCCCATTCCACGGAGTTCAGATAGACCTCCATGATGCGTTGCTTGCCCCAGCCGATCTCGATCAGGCCGGTGAACCAGGCCTCCAGGCCCTTCCTCACCCAATCGCGCTGCGGCCACAGGAAGACGTTCTTGGCGGTCTGCTGGCTGATGGTGGAGCCACCTCGCAGGCGTCCGCCGTCCTCATTGGCCCGCAAGGCGTCCTCTATGGCCTCGATGTCGAAACCCAGATGCTCGCAGAATCGGGCGTCCTCCGCGGCGATCACCGCCCGCGTGAGGTTGGGCGAGATCCGCTCGAGGGGTGTCCATTTGTGCTGGAACCCGCGGCCCTCGAAGGCCCGCTGCACCATCAGGTAGGTCACCGGCGGCGGAACAAACCGATAGAAGGCCACGGCCAGGACCGGGCCGATGAAGAATACGATCAACAGGGCGACGACCATCCCGCGGAAAATCCGCCCGGCCCAGTCTCCTGCCCCTTTGCTCGCCATGCTTGCCTTGACCTAAGGAGTGGGTGCTATCCGAACAGGGTCCAAAAATAGGGTTGCCGCAAGATGAACGTGACCGAGGCGGTGAACCGCCGGGCCTCCATCCGCGCTTTCAGGCCCGATCCGGTTCCGGCGTCCGTGGTCCGCGAAATCCTCGCACTCGCCGCCCGCGCCCCCTCGGGCGGCAACCTTCAGCCCTGGAAGGTCTACGCCCTGGCGGGAGAGCCGCTGGCCGCCTTGAAGGCCATCACGGCCGCCAACCCGCCCGAACCGGAGCCGGAATTCCAGTCCTACCCGGCCGACCTCTGGGAGCCGCTGCGATCGCGTAGGTCGCGTATCGGCGAGGAGATGTACGCCACCATCAACGTCGCCCGGGAGGACAGGGCCGGCCGGCTGGCTCAGTTCGCGCGCAACGGTCAGCTGTTCGGCGCGCCGGTGGGACTGTTCTTCTGCCTGGATCGGCGGTGCGGCCCGCCGCAGTGGGCCGACGTCGCCATGATGATGAACTCGGTGATGCTGCTGGCGCTCGAGCGCGGCCTCGACACCTGCCCCCAGCGGTACTGGTCCAACTATGGCCAGACCCTGCGTCGGTTCCTGGACCTCCCGGACACCGAGATGGTCTGCTCCGGCATGGCGCTCGGCTATCGGGACGAGTCCGCCCCGATCAACTCCCTGCGCTCGTCGCGCGACCCCTTGGAGACCTGGGCCGAGTTGCGGGGCTTCGATTAGCGCCGTTAGGGATATGCCCTAACCCGGTCTTAAGCCTGTGGGGGCTATGCACGGCCGACCATGAGTCTGCTCTCTGGAATTCTCGGACATGTGATCGGCCCCGCGCCCCAGCGGCCCGCCGAACCCACGCCCGCCGCCCAAGCGCCCGAAGCGCCGGCGCCGGCCCGCGCCCGCCCGCCGTCGCCGCCCAGCGGCCGCGTCTCGATCGCGGGCCTCTTGGGAGCCCAGAGCACGCCACCTCCGCGGGACATCTTCGACGATCCGGCCGCGGCGGCGGAATACGCCCGCGACCGCTTCTCGCAGGCCCGGATGGAAGCCGGCGCGCAGGCCTACGCCGCCGTCCGCGACCGCCGCTAGATCTCCGCGACCCCCGCGCCGCCCGCCTCGTCGCCGAACGCCACCCGCGCGCCGTCCGGCGTGATGGCCAGGGCGCTGACCGGCGAGCCTGTGGGCTCGCGGAGCGTCACCACCCGCTTGCCGCGCAGATCGAGGGCCCAGACCTTGCCGTCCTCCAGGCCGGCGGCGACCCAGCTTCCGCCCGGCGTGGCCGCGACCCGGGTCACCAGCGCGTTCTGGTCGTAGCCGACCTCCGCCGCTTCCCTGCCCATGGGCCCCGAGCTGCCGGCGAAAGGCCAGATCACCGCGCCGCTGGCTCCCGCACTGGCCAGCAACTGGCCTTTGGACAGAAAGGCCAGGCTGCGGGGCTTGGCCGGATAGCCGCCCATCCGCATGTTCTTTTCGTCGGCGACCCGCCAGCCGTGCAGCTGATTCTCCTGCATGGCGCTGACCAGGAACCGGCCGTCGGGGCTCCACAGCACGGAGATGTGGCTGCCCGCCCATTTCATCACCGTCGGCTTCTGGCTCTCGATCCGGGCGTACCAGAGCCAGGCGCCGCCGTAGGTGGCCGCCGCGATCCGCCGCCCCTTGGGGTCGAAGGCGAGGTCGGACACCGATCGGTCGTGGACGAAGACGCGGGTGAAGGCCGGATCGGCCAAGTCGCGCACATGCACCTCGCGGCCGGCGGCGAAGGCGATCAGGCCCGACTCAGGACTGACCGCCACCGCTTCGATCCACTTGCCAGGCGATTCGGCGATCGCCTCGGCCCCTTCCGGACGGCTCAGGACCAGACGGCCGTCGTCGCCGCCGGTGACGATGCCCCGGCCGGAGGGATGAACGGCGGCGGCCAGCACGGCGCCGTCATGGGCCTCGAGCGTCGTTCCGTCCTCGAAGCGCACCGTCCCGTCGCCGAGCGCGAAGGCCGCTCCGCCGGTGCTGTCGAACAGGGCGGCGGTGACGAAAGCGTCGAATTGAGGGTTCATGCGCCCTCCCAGTAGGGCGCCACACCCGGTTGGGACAAGGTTCGCGCGCTTTCGCGCTTTACAAGCCCGATCCGGCTTGCCAAAGCTCCCCGCGACGGGCGCGGACGGCCGCGAACCCGAGTTAGGGAACCAGGACGCATGGCGGCCAAAGTCGGCGGCAAGGGCGGGGGCAAGTTCGACCTCGGCCAAAACAGCGACATGAACGTCACGCCCTTCGTGGACGTGATGCTCGTGCTTCTCATCATCTTCATGGTGTCGATTCCGCCTTCCACGGCGTTCGTGAAGCTCGACCTTCCGCCGGCGGTCCCGCCGCCCCCAGGCACGAAGGTGAAGGAGCCCACGCTCATCAACCTGCAGGCCGGCAAGCGGGTGTTCATCGGCGAGACCGCGACCACCCTCGATGGCCTGGTCGGCGCCCTCTCGGACCAGCTGAAGATCGATGATCCCACGCTGCCCCCGACCGAACAGCGCGTCTATATCCGCGCCGACCGTGACGTCCGCTACGGCGACTTCATGGACGTGATGAACCAGCTGCAGGGCAACGGCTTCTATCAAGTCGCCCTGATCAACGAAGAGATCTAGGTCTCCTCGCCAGAGTTTCGGAAGGGCCCGCCGGGAAACCGGCGGGCCTTTTTCATTTGGCGATGCAGGCTTCGAAGCCGGCCTTCAGCGCCGCTTCGTTCAGGTTGCGACCGATGAACACCAGGCGGGAGTACCGGTCGGCTTCCGAGCGCCAGGGCCCCTGAAGATCGCCTTCCAGGATCATATGCACGGCCTGGAACACCAGCCGCCGATCCTCGCCCTTGACGTCAATGATGCCCTTGGCCCGCAGGATATCGACGCCCTGGGCCGCCAGCAGGTCGTTCAGCCAGGCGGCGATCTTCGTCCCGTCCAGCGGCCGGTCGGCCCGCAGCGACACCGAGGTGATCCCGCTCTCGGCCACATGGTCGTGGATCTCGCCGTGATGGTGGTGGTGGTGATCATGGTCGTGGTCGTGATGATGGTCGTGTCCGCAGTGCTCGTCATGCACGTGGCCCGGCTCGCCGTGGCCGGTGTTGAGAAACGCCGGGCTCAGCTCGGTGACCCGCGCCAGGTCGAAGGCGCCGCGGCCGAGGATGGTGTCCAAGGGCACGTTCGATCGTTGCGCCCGGTGGATCGGGGCCAGCGGGTTTAGCCGGCGAATGGCGCTTTCCACCTCGGCCAGCTCGGCCTCGGAGACCAGGTCGGTCTTGTTGAGGATGATCTGGTCGGCGAAGGCGATCTGTTCGGCCGCCTCACGGGAATCCTTCAGCCGCAGGGGCAGGTGCTTGGCGTCGACGACGGTGGTGACGCTGTCGAGCTGCGTCCGCGCCTTGACGTCCTCGTCGACGAAGAAGGTCTGGGCCACCGGGGCGGGATCGGCGAGGCCCGTGGTCTCCACGATGATCGCGTCGAACCGTCCCTTGCGCTTCATGAGGCCGGAGAGCACCCGGATCAGGTCACCGCGCACCGTGCAGCAGACGCAGCCGTTGTTCATCTCGAACACGTCCTCGTCGGCGCCGACGACCAGG
>CANJRI010000049.1 GCA_947476555.1 Caulobacteraceae bacterium
CCGGATATCCTTCACCACCCGCTCGCCGGGGGTCGCCTTCGAGGGCAAGGGTTTTGATCTCATCTTCGTTCCTACGTCACTGCGATGAGACCAAAACCCTCCGCTAGCTGGAACCCTGAATCTGTCTCATTGGCGCTGACGGCGGACACGAGCAGCATCGTTAGCGGCAGGGCTGCGACAGGAGCGAACCTTTCAAGAAGTGACCGAAAGCGGACGCTGGTCCCTCACGGCGCGAGCCTTTCGTCGAGCCGTCCGGCGTCCTGCTTCCGCCGTTCTCGGGGGCCCGGTCTCAGCGGGATACCCTTGAGCAGCATCTTGAGGGCTTCCCAATGAATGCCGCCCAGCACCTCGATCATCAGCAACGGATGGCGCAGCAACATCATCGCCAAGGCGCGGTCGGTGAGGGGCTCGGCGACGCCGCTGAAGGCGGCGGAGAGCATTGGGCCCTGACGGTCGGCGACTTGGATGGCGATGCCGACCCGCTGACCCGGCGGTCTGATCGAAAAGGTGTAGACGAGGTCCATGTCGAGGAACGGCGAGACGCGAAAGGTCTTCGCGCATCCATGCTTCACGGCGCCTTCGTCGGTGACCGGCAGCACATAGCAGTGCCGCCCGCCGAAGGTGTTGTTCACCTCATAGAGGATCGCGGACAGCGCGCCGCTCGGCTCATGGCAGAAGTACACGCTGAGCGGATTGAACACCTGACCGAAGACAGCTGGCATGCATAGCAGGCGCACGGGCCCGCCCCCTTGCAGCCCCTCGGCGGTCAGGCGCTCCTGCACCTCCCCCTTGAGCGACCCGCGCACACCGCTCAGATGGTGGCGACCATCGATCGAAAGAGGACCAGGGCGGTCGACGGCGAGTAGCAGCAATTTGAGGTTCGGCAATTCGTCCAGGTCAACGAGCAGCATCGGGATCTTCCGCTGCAGGCGGTGCATGCGCGGACGCAGCCGCGTGTGCGTCACGGTCCCGTTGTAGAGACGCGAGGCCCGCGCGGCTTCCATCACGCGGCCATTACCGCTGCCGCCGCCGGCGAGAGGTGGATACGGTCCGACTCGTTCGGGACTTGCCAGGGGCGCCGCACGCCCCCCAGCGCCTCGGCGACCGCGAGACCGGCCTGGAGGCCATCCTCGTGGAATCCCGCGCCGAAATGGGCCCCGCAGTACCAGAGCCCGCCCTGCCCCTGGAGCGACCACAGCTGCCGCTGGGCGCGGAGCGCCGCGCCATCGAACAAGGGGTGCTCAAACACCTCGGTGTTGAGCACCTGGCTGGGATCGGGCGCGGTCACCGGGTTGAGGGTCACCAGAAGCGGGCGCGGTGTCTTCAAGCCCTGCAACATGTTCATCCAGTAGGTAACGCAGAGCTGGCGCCGCCCATCCACATCTAAGGCGCCGAGGTAGTTCCACGCGGACCATACCGCCGAGCGGCGCGGCATTAGGCGCACGTCCGTGTGCAGCACAGCCAAATTGCGAGTGTAGCCGAACGCGCCCAGCGTCGCCCGTTCGCGCACGGTCGGCTGATGTACCATGGCCAGGGCTTCGCGGGCATGGACGGCGATCACCACATCGTCGAACCGTTCGCTGACGCCCCGCGAATCCGAGACCCACACGCCGTCGCCGTCCCGCCGGACCGACTTGACGGAAACACCCGTCCTCGCGCGCTCCGCAAAAGGCTGGGCGAGCTTCTCGACATAGGCGCGGCTGCCCCCTTCCACCGTGCGCCACAACGGCCTGCCTGCGAGCTGCAGCAAGCCGTGGTTCTCGAAGAACCGGATGAAGGCGGACGCGGGAAGGTCGCGGATGGTCTCGACCGGCGCCGACCAGATCGCGGCCGCCTGCGGCAGAAGGTGATCCTGCTGGAACGCCACACCGTATCCGGCGGTGTCGAGATAGTCGCCAAGCGAAACGTCGTCCGACAGCGCGGGACGGTCGAGGGGCGCCTCGCGGTAGAACCTGATCAGGTCGCGTAACATTCCCCAGAAGCGCGGGCGAAGCAGGTTCGATGGTCGCCCCAGCAGCGGCGCGAGGCCGACGCCGCCATACTCCACGTTCGCGCCCTCCAGCGAAACCGCGAAGGACATGTCCGTAGCCCGCGTAGCCACACCCAGGTGCGCGAACAGGGCCGTCAGGTTGGGATAGGTTAGCTCATTGTAGACGATGAAACCCATGTCCACCGGCACGCGGACTCCATCCACCTGCGCGTCGACCGTATGGCTGTGCCCGCCCAGCCGGGACCCGGCCTCGTATACCGTCACCTCATGCCGCTGGGAGAGCAGCCATGCTGACGACAGCCCCGAGATGCCGCCACCGATCACCGCAATTCGCTTGGTTCCGCTCGTCGCCGACATCCAGTTGTGTTCCCTTGGAGGACCCTGGCTGTAATACGGTGGCCACATCTGATTGGATCAGGAGCGCGGCGCTGATCCAAGTCGCCGTGCTCCACGTATGAAGGGCATGCATGGGGCAATCGCTCAAAATTTCGATGCCGGCCGGCCCTCGGGGCGATCGGTGAACGCGTCCTCCAACGCCCCCCAGAGGTCGGCCGCGGACGCCTTGGTCGTCGCGATCGCCCGGCATCAGGATCGAGATGCCTTCGCCGCCCTGTTCCAACACTTCGCGCCGCGGGTGAAGAGTTATCTCATCCGCTTGGGCGTCTCGCCCGCCCAAGCGGACGAGCTCGCCCAGGAAGCGCTCGTCGTCGTCTGGCGGAAAGCGGCGCTGTTCGATCCGTCGCAGGCGTCCGCCGCCACCTGGATTTTCCGCATCGCCCGTAACCTGCGGATTGACGCCTTGCGCCGGGACCGCCGCGCGGCGGCCTACGAACCCGATCCCTCCGACGCGCCCGAGCCGCCGCCCACGCCGGACGTCCATAGGGCCCAACGCCAGCGGGACGAGCGTGTGCGCGCGGCCGTCGCCAGCCTCGGCGCGGATCAGTTGCGTGTGGTGCAGCTGTCGTTCTTCCAGGATTGCCCCCACGCCGAAATCGCCGAAACCCTGGGCCTGCCTCTGGGCACTGTGAAATCCCGCATTCGCAACGCCCTCCAAAAACTGCGCGCCGCGCTGGAGGAGAGCCAATGACTCCCCATCATCATCCCTCGGAAGACCTTATCGCCAGCTGCGCCGCCGGCACGTTGCGTCCGGGCGCGGCCCTCGTCGTGCGGGCCCACCTGGCCCGGTGTCCGACCTGCCAGGCTGACGCCGGTTTCTTCGAAAGCCTGGGCGGCGCGCTGCTCGAGGCCGAGCCGCCGGCCCAGATGTCGGACGCTGCGTTTGACCGCGCCCTCGCCGCCATCGCGGCTCCTGGCCGGCGCCGGGCGCCCGGCGCCCGGTCCGCCTCCGCAGACAGCGCCTTCCTGCCGAAGGGGCTGGAGGGCCTGGCGGTCGGCAAGCGTCGCTGGATCGGCCCGGGCGTCTGGGTGACGCCGGTGAAGACCGAGCACCGCTCCCGCGAGCTCGTCTATCTGCTCCGCATCGGCGCCGGCATGGTGCTGCCGCGCCATACCCATTCCGGCCGCGAGTTCACCTGCGTGCTGGAGGGCAGCTTCGCCGACGACGACGGTGTCTACGGTCCCGGCGATTTCGTGGCCACTGACGAGCGGGTCGAGCACAGCCCCGTGGTGGCCCGCGACGGCGCCTGCGTCTGCCTCGCCTCGACCGACGCGCCGCTGGTGATGCGGGACGTCATCGGCCGCTTCTTCCAGCCCTTCGCCGGCATCTGAGCCGCGCGCCATGACAGCCCTGGCGATCGCCGCCCTGATGATGGCCGCCATGACCGGCGTCATGACCGCCGCCTGGCTGTTCCAGCGCCGCGTTGGCGACGGAGGTTGGACCGACGTCTTCTGGGTACTCGGCACGGGCATGGCCTGCGTCGTGGCCGCCCTGTCGGGCGTCGGAACGCCCACCACCCGCCAGGTCGTGGTCGCGGTACTGGCCGGCCTCTGGGGACTGCGCCTTGGCCTGCACATGCTGAACCGGGTGCGCGCCTCGGCCGAGGAGGATCGCCGTTACACCGGCTTCCGCCGGGACTGGGGCGCGGCCTTCCAGCGACGCATGCTTTCGTTCGCGTTGAGTCAGGCGCCGGCGGGGGCGATCCTGGCGAGCGCCGTCCACGTCGCCGCACAGAACACGACGCCGTTCGGAAGGCCGGAGGATTACGTCGGTTTGTTGCTGTTCGCGGTCGCTTGGACGGGTGAATCCCTGGCAGACGCCCAGCTCAGCCGCTTCAAGGCCGACCCGGCGAACCGCGGTCGCATCGCCGACGCGGGCCTGTGGGCCTGGTCCCGACACCCCAACTACTTCTTCGAATTGCTGACCTGGACCGCGTTCGTCCCGCTCGCCCTTGCCCCGGGATACGCCCAGGGAGGGTGGTCGCTCGCCGCGCCCCTCCAGATGTTCGTGTTGCTCAACTACGTCTCGGGCGTCCCGCCGCTGGAGCGGGCGATGCGGGAAGCGCACGGCCCTGCCTTCGACGCCTACGCCGCCCGCACCAGCCGCTTCTTCCCCCTGCCGCCCCGCGCCCCCAAAGGAGCCTAGAGATCCGCCATGTGGAGCTATGCGCTTTGCTTTGTGATCTTCGCCGCCGTGTTCGGCCTAATGGACTTCATCTGGCTGACCAACGCCTTCAAGTCGGTTTACCAGCCGGCCATCGGCCAGATCCTCGCCGAGAAGGTGCGGCTGGCGCCGGCCGCCCTTTTCTACCTGATCTACGTGGCCGGAGCCTCGTTCTTCGTGGTCACCCCCGCGCTGGCCAGCGGCGATTGGCGCCCGGCCGCCGTGCGCGGGGCCCTATTCGGGCTGGTGGCCTACGGAACCTATGACCTAACCAATCAAGCGACCCTCAACGCCTGGCCGACCCGGCTGACCGTGATCGACATGGGCTGGGGCGCCTTCGCCACGGCGGTCTCCGCCAGCGCCACCGTCTTCATCGGCGCGCGCATCGCCAGAACGCTGGGCTGGAACTGATCCCATGACCACGCTTCCCGTCGACACCCTGGCGAGCCGGCCCCGACGGGCGCCGGGAAGGTTCCGCTGGGCGATCTCGCGCCTTGGCCGACACTGGTCGTTTGGCCGCCTGACCTTCGTGCTGCCCGACGGCGGGACGGTGAATCTCGGGGCCGACGACCTGCACCCCCAAGGCCTCATCCGAGTGCGCAGCTATCGCTTCATGGGCCGGGTCATCGCCTCGGGCGACATCGGTTTCGCCGAAGGCTACGTGGCGGGCGAGTGGGATACGCCCGATCTCACCGCGCTGCTGACCGTGCTGGCGCTGAACTTCGACCGCATCTCCGCCCTGATCCGCGGCGCGCCCATGGTGCGGGCGGTCGAGTGGATGCGCCACGCCCTGCGCCGCAACACCCGCCGCGGCTCACGTCGCAACATCGAGGCTCACTACGACCTCGGCGAGGCCTTCTACAAGGCATGGCTGGACCCCAGCATGACCTATTCGGCCGCGCTCTACAACGACGGCCGCGAGACGCTCGCCCAGGCCCAGGCCAACAAGTATCGCGCGCTCGCCCGCGCCATGGATCTGCGGCCCGGCCATTCGGTCCTTGAGATCGGCTGTGGCTGGGGCGGCTTCGCGGAGTTCGCCGCCCGCGAGGGGGCGCGGGTGACCGCCGTCACCATCTCCCCGAACCAGCACGACTATGCCTGCAGGCGCCTCTTCGAGGCGGGACTCACCGACCGCGCCGAGGTGCGGCTCGTCGATTACCGCGACGTTACCGGCGTGTATGACCGCGTCGCCTCCATCGAGATGTTCGAGGCCGTCGGCGAGGCCTACTGGCCCGCCTATTTCGGCAAGGTCCGCGAGAGCCTGGCCCCGGGCGGCCGCGCGGGCCTGCAGATCATCACCATCCGCGACGACCTCTACGAGGCCTATCGCAGCCAGGCGGATTTCATCCAGAAGTACATCTTCCCGGGTGGCGCGCTGCCTGGCGAGCGGAGCCTCGGCAACGCCACCGGCGAGGCCGGCCTCGACATCACCGAACTGCGCCGCTTCGGCGACGACTATGCGCGGACCCTCGCGGCCTGGACACACCGCTTCGAGGCCGCCTGGGCGCAGGTCAGCCAGCTCGGGTTCGACGAACGCTTCCGCAGGCTCTGGCGCTTCTATCTGGCCTATTGCCAAGCAGGCTTCTCGACCGGCCGCACCAACGTCGTCCAATGCGTGCTCGCGCCCGCCTAAATCCGGCGATAGTCCATGGTCGAGCCATCATCCAGGCGGCCGCGCAGCGCGGTCCAGACGCCCTGGCCATCGTACCAGTTCTCGATCCAAGCATCGCCCGTGAAGGCGTATCTGCGAGCCTTCAGCACCCTGCCGTCGGGGGCGACGAGCGCCTCCTCTCCCAGGTCCCTTACCGTGAGGGCAAGCAGCTTACCGGTCTGCGGATTGAACAGCGGCGCTCCAACAGTCCGCCGGTTCCAATGGGTCATGGGCAAGGTGGCCGCTGGGCCTGTCACGCTCGCCGCCCCTGCGCGGATCGATACGCCGCCGGGCGTTCTTTGAGCTTCGACGCTCTCACCCTTACCATTCGAGTTGGTGCGCGAGGACAGCGCCTCGAACTGCCCGCTCCACCACTGTTCCGTCACCTCATGAAGGTAGCGAAACACGGTGACGGGGCCGATCTTCACGGCCATCTCGGCTCGGACACGGACGGTCAGAGCCTCGCCCGCACCCTCGAAACTCAGGCGGTGCTCGCCGATCTTTCGACCGTTACGGTAGGCCGCGAACACCAGGGCCCGGGGCAGCGTCGCTGCGTGCGCATTCGACGCCGAGATAGCGGCGATGCCCAGGATCAGATCGCGGCGGGACGGCAAGATCATCGATCACCTCCGCAAGCATACGGATGCGGAAGAGCATTGGATCATCACACGATGCTGCCGACATCACGCGGAGGTCGAGGTTGTTAACCGTTCCCTCGTGCCTCGCGGAACGGCTTTCAGATATCCGCGTTTTGGCGAGCATCAGTCTGATACCCGACAGTTCTCCCGTCGAAAATCCGTCCTTAGAGGATGCGGAAGAGGCGTGCCGTGACCTCCAGGCTCAGGTAGAGCGCGCCAAGAAGGTCCTGCGGGATTACCGCGCGACGCTCGGCGGAGAGCCTTCCGACAATGACAACCGGCGTCGTCGCTAGTCGCGGGCGCCATGCGTAAGGTTGAAGACTACCGGGGCAACGCTAAGGACTGCCGAGAGCTTGCCCGCACCATGTCGCATCCTCAGCGGGATCAGCTTCTAGATATGGCTCGCCGGTGGGACGACATCGCTGACGCGGCTGAGCGCCAAGCCGCTAGCTCTGAGGATCGTGATCCATAGGCTGTTCCTTCGGCGCGGGCTGGCGCACCGTCTCTTCGAACCCCCTTCATCTTCGTCGCTTCTAGCTCCCGGGCTAGGTCGCGGAACCTGTCTACTTGGGGGGTCGGACCCTTCGGGCGGGGGCCCCAACGTCCGCTGCCCACCCATTCCCGACGTTGCAAGCGCGTCGCTAAGGTAGGGTGAGGCTGAGTTCGTCGACAATCGCGACGAGCCGTCCTCCCCTGAACCGCAGCACCGTGTTCCGTTGCGACCAGCACAGCTTTTGCTTTCGTGACAACCGCAGCTGCTCGAAGTGCTGCGTCCCTCGCGAGTACGCCGAGACGCCAGGGTCGTTGATGGTGCCGATGAGCGTCTGCAAGGCCCCCTCGGGGATCGCCGGATCTTGCATGCGAGCTGTCTCCAGGGCGCGACCTTGGCTCATACCGAGTTGGAAGCCGAAATGGTGGCCGGTCGTATACAGTTTGTCGGACGAGAAACATCCCGGGATCGGGCCGCATTGAACGAATCCGACGAGCACAAACGCACAGACGATCAGCGTTGCGGTCAAAGTTCTGCCCTTACGCTGATCGCGAGGTGTCCTTCCCAACCGTGCCCCCTTCAGAGATCGCGCTTGCGGTTTCTAAGCCACAAGATCAACGCGCATAGAGCTGATGCCGCGAGGGCCAAAATGCCGACCCATCGCTCGCCGTAGAAGACGTGGAACAACCCGAGGAGGAATAGGACGCTCGGCATCGCGCCCGGTGGAAGACTTGACATGACCTCACAGTAACTTCGGCGTGGGCTAAACCCAATCCCGACGACGTCCGCTTCCCACCCAAAGAGGACGTAGGCGGCCCAACCCGCCTAGCCATGAACCTAGAGCTCGACCTGCTCGGACATCTGCAGTGCGTCCTCCACCTCAATTCCCAGGTAGCGAACCGTGCTTTCCAGCTTGCCGTGTCCTAGCAGGAGCTGGCAGGCGCGCAGATTGCCGGTCTTCTTGTAGACGAGTGCCACCTTGGTGCGCCTCAGACTGTGTGTGCCGAAAGCCTGCGGGTCGAGGTCGATCATCGAAACCCATCGATCTACGATCCTGGCGTACTGTCTCGTCGTGATGTGATTGCCGTTGCGGCTGCGACTAGGGAACAGCCAATCATCGGTGCGCCCGCCTCGCACCGCCAGCCAAGCTCCCACCGCGGCTCGCGTCGGTTCGGTGATCTCAAACGGGACCGGGCGCCCTGTTTTCTGCTGAATAACCGTCGACCTTTGCCGAACCGTTCCGCCCGGGGCCAGGTCGGCCACACGGAGCCTGACCAGGTCGCAGGCGCGCAGCTTTGAATCGAGCGCGCAGTTGAACAATGCGAGGTCCCGAGCCCGGCGCGTGGTCTTGAGTTGGTGGCGTATCGCCCAGACGTGCTTGGGTTTGAGTGGGGCCTTCGGTCCGATGATGCGCCCCGCATTCCAGGGCTTTCGAGAGGTGCGGAAGAGATCTGCTTGAGCCATAGCGGCCTCCGTGGAACCCCCCGCCACGCAGTTTACTGCTGGGGCCGCTCGCCAGTGAGAGGACAGTCCGCAATGGGTGGAAAGCGGCCCGCCCTAGCTCGATGACACGGCCGGCCCAAAGCTGCGTTCGAATTCGCCGACCAGGTGCTCACCGATAGGCAGGGCGGAGGTGGCGGCCGGAGACGGCGCGTTGCAGACGTGCAGGCTGCGGCTGGAGCGGCGGACGAGGAAATCATGGACCATCGAGCCGTCACGCATGACCGCCTGGGCGCGCACCCCGGCGGGGTAGGGCTGCAGGTCGTCGAGCTCCAGCTGCGGACAGTATTTGCGGCATTGGTCGAGGTAGCCCTTGCGCCACAGCGAGTTGCGCAGCTCCGCGACGCCCGCGCGCCCATGGCCGCCGAGCATGCGCCAGAAGCCGGGGAAGGCGGCCATCTCCGCCAGGTCCCGCAGGCTAACGTCGCGCCACCTGTAGCCCTCGCGGGCTAGGGCCAGCACCGCGTTGGGACCCACTGTCACATAGCCGCCGATCATCCGCGTCAGGTGGACGCCGAGGAAGGGCAGTTCCGGGTTGGGGACCGGATAGATGAGATGGCGAACTATGTCGTTCCTGGTCTCGGGCAGGCGGAAATACTCCCCTCGGAACGGCACGATCCGGAAATCGAGATTCAGGCCGCACATCTCCGCCAGCCGGTCGGCCATCAGGCCGGCGCAGACGATAGCGTGGCGGGCGCCAAACTCGCCGCGTGTCGTCGCGGCGATGACGGCGTCGTTCTCTTCCCTGAGCTCGAGAACCCCGGCGCCGCATTGGATGACGACGCCGCTGGCGGCGGCCAGCTCGGCCATCTTCCGCGTGATGGCCGGGTAGTCGGTGATGCCGCTGGAGGCGACCAGGATCGCAGAGACGCCGACGATGTTGGGCTCGAGGGCGCGCAAGGCAGCCTCGTCGAGAAATTCAGGGTCAAGACCGTTGGCCTCGGCGCGGACGCGCAGGTCCTGCAGGCGGCTGGCTTCGATGGCGTTGGTGGCGACGATCAGCTTGCCGCAGCGCTCGGTGGGCAGGTCATGGCGGGCGCAGAAGTCGAAGGTCGCCGCCGCCCCCTTCTTGCAGAACTCGGCCTTGAAGCTGCCCGGGGCGTAATAGACGCCGGCATGGATCACGCCGCTGTTGTGGCCGGTCTGGTGGCCGGCCAGCGCGTCCTCCTGCTCCACCACCAGGATCGACAGCTCCGGTCGGCGCTCGGCCAGCTGCATCGCCGTCGAGATGCCGACGATGCCCCCGCCGACGATCAGGACATCCGCATCGAAGGGCGTGCTCACTAGATCAGCCCGGCATAGGAGCCGCCGTCGAGCGACAGGTTCTGCCCGGAGATGAAACCGGCCTGAGCGCTGCAAAGGAATGCGCAGGCGTCGCCGAATTCTTCGGGCAGGCCGAAGCGTTTGGCGGCGACCGTCTCGGCGATGCGCCGGCGCGCCTCCGGCCGGTCGATGTTCAAGTCGGCCATCATCTTGGTGGCCATGAATTCCTGGCGCCCGGTGTCGATCCGCTCGGGCAGCAGGTTGTTGATGGTAACATTGTCCTTGGCGATCTCGAGGCTGAGAGCCTTGGAGAAGGCGGTCAGGCCGGTGCGGGCGGCGGTCGACAACGCCATCCGCGTGCGCGGCGTCTTCACCATCGCCGAGGTGATGTTGACGATGCGGCCGAAACGGCGCTCGCGCATGGCTGGGACCAGGGCCCGGATCAGCAGGATGGGCGCCAGCATGTTGGCCTCGATCGCCGCCAGCCAGGCGGCGTGGTCCCAGTCGGGCAGGGCGCCGGGTGGCGGACCGGCGTTGTTATTGACCAGGATGTCGACCTCGCCGCACCCGTCCAGCAGCGTCTGGCGGCCCGCTTCGCTGTTGATGTTGGCGACGATGGTCGCCGGCCGGACGCCAAAGGCCGCCTCAATGCCTCGGGCCGCCTCATCCAGGTGCTCGGCGTTGCGGCTGTTGAGCGTGACCAGCACGCCCTCGCGCGCCAGGGCGGTCGCGCAGGCCAGGCCCAAGCCCTGTGACGAAGCGCAAACCAGCGCCCTGCGTCCGCTAATGCCGAGATCCATGAGCCGTTCCCTTGCGAATTATGTCGACCGTGCGCCTCGCTAGATGAGAAATCGAGGAAGCAAAATCCAAAGCTCGAGAAATCCTGTGAAAGGGGACGACATATGAAACTGGTCGGGTATCGCCGAGATGGCGACGTCTGGATCGGCCGGCTGGGACCGGACGACCGGCTGACGCCGCTGGCCGAGGTCGAGACCTTCTATCGCGATCCAGCTGCGCATCTCGCGGGCGCCGGTGAACCTTCGGTCGCGCGCAGCGAGGTTGTCGAGGCCCCCGCCGCGCCCGCCGGCGCGCGGGTGTTCTGCGTGGGCCTCAACTACCGCGCCCATGCTGAGGAGGTGGGTCGCACCGACCTGCCGCCCTATCCGACCCTGTTCGCCCGCTGGACCGCCTCGCTCACCACCGACGGCGCGCCCGTGCCCGCGGTCGAGGAGAAGCTCGACTGGGAGGGCGAGCTCCTCGCGGTGATCGGCAAGCGCCTGTCGCGGGTCGACGCGGCTGCCGGGCTGGCCGGGGTGATGGGCTATGCGGTCTTCAACGACGTCTCGGCCCGGACGTACCAGCGCCATACCCAGCAGTGGGCGGTGGGCAAGAACGCCGACGGCAGCGGCCCAATGGGCGATATCATTACCGCCGACGAGATCGGCGATCCCGCGCAAGGCCTGGAGATCGTCACCCGCGTCAACGGCGAGGTGATGCAGCGCGGTTCGACCAGCCAGATGATCTACGACATCGGCCAGGTGATCGCCTACATCTCCGAGGTCATCACCCTGAACCCCGGCGACCTGATCGCCACCGGCACGCCGGACGGCATCGGCGCCTCGCGCAAGCCGCCGATCTTCCTGAAGGCCGGGGACGTGGTGGAGGTCGAAATCGAGAAGGTCGGCAAGATCTCCAACCCGGTTGTCAGCGTCGAGGACTACCAGGCGCTGTCGGGTGGCTAGACAGGCCTTCGAGGCCGTCGGCGGCCTGCGACAGCAGGCGCGACAGCGCCGCGCCGTTCTCGGCCACGGCGTAGACGTAGCGGTCCGGCCGCACGATGGTCGCCTTGGCCTTGGCGGCATCGGCCCAGTCTGCGAACACGGCGCCAACTTCGCTGAGATCGGCGCCGTCGATGGCGACCGACGTCGCGCCCAGCCGCCGCATCGCCTCGCCCGCAGCCTCGTCTAGCCAGTCCGGCTGGGCCACGCCGCGCCAGACCACCAGGAAACCCGCGGGGACGAGGTCGTCCATCAGCCCTTGGCGTCCGGCGGCGTCACGCAGGCGCGGTTGGGGAAACAACGCGCCGGCCTCGGGGCCGGGCTCGCCGCCTGGGCCACGCCCGATCAGCCCATGTTTCAGGCCGGGGATGTATTTGTGGCGCAGGGTGGCCAGTTCGCCCGCCGCCCGCTTGCGCCGCATCTCGGTGTCGCGCGCCGCCGCCGCCGCCGGGTCGAGCTCGCCGATGACCAGCCCACGATCCTTGGCCAGGGCCACCACTTGGCGCACGTGCGGCTTGCGCTCGGTCTCGTAGCTGTCGAGCAGGGCGGCGTCGGCGCCGCCCGTCTCCACCAGGGCGAGCTTCCAGGCCAGGTTGGCCGCGTCCCGCGCCCCGGCGCACAGGCCCTGGCCCAGGAACGGCGGCATCTGGTGGGCAGCGTCGCCGAGCAGGAACACCCGGTCCTGCCGCCAGCAGTCGGCGACCATGGCGTGGAACCGGTAGACCGCGCTACGCCAGATTTCGATCGCGTCGGGATCGACGAAGTCGGCCAACGCGGCGCGCAGAACCGCTTCGTCGGCGAAGCTGTCGGGCCGCTCCTCCGGCAGCACCTTCAGCTCCCAGCGCAGCAGGTCGCCGGGGCCGATTACGAAGCTTCCGGGCCGCGAAGGGCGGCAGTACTGGGTGGTGTGCTCCGGCAGCGGCGTCGGCCACTTCAGCCGCGCGTCGACCACCACCCACCATTCGTCGAACGCCAGGTCCTCGTTGCCAATCCCAAGTGCTCGGCGCACCGGGCTGGCCGCGCCGTCGCAGGCCAGCAGCCATCGCGCGCGCCGAGTCGTCCCGTCCGCGAGGACGAGGTCGACGCCGTCCTTGTCCCGGTCGAAGCGCTCCAGCCCCATGCTCAGCCGCGTCTGCACGCCTCTGGCCGCCGCCGCCTCGCGCAGGATCGCCTCGAGCTGCGGCTGCAGGAAGTGGAAGGCCGGCGGCCAGCCCAGCGGATAGGGCGGGGGGCCTACCTCGATGGTCATGATCGGCGCCCCGTCGCCGCCCAGATACTCCACCTGGGTGTGCAGCCGGGCGCCCCCCATGATCGGCTCGGCCACCCCGATCCTCTGCAGGATACGCAGCAGTTCGTGGTCGCCGGTCAGGGCCCTCGGCTTGGGGTAGATCTCGGCGGCCTTGTCGACCGCCAAGACCGAGAGGCCCCGCTGCGCCAGCAGGGCCGACACCAGCACCCCGGTCGGCCCATACCCGACAACCGCGACGTCAAAATCAAACGCTTCCGTCACGGTCTATCCACTCAGTTTTTGCCGATCCACATACGGCGGAATTCCGGCTGCTTTTCCCAGAACTGGTGCTTCAGGGCCGCGGCCACGTGCAGCAGCAGAAGCAGGAACAGAATGAGCGCTCCGGCGACGTGCAGTTGCACGAAAGTATCGTGCAAGGCGGTTTTGTCCGGGCCGGGCATCAGCTGTTGGACGGGCCCGAAGGGCGGCAGCTCCAAGGTCCAGTAGATGATCATCGGCCGGCGCCAGTTCGACGAGATGATCAGCCAACCCATGATCGGCATGGCCAGCATCAGGAAATAGAGAAAGCCGTGGGTCACGTGCGCGGCCAGCTTTTCCCAGGCCGGCGTGTGCGGGTCGAAGGGCGGCGGCTTGTGCGTCAGACGCCAGGCGATCCGCACCAGGGTGAGGACGAAGACGGAGAGGCCGAACGATTCGTGCAGGCGCACCGCGGCGATACGGGCCGTATCGGGCTTGAACCCCTCCATCACAATGCCTAGCGAAAGATTGGCCAGAATGAACGCGGCGATGGCCCAGTGAAGGGCCACGGCTACTTTAGTGTAACGCTCTGTCGGCACCATAGTTGGTCTCTCCCTAGTCCGCGCTGTTCTGCTTCGACCGGCACCCGCCCAAAGCCTGTCGCAACCCGAAGCATCGGGCAATCTCGGCCGAAGCTCAACAAACTTGGCCTTAGGGCTCCGCGTCGATGGCGGCAGGACGCCACACGGGCCTTTGACTCGCCGCCGAAAGCGGTCAAGTTCGCCGACAACTAGAGCAGCCTCGGGAGGGCGCGCATGCGACGTTGGTGGGTGGCGCTCGGTGCCTCTATAGGGCTGGCGGTCGGTTTCGGGCCGATCTTCATCTATTCCTTCGGCCTGTTCCAAAAACCCATTCTTGAAGAACTCGGGCTGACCCGCAGTCAGTTCGGGATGATCCCTCTGATCGCCACCTTCGTCGCCGCCGCGCTGAACGGCTACATGGGCGGCTGGACCGACCGTAAGGGCGTACGCCCCGTGGCGCTAACCGGGGTCTTGCTCCTGCCCCTGGTGCTCGTGGCCTTCAGCCAGGCCAACAGCCTGCCGCTATTGCTGCTCTGCGCCGCCGCCATGGGTCTGGTCGGGGCGACCACCAGCTACCCGACCTACATCCCATTGCTGCCGCCATGGTTCAAGACACGGCTGGGTCTGGCCGTCTCAATCGCCGCCGCCGGCGTGGGCGTCGGCGCTTTCCTGGGGCCCAAGGTGGCCGCCTATCTGATCGGCGACATGGGCTGGCGCAACGCCATGCTGGCCCTGGCCGTCATCGTCGTGGCCATCGGCCTGCCCAACGTCCTTGTCCTGGTGAAGGACAAGCCGCGCGACCGCAGCGTCAAGGAAACGCCGGAAGAGGCCGCCGAGCGCAAGGCGTCGTTCTGGACGATCTTAAAGGGCAGCCTGTTCTGGCGTCTGACCATCGCCTTCGCCCTGGTCCCGGTGGTGTCCATCGGCGTCAACTTCCAGATGGGCGCCCTGCTCAGCGACCGCGGCTATTCGCTGGAAGGGGCGGCCGGCATCATCGGCGTCGGCGCCCTGGCGGTGCTGTTCGCGCGCCTGACCACCGGCGCGGTCCTGGACTATGTCGCGCCCCGCGTCGTCGGCGTGGTGCTGTTCCTCTGCCAGGCCACCGGCATACTGATCCTGCTCTCGGGGGCCGGCGGCGCCGCGCCCTATGTCGCGGTCGGCCTGCTCGGCCTTGCCTCGGGCGGCGAGGGCGACCTGGCCCCATTCGTCATTTCCCGGCGGTTCGGCGACAAGGCCTATGGGTCGGTGTTCGGCGCGAGCTTCGCCTTCTTCAATATCGGCACCGCCATCGGGCCGTTCCTGATGGGCCTGACCTTCACCCGTTTCGGCACCTACAACCCGATGCTGTGGGTGTTCGTCGTCCTCGCCCTGATCGGCGCGGTGCTGCTGTTCTTCTCCGCCGGCAGCGCCGTGCTCCACCCCAGTCAGGGCGAGGCGGCGGCGAAGGACGCCGCGGCCCCGGTCTAGGTCGCTGGGCTGCCCGGAGCGAGCGTCCGGGCAGCCGTCTAGCGCCTAGCTGTGCCCGGCGATCTTGCGACCGGGGTGGCAGCACTCGTAGTGCTGGCGCAGCAGGTCCTTGCCGTAGTCATTGCCGTTGGGCGTGCGCACGACGGTGTGGATGTGGCACTTGGCCGGCTCGGCGTTGGTCAGCCACACGCCCGTGTGGTGGTCGAACTCGACCATCAGCACCGGACTCTGGATGCGGTAGTAGAACGGGTCCTTGTCGCCATAGCCGCCGATCCAGCAGAAGCGAGTCTGGTCGAGGTGGCGTTCGATCTCCGCCAGCTTGGCCGAAAGGGGGCCGGTCGGAAGGTATTCGATGAAGGCGCCGGCCAGCTCGACCAGCCTGCGCTGCGTCTTGGCGTCTAAATGCGAGGCAAGCACGCCCTCGTAGGGGACCAGGCGATTATCCTGGAAGGCCGCACCCATGTGGCGCTGGTCGGCGGGGTGGTAGCGGCCCGGCGGCATCGCCGGGTCCCTCATCAGCTTGTAGACCTGAGCCTGGTCCCGCAGCTCGCGCGGCAGCGACTGCATCAGCGACAGTCCCACCTGCTCCTCGTCCTGGAAGATTGTCAGGCCCTTGTAGGGGCCGGTGTCGATGATGTTGGGTTCGGCGCCCATGAAGGTGGGCGAGATCACCATCTGCCCGCCGACCACGAAGCAGTTGAGCGCCAGGTGATGGCCGAACAGCTGCCAACCCCAGGGCTCGGTCGGCGAGGGCTCGCCGAAAAAGCTGAAGTTGTAGCTGAACTCGTTCATGATCCTGGGCGCATTGACCAGTTCGCCGAGGAAGGCGTTCATCAGCATGCAGGCGCGGGCTTTGTGATAGCCCTTGCCGCTCAGGCTGGCGCGCAGCACGCCGAAGATCGCCTCCCGCATGGGCTCGTCGACCTCTTCCAGCCGCAGGCCGACCGGATGGACGTAGAATTCCGGATTGCTCCAGATCCGCCATTCCGGGGCGTCGACCGGATGGTTCAGCAACCCCGCCTGCTCGGCGCTGGCGCGGTTCAAAAGGGCCCGCGCCGCCGCGACCATCGCCGCCGTTGGCGCGCCCTCGTCGGCGAGGCGGTAGAGCCCGGGGGTCGTCGTGCCGTCCGTGGTGATGCCCACGAACGGCTGTTCGTAGAGCTCGCGCCAGCCGCCGACGAACTCCTGAACGAACGGGATCGTCATCGAGTGGGTCGCGTGGCTGTAGGCGTCGCGCTCCGAGCACCCTTGCGTGCGGTGAAAGTCGGGGCCGGGCAGAAAGTCACGGAAGTTGTCGGTCATACGAATCTGTCGGTCAGGGTGTCGGCACAATCACCAGCAGGGTGGCGACCTGGTCGGAGAGATTGATCATCTCACGCTTTTCGTTGGGTTCGATCCGGGCGCTGTCGAACTTGCGCAGCGTGGCCTCCTCGCCCGACTCCAACCGCACGACGAGCTCGCCTTCGAACATGACATAGAACTTCTCCACCGGCCCGGCGCTGAGGCTGACGCGGCCGCCGGGCTCGTAATGGGAAATGCTGATCCAGCAGGAGGTCGCTCCCGAGATCGCCTGGCTCTGCAGGCGCAGGGACTCGACGTCGAAGTGCAGCGGCGCCTCATAGGGCTGCGCCTGGGCGAACGGGATCACCTTCATCGCTGCCTCTATCGGCTTGAGTTTGGTAGTGCAGCAGTCCAGCCTAACTGGTCTCCGGAATAAGTCGGACCGCCGAGTTTGGCTAGCAGACTCATTGGCAAGCAGCTTCAACGTAAAATCCGGTGGCTGTAGGATGGCCAGAAGTACTCGATCCGCAACCAGGCTGAGGTCCCGCAACAGTACGCTGTGGCTCACGGCATGCTGATTGTGCGCACCTAGCCGAACCGGACGGACCCGGAAGCAGACCTTCCCAACGCCCGCTATGGGTCGGAAGCGGACATTGCGGCCTGTGCATTCGGCGCCACATCGTAAGGTGTCGACGGGGTCAATCGTTTAACCACGCAGGGCGCGCACGTTCGCCGACTTCCCTTGCATCGCGCCTTCAATTGCCGCCGCGGTGCGGTCGGCGGCCACCTTCACGGGGCTGTCCGCAAGGTGTGCGTACTGCTGCGTCGTCTTGACGTCACGGTGACCGAGGATGGCGGCGATTAGGGGTAGCGACAGGCCGCCAGCCGCGCCGAAGCTGGCGAAGGTGTGCCGAAGGTCGTGGATGCGGACGTCCGGCAGTCCAGCGGCGGCCCGGACCTTCTCCCAGACCTTGGGGGTGCCGACGTAATGGCGTGTACGTCGTCAGATGTTTTGAGACAGGTGGGGTCCGGATTTAGCGGAGAGATGGCCTCATCTGGGGTTGATATTTAGGCGGCGATTTTGCGGTGTTGCAAGCGCCGATGTTGGATGGTCTGGCGTTTGATGTGGGCCCGTTCACGC
>CANJRI010000050.1 GCA_947476555.1 Caulobacteraceae bacterium
AGGATGGTGTCGATCGCCACGGCGGTCTTGCCGGTCTGGCGGTCGCCGATGATCAGCTCGCGCTGGCCGCGGCCGATCGGGATCAGGGTGTCGATGGCCTTCAAACCTGTTTGCACAGGTTCGTGCACCGACTTCCTGGGGATGATCCCCGGCGCCTTCACGTCCACCCGGCGGCGCTCGGCCACGTTCTTCAGCGGACCCTTGCCGTCGATCGGCTCGCCCAGCGGATTGACCACCCGGCCCAGCAGGCCTCTGCCGACCGGCACGTCCACGATCTCGCCGAGGCGGCGGACTTCGTCGCCTTCCTTGATGGCCTGGTCCTGGCCGAAGATCACGACGCCGACGTTGTCGCGCTCCAGGTTCAGGGCCATGCCCTTCACACCGGCGGAGGGGAATTCGACCATCTCGCCGGCCTGGACATTGTCGAGGCCGTAGACGCGGGCGATGCCGTCGCCCACCGAGAGCACGCTGCCGACGTCGGAAACGTCGGCTTCCTCGCCGAAGTTGGCGATCTGCGATTTCAGGATGGCCGAGATTTCGGCGGCGCGGATATCCATGGGGCTTACGCTCTCTTGAGGGCGAACTTGAGGGAATCGAGCTTCGAACGGACCGAAGCGTCGAACAGACGGGAGCCGACCTTGACCTTGATCCCGCCGAGGATGGCGGGGTCGACGCGGGTCGAGATTTCAGGATCCTTGCCCAGCGCCTGGCGCAGGGCGGTCTGGACCCCCTTGGCCTGAGCGGCGGTGAGCGGCAGGGCGGTGACCACCTCGGCCGAAACCGCGCCGCGGGCGTCGGCGGCCAGGCGCTCGAAGGCGGTGATCGTGGCGGGAAGGGCCGCGGCCCGGCCGTTGGCGGCCAGCAGGCCCAGGAACTTGCGGGTGACGGCGCCATACTTCGCCTTGGCGGCGATGCCGGCCAGGCCCTTGGCCTTGTCCTCGGCCTTGAAGGCCGGGGAAGCCAGCAGCATGCGAAGCTCGGCGCTATCCTGGATGGCGGCCTTCAGGGATTTCAGGTCCGACTCGACCGGTCCGACCTGTTTCTGTTCGTTCGCGAGATCGAACAGGGCCTGGGCATATCTGCCGCCCACATTCGATGTCTTGGAGTCGTCCGCCACTTAAAACCCGCCCGATGCGTGTCGTGGCCGTCGCGGAGGAGTCCGCGACCGCCCTAAAGGCTTGTAAGCGCTTGAGAAAGCACTTCGGGCCCAGGACCTCGAAAGGCCCCTGGCCGAAAGCCGCGCGCCTAGTAGCACGCGTTCTTTTGCGCCGCAACCGAAGGGGCCGGCGACGGGCGCGAATGGACATGGCATGGCGTCGCCCCGACCGCCATCGGCAGGGGCGACGCGCGTTCGCGCCAATCGGCTATTGCGCCGCCATCAGAGCGGGCGCCTCGCCGCGGGCCACCTCGCCGCGGCTGTTGCAGTCGGCCAGGCGCGCCGGCTCCAGGGCCTTGCCGCCGGCGAAGGAGACCACCGGCCCCACCTTGGCCGCGATGGCCTTGCAGGTGGCGGCCGCGAAGGTCCGCGAGCCGGGCGCGGCGGCGACGCAGGCGTCGGCCTCGCAAACGAACATCGCGCCGCCGGCGATGAACTTCAGCTTCTCGGCCACGGGACGTTGCAGCTTGGCGGTGATCGGCTCGGCCGCGAAGGCCGGGGCCGAGACGAGCGGGATCAGGGCGGCGCAAGCGGCCGCGATCAGATGGACCTTCATGGGAGGCCTCCGGCGTTTCGGGGAGAGGGGAAACAGGTTGGCGATGCGCCCACCGGTCGCGGGGGAATCGCCTCGGGTATCCCCACCCTTGGCGCCGCGTCCGACGAAGCCAGTGCAGGATAGCTTCGCCGGGCCTTGCGGCAACGCCCGTTTGCGCACGGCCGCTCTGCATAAACGCCGAGCGGCGCCTGCGGCGTTCACCTCTCGTCAATCTTGTTGGGCGTTCCGTGCCGCTGGGTTATGCCAGGGCGAGCCGGGGGCGGCTTCGGTTAGGACGACGCGATACAGATGGCCAATGCGAAGTCGCCCGGCGCCGGCGGCGGCCCCCAAAGACCCCAGCGCACTCCGCTGCAGGCGCTGATCTACTGGACCCTGGTCCTGGGCGTCTGGGGACTGATCTTCACGGTGGCCTTCTTCGCCGTGTTCGCGGTCGACCTGCCCGACACCTCGAAGCTCTACGACGTCAAGCGCCAGCCCTCGGTGTCCTACCTCGACCGCTCGGGCGCCCTGGTGGCCGTTCGCGGCTCGCAATACGCACCCCCGGTGGACCTCGACCGGCTGCCGGCGCACGTGCCCCAGGCCTTCGTGGCTATCGAGGACCGCTGGTACTACTGGCACTTCGGCTTCAATCCCTGGGGGATCGTCCGCAGCCAGCTCTACAATCTCAAGCGCGAGAGCGGTCCGCTGCGCGGCGGCTCGACCATCAGCCAGCAGCTCGCCCGCAACCTGTTCCTGACCCTGAACCAGACCTACCGCCGCAAGGCCCAGGAGCTGATCCTGGCGGTCTGGCTGGAGGCGCGGTTCTCCAAGAAGCAGATCCTCGAGCTCTATCTGAACCGGGTCTATTTCGGGGCCGGCGCCTACGGGATCGAGGCCGCCGCCCAGCGCTATTTCGGCAAGCCGGCCGAGCAACTCACCCTGGGCGAGGCGGCCACCCTGGCGGCCATGATGAAGGGTCCCTCGCGCTACTCGCCGGTTTCGGCCACCGAGCGCACGGCCCAGCGGGCCACCGTCGTCCTCGACCAGATGGTCAAGGCCCACTTCATCACCGCCGAGGAACGCGATCAGGCCATCCGCACCAAGGTGCGGGTCAATCCGGTGCTGGCCAACCAGCGGGCGCAGTATTTCACCGACTGGGTGGACGGCCAGGTGCGGGCGCTGGTGGGCGAGCCCACCGAGGACCTGGTGGTGGAGACCACCATCGACCTGCCGCTGCAGGCCGCCGCCGAACAGGCCGTGCAGGCCGGCGTCGCCGCCGCCAAGGGCCAGGGAGTCGAGCAGGGCGCGCTGGTCTCCATCGATGGCGAGGGCCGGGTGCGGGCCTATGTGGGCGGCGCCAACTACCTGCAGAGCGAGTTCGACCGGGCCACCGTGGCGCGCCGCCAGGCTGGCTCGGCCTTCAAGCCCTTCGTCTACCTGACCGCCATGGAAGCCGGGCGCACCCCGGACACCCCGGTGGTCGACGAGCCGGTGACCATCGGCGACTGGACCCCCCGCAACTACACGGGCGAGTACCTGGGCCCGATCAACATCCAGACCGCCCTGCAGCAGTCGGTGAACACTGTAGCCGCGCGGCTGGCTAACGAGGTCGGCACCTCCAACGTGGCCGCCACCGCCCGCCGGCTCGGCATCACCTCGACCATCCAGCTCGACCCCTCCATGGCGCTGGGCGCGGTGGAGGTCAGCCCCATGGAGATGGCCCAGGCCTACGCCCCCTTCGCCAACGGCGGCTTCCTGGCCAAGGGCTATGGGATCGAGCGCATCCGCACCGCCTCCGGCCAGGTCCGCTACGACCGCAGCGTCGACCGGCCGCCCCGTCAGGCGGTGATCGGCCAGCCGGCCCTCGCCTACATGAACCAGATGATGCGCCAGGTGATCTCCAGCGGCACCGGGACCCGGGCGAGGGTCCCCGGCTTCGACCTGGCCGGAAAGACCGGCACCACCAGCGATTACCGGGACGCCTGGTTCGTCGGCTACACCGGCGGCTTCGTCACCGCCGTCTGGGTTGGCCGCGACAACAACACCTCCATGCGCCGGGTGACCGGCGGCGGCGCCCCGGCGGGGATCTGGAGCGACTTCATGAAGGCGGCGCTGCCGCGCCTCAGGGTGCAGCCGATCCCGGGGGCCCTGCCGCCGCCGCCGCCATCGGAGAACGACCCCATCGGCAATCTCATCGAGGGCGTCACCGATTTCCTGGGCGTCGGCGGCCGCGGCGAGCCGCCCGCCGCCCCCGAGGATCGGCCCCGGGCCCGCCGGGAGGAGCCGGTCTACTAGGTCCTACCGCCCGAACGCGTGCAGTTGGGGCCCGTGGGTCCGAAGCCAGGCGCGGTGGCGGCGCGGATCGCCCACCAGATCGCGGACATGCGCCCAGAACCTCGGCCCGTGGTTCAGCTCGCGAAGGTGAGCGCACTCGTGGGCGGCCACATAGTCGGCCACCTCGAACGGGGCCAGGGCCAGGCGCCAGGAATAGCGGATCGAGCCCGGCCCGCCCGACCGGCCCGGATGGCAGGAGCCCCAGCGCGACTTGGCGTCGGCCACCGCCACCTTGGGGGTCGGCGCGCCCAACTGGGTCGCGTAATGGGCGGTGCGCTCGCCCAGCACCGCCAGGGCCCGGCGTTTGAGGATCAGGATCACCGCCCGGGCGTAGCCCTCGCCTTCGCCCATGGCGACGATGCGCGGCGTCGAGCCGTCCTCGGGCTCCAGCCATTTCGCGCGGCCTGCGCCCTGCTCCAGCCGCACCGGGACCCCGAAGACGTCCAGCACCATCCCGGGGCGCAGTGGCGCGGGGTCGGGCAGTTCCGCCAGCCGCTCGGCGATCCAGCTGGCGCGCTCCCGGGCGAAATTGGCCGCCTCGGCGAGCAGGCGGGGCGTCGGGGCGGTGGCGACGATCTCGCGGCGGGTCCGATCCAGGCGTAGCGATACGCGGCGCGCCCGGCGATACACCCGCAGGCGCACGATGGCGCCGGCGACCTCCAGTCGGTCGCCATCGGCCAGGTTTTTACCGAACAGCTTCACGCCCTGAATCTAGGCGAGTCGCGGGCTGTGGGAAGGCCTTCAGGCCGCCTTGCGAACGGACTCGACCCCGCGTTCGACCCGGCGGATGAAGTCACGGATCCGAGGATAGATGTCCTGCTCGAACCGGCGACCGTTGAAGACTCCGTAGTGGCCGACGCGCGGGGCCACATAGTCCTCCTTCAGCTCCAGCGGCAGGGAGAGGCAGAGGCGATGCGCCGCCTGGGTCTGGCCGATGCCGGAGATATCGTCATTCTCGCCCTCGACCGTCATCAGGCCGATGTCGGTGATCCGCTCCGGCCGCACCTTGCGGTCCCGGTGGACCAGCTCGCCCTTGGGCAGCAGGTGGCGCTGGAACACCACATCGACGGTTTGCAGGTAGAACTCCTCGGTGAGGTCCAGGACCGAGAGGTATTCGTCGTAGAATTCCAGGTGCTTGTCGGCGCTGTCGCCGTCCCCGTCCATCAGCTGCTGCAGATAGCGGTAGTGGGCTTCCTTGTGCTTCTCGATGTTCATCGACATGAAGCTGGCGAGCTGCACGAAGCCCGGATAGACGCGCCGGCCGACACCCGGATAGGGCAGGGGCACGGTCGAAATCATGTTCGACTGGAACCAGGCGAAGGGCCGCTCCTCCGCCAGCTTGTTGGTCACGGTGGGCGACAGCCGCGCGTCGATGGGCGAGCCCATGAAGGTCATGCTACCCGGGCGGCTCTCCTCGCCGTCGTCGCTCATCAGGGCTGCGGCGGCCAGCACCGCCGGGCCCGGCTGACACACGGCCACCACATGCGGCCGGGGACCGATGGCCCGCAGCATCTCGCGGATGTGGTCGATGTAGTCGTGGAAGTCGAAGCGGCCCTCCAGAATCGGCACGTCGCGGGCGTTCTTCCATTCGGTGACGTAGACGTCGTGGTCGGCCAGGAACGCCTTGGCGGTCCCGCGCAGCAGGGTGGCGTAGTGGCCCGAGAGCGGCGCGGCGATCAGCACCGGGGGCTCCAACTCATGGCGGCCGGCCCGGCGAAGGTCGCTGACGTCGCGGGCGAAATGGGTGAGCTTGCACCAGGGGCTCGACCAGACCTCGACTTCGCTCACCCGAACCGGATGGCCGTCGATCGTCACATTATCGATGCCCCACGCCGGTTTGGCGTAACGGCGGGTCAGATTGGTGAAGACGTCCGACATGGCGAACATCCGCCTGCCGATCTCGCTGTCGACCGCCGGATTCAGGGGTGAGGACCAGAACTGGCGGGCCGCAAGCGCCGCGAACCGCATCGGAGCCGATGCGTAGTAGCCTGCCTCGTAGAGGGAATAGAGCATTCTGACCCCGATGATGCGCCGCATATAGTGCACCGCAAAACGATGTGAACACCGTTAAGGCTCCCCGTAAAGGCCGGGGAGCCTCAGCAGGCCTCAGTTCGGGACCCCCGCCGCATGGCGGTTTCGATCTTGGCCGCGATCTGCTCGGGCGTCAGGTCATAGGCCAGCGGACAGACGAACTGGCCGCGCGGTCCCATCAGATAGGTGTAGGAGGCGTGGTCCACCGCGTAGTCGGGGCCCTCTCCGCGCACTTGGTAATAGACCCGGTAGGCCTTGGCGGCGGCGGCGGTCTGGGCCGGTGAGCCGGTGAGGCCCACGATCCGGCGGGGGAAGGCCTCGTTGGCGATATACTCACCCACCACCTGCGGCGTATCGCGGCCCGGGTCCACCGAGATGAACACCGCCTGGAAGTCCTTCGCCTTCCCACCCAGCCGCCGCTCCACCTGGCCCAGCTCGAACAGGGTGGTCGGGCAGATGTCCGGGCAATGGGTGAAGCCGAAGAACACCGCGCTCCACTTGCCCTTGAGCAACTCCTGATCGACGGTGGCGCCCTTTTGGTCCACCAGTTGGAACGGCCCGCCTATGGCGGCGGTTGTTTCGGCGGCGGGCTGCAGAGCCGCTTTTCGGACAGCGAGGCCGACGAGGATGGCGAGCGCCACGGTCAGGACGGCGGTCAGCGCCAGGATGCGCCGGGACATGGAAGGCTCCTGATGGCCAGCGAGAACCCACCGGCCCACGGGGAGGCCGGCCGGACGGATGGCCTCGATAGGGCCGCACCCGAAGGCGCGCAAGGCGCCTGGGGCGAGGCCGAGGTGCATCGCAGCCATCTGCGGGTCCGCACGCTGGTGACGTTGCGCTGGCTGGTGATCGCCGCCGAGATCGTCGCCCTGGCGGTGATGGCCTTCGGACTGCAGCACCGGGTTCCCTACGCCCTGGCCGGGGCGGTGATCGGGGCGGGCGCC
Source organism: Caulobacteraceae bacterium (assembly GCA_947476555.1). Classification (GTDB taxonomy): domain Bacteria; phylum Pseudomonadota; class Alphaproteobacteria; order Caulobacterales; family Caulobacteraceae; genus Phenylobacterium. Next base: position 7,001 of record CANJRI010000050.1, read on the forward strand.
TGGATCAACCTGCTCACCGGGGTCGCCCCCCCCCTGCAAAGGGTGTTGCCGCACCGGGAGGCCACCCTCCACCTGGGGGCGGATATCATCCAGATCGGCCTGTTCATCGCCCTGGCGGGCGGCGCGTCCAATCCCTTCCTGGTGCTGCTGATCGTTCCCGTGACGCTGGCGGCCGCCACCCTTCCGGCCCGGCCGGTGCTGGCGGTCGGCTTGCTAGGGGCCGCCACCTGCCTTTCCCTGGCGCTGGTCGGCCTGCCCTACGCCGGGCCGACCCACGACCTGGGCGAGGGTCTCGACCACCGGCTGGCCGCCAGCCTGGCGGTGATGATCGCCATGATCCTGGTGACCGCCTATGTCCGGCAGGCGGCCGAGGAATCGGCGCGGATGTCCCTGGCCCTAGACGTCACCCAGACGGTCCTGGCCCGCGAGCAGCGGCTTTCGGCGCTCGGCGCCCTGGCCGCGGCGGCCGCGCACGAACTGGGCACCCCGCTCGCCACCATCTCGATCGTCGCCAAGGAGCTGTCGCGCGAGGCGCCGACACCCACCGTCAAGGAGGACGCCGATCTGCTGATCGCCCAGGCCGAGCGCTGCCGCGAGATCCTCCGCCGCCTGGCGGCCACCCCGGACGAGGCCTCCGACGAGGTCCACGAGCGGCTTTCCCTCCGCCAGCTGGTGCAGGAGGTGCTCCAGCCCCACGCCGAGGTGAAGGGCGTGCGCGTCGAGGCCATCGTCACCGGCGCCAAGAACGTGAAGGCTCCCGAGATCCGCCGCATGCCGGAGATCGCCCACGCCATGACCTCCTTCGTGGAGAACGCCGTGGACTTCGCCCAGTCGGAGATCCTGGTGACCGCCCGCTTCGACGCCGAGCACATCGTCATGGAAGTCCGCGACGACGGTCCCGGCTTCGCGCCGGAGATCCTGGCCAAACTCGGCGAGCCCTATGTCACCAGCCGGCCGGGGGTGGAGGGCGGCCGCACCGGCCACGTCGGCATGGGCCTGGGATTCTTCATCTCCAAGACCCTGCTGGAACGCACCGGCGCCAAGGTGACTTTCCACAACGGGCGGCCCCGCGGCGCGGTCGTATCGGCCAAGTGGGACCGGGCCACCATCGAGGCCGAATAAAAGGCCGCGCAGCCAAGCTTGCGGTTTCGCGTTTAGGGTGCGACATACTGCCGCAGTCACCCTTAGGGAGTCCCCACCCGGGATCCAAAGCATGACCGACCTATCCTCCGAAGTCGCCGGCCTCGCCGATAAGAGCCTGCTGGTCCTCGACGACGACGCCCCGCTCCGGACAAGGCTGGGCCGGGCCCTTGAGCAGCGCGGCTTCGAGCCCACCCTGGTGGGTAGCGTGGCCGAGGCCATAGCCGCGGTGAAGTCCAGCCCGCCCGCCTTCGCGGTGCTCGACATGCGCCTCGACGACGGCTCGGGCCTGAAGGTGGTGGAGGCCGTGCGCGACGCCCGCCCCGACGCCCGGATCATCATGCTCACCGGCTACGGCAACATCGCCACCGCCGTCCAGGCCGTGAAGGCCGGCGCCGTTGACTACCTCTCCAAGCCCGCCGACGCCGACGACGTGGCCCGCGCCCTGCTGGCCCGCGCCGGCGACTCGGCCGCCCCGCCCGAAAATCCGATGAGCGCCGACCGGGTCCGCTGGGAGCACATCCAGCGGGTCTACGAGCTGTGCAATCACAACGTCTCGGAGACCGCCCGGTGCCTCAACATGCACCGCCGGACCCTCCAGCGGATTTTGGCCAAAAGGGCGCCGCGCTAAGAAAAAAAGGCCGTCATCCTCCGGTCGCGAAGCGATCCGGTGGACCCAAGCCGAGCCGGCGGCATGCAACTAGAGTCAGCTTGGGTCCCCCGGATCAGCCTTCGGCTGACCGTGGGATGACGTGTTTGGGGGTCAGCAGTTGAGCGTCTCGTAGAGATCGTTCCACTGCGGGTTTCCGGCCTCAATCAGGTTGATCTTCCAGCGCCTCGGCCACTTCTTCAGCCGCTTCTCGCGATGGATAGCGTTGGGTATGTGCTCGAAGACCTCGTAGTGGACGAGACGCTTCACGCCGTACTTGCGGCAGAAGTCGCTGCCGACTCCCTCCCGATGCTCATACACCCGACGCGACAGACTGTTCGTCACGCCGACATACAGCGTCCCATGGGGCGCGCTGGCCAGGATGTAGACGTACCCGCCCATCTAAAGCGCGTTGGTCTCCACGCCGGCCGCCCGTAGCGCCGCCAATCGCGCGAAGGCCAGGGTGAGCGCCTTCCGGCGCGCGCCCGCCAGCCGCTCGACCGGGGCCTCGCGCAGAACCGCCCCGCCGAACCCGTCGGCGACGATCAGCCCGCAGGTGTCCGGGAGGATTTCGCGCGGGAACTCAGGGCCCACAGCGAAGGCGAAGGCGTCGCAGTAGGGGCCGTACTCCGCCCACTTCAGGTCGCAGCGGAAATCCTCGATCACCGACTTCACCTCGACGATGAAAATCTCCCCTTTCGGCCCCACCGCCATCAGGTCGGCCCTGCGCCCGTTGGGCAGGGTCACCTCGGCCAGCGGCGCATAGCCCAGGGCCGTGAGCAGGCGCGCCGCGCCCCGGGTGACGGTGGCGGTGGTCTCGGGCCGGGAGACGACGGCCAGGGTGACGGAGACGTCCATGCCGCCCATCCTGTTCCGGCTTCGTTCGGGCCGCAACCCTAGCTGCGGCCGGGCGGCGGAAACTCCAGCCGCGAGGCGTCGAAGCCCAGCTGGCGGATGCGGGTCAGCGCCTGGCCCCGGGCGGCGCCCGGCAGCACCGGCTTTTGCGACATCAGCCACAGGTACTTGCCGTCGGCGGTGGAGAGGATCAGCCAGTCGGCGCTGTGGTCCAGCACCCAGTATTCCTTCTGCACCAGGCCGCCGAAGAAGCTCATCTTGAACTTGGCGTTGGTCTTGGGGTCGGCGACCTTGGCGGTGGCCTTCCATTCGGAGACCGGCCCGTCCGGCCCGCCCTTGCGGCAGGTCTGCAGCACCTGGAAGCCCTCGCCCTCGCGCCGCCATTCCGAGGCGCCGGCCTCGCAGCCGTTCTGGACCTTGTTGGGAACCCGGGCCACCTCGTACCAGCGGCCCGCCATCCGGGTCAGCTCGATGGATTGCTGCGGCTGAGGGGTGGCCAGGGCGGGCGCGGCGAAGGCGAGGGCGGCCAGAAGCGGGACGAGACGCTTGAACATGGCGCGGCCATAGCCCGGCCGCGTGACAATTTGAACGCGACGCAACGCCCTTCCGGGTGCGTCATCGCGTCCTGCCTAATCCGTGCGCGCCTCAATGCCGTCGATGTCGTCGTCCGAGAGGCCGAAATGGTGGCCGATCTCGTGCACCAGCACATGGGTGACCAGCTCCTCCAGGGTGACGTCCCCGCGCTCCGCCCATTCGTCGAGGATCGGCCGCCGGTAGAGGAACACCCGCGAGGGCTCCGGCGAGGGATCGCTGAAGGATCGGTGTTGGAGATCCACGCCCTGGTAGAGGCCGGTCAGGTCGAAGGGGCTTTCGATGCCCATCTCGGCCAGCACCTCGTCCGCTGGGAAATCGTCCACCCGGAACACCACCTCGCCGGCCAGGCGGCGGAAGCCTTCCGGCAGCTCGGCGAAAGCGCGCTCGGCGATCAGCGCCAGGTCGTCCAGCGAGGGGGCCGGCCCCAGGATTCTACTCATCCGGCATCACGATATGCGGCGCCTCGGGCAGGCGGATCTCGAACAGGCCGATGTCCAGCGGCTGCTGCGGCTTGACGGGCTTGAGCGGCGTGCGCGCGATCGCCCTCAGGGCTTCCGGGTCCAGCGCCTGGCGGCCACGGCGGGCCTCGCGGGCCTGCGGGGCCTCCAGCGGCCGCTCCGCCGTGCCGACCCGCCAGTAGGACACCGACAGCCGCCACGCCGTGCGAGGCGGCGGCGGTGGCTTGGGCCACCTGCGGCCGTCCTCGAACACGGGCTCCACCGGGCCCGAAGGGCGGCCGGCCTCCGCCACGACCTGTTCGATAAGCTGGCAGTACCGGTCCTCCGGCCCCGCGGCGTCCAGCCGGGCGCCGTAGGCCGCCAGCGCCGCCTCGCGGGTCGGGAAGGCCGGGCCCACCGGATCGCTGGTGAACGCCACCGCCGCCCCGGCCCGCGCCCGTGCCTGGCTTTCACGCGCCGCGCGGCCGAGCGGGCGGCTCAGCGCCTGCTCGGCGTTGGTCGCCACGGGAAAGAGGATCGCCGTCATCGCTGCATTGTCGCCGAAAACGCCACAGCAGCGAAACGCCCCGCGCACGCTAAGATTCCCGCATTGATTCGCCGGGGCGTGGATGAGCGCGGACCAACTGATCCTGGCGGCGGCGGCCGGCGCCGTGTCGCTGGCCCTCTCCGCGGTGCTCTGGGCGCTGGCGCAACGCCGGGCCTCACAGTCGCGCCTGGATGAGCTGGGCAGCCGGATTCGCGTCCTGGACGTCCGCGCCGAGGCGGCGCGCGCCTCGGCCGAGGCCTTCGATTCCGCCCTGCTCGCCGTCGAGGACGGCCAGACCCTGGTGGCCTCCGGCGAGGAGAGCCTGGCGGTCTGCGTCGAGGCGCTCGACCTTGCGTCCCCGGAGCCACAGGGCGTGCTCAACGCCCTGATGCGGGCGGATCCGGACCACGCGCGCCGCCTCCGCGCCCTGTTCGAGCGTGGCGAGCCCTGCGCCTTCGAGGTTCAAGGGCCGGCCGGCATGGTGACGGTGGAGGGGCGGGCGTCGGGCGCCCTGGCCTGGCTGCGCCTCTCGGCGGTGCTGGGCGAGGCGCAGGGGCTGCCCACGGCGCCGCGGTTCGCCGCCTTCCTCGACGCCCGGCCGACGCCGGCCTGGCTGGCCGCCGCCGACGGCTCGCCGGTTTGGGTCAACGCCGCCTGGCTGGCCGCCGTCGACGCCGCCAGCCTGGACGAGGCCGCCCGCCGGGGCCTGACCCTCGACAAGGGCGCCGACGCCCTGGCCAGCGAGGCCTCGGGCCTGGCTCAGCGGCGAGAGGCCGTGCGCTGGCTGACCTTCGGCGGCCGCCGCCGCGCCCTCAATGTGGTCGCCCAGCCCCTCGAGGGCGGCGGGGTCGGGGTCTGGACCGAGGAGGTCACCGAGCTGGAGGAGATGCGCGAGCGCCTCAAGCGCAACATCGAGGCGCACGACGAGACCCTCAACCGCCTCGACGACGCCGTCGCCATCTTCGGCGAGGGCCGCAAGCTGACCTTCCACAACACCGCCTTCTCCGAGCTCTGGGGCCTGGAGCCGGCCTGGCTGGCCGAGGGCCCCACCCACGGCGAGGTTCTGGACCGGCTGCGCCAGCGGCGACGGCTCCCGGAGACCGCCGACTACGCCAAATGGAAAGCCGCGGAGCTGGAGCGCCACGGCGAGCTGGGCGCCGCGCCCGACGATCTCTGGAGCCTGCCGGACGGCCGCACGCTGCGCATCGCCCGCCAGCCGCACCCCATGGGCGGCCTGTTGCTGCTGTTCTCGGACATGACCGGCGAGCTGAAGCTGAAGGCCCAGTACAACGCCCTGATCCAGGTCCAGCAGGCCACCCTCGACAAGCTCTCCGACGCCGTGGCGGTGTTCGGCGCCGATGGGCGCCTGCGGCTCCGCAACGAGAGCTTCGAGCGGTTCTGGACCATCGGCCCCGAGCGGCTGGAGGCGGCCGGCGACTTCGAAGGCGTGGTGGAGCTGTGCGTCGCCAAGCTGTCGGACATGGGCTTCTGGCGCGAGCTGAAGGGCCGGGTGGCCGATCCGGATCCCGAGATGCGAACGCCGATGACCGGCGAGGTGAAGACCACCGACGGGCGGATCGTCGAATACCGCTCGCGGCCGTTGCCGGACGGGGCGACATTGATCGCCTTCACCGACGTCACCGACGCGCGCCAGCTGGAGAGCGCGCTGGCCGACCGCGAGGCGGCGCTGTCGGAGGCCGAGCGGCTGAAGCGGGACTTCGTCGGCAACGTCTCCTACGAGCTGCGCACCCCGCTCACCACCATCATCGGCTACTCGGAGCTGCTGGAGACCCTGGGCGAGGCCATGCCGGGCCGGGCCGGTGAATACGCCGCCTCGGTGAAGGCCGCCGCCACCGCGCTCGCCCGCTCCATCGACGACGTCCTGGACATGGCCCAGATCGACGCCGGCGAGATGGCCCTGGACGTGGAGGACGTGGACGTGGGCCAAATCCTGCTCGGCGTCGTCAGCCAGTGGTCAAAGCAGGCTGAGGCCCAGAAGGTGTCGATCCTGCTCGAACGCCCCGACGACATCGGGCTGATCCGCGGCGACCCCAAGCGCCTGGCGCAGATCCTGGAACACCTGGTGGAGAACGCCCTGGCCCAGACCCCGCCGGGAGGCGCCGTGACGCTCGCCGCCCGCAAGGCCCAGAGCGAGATCCAGCTCCAGGTTTCCGATACCGGGCGCGGCATCCCGTTCCACGTCCAGGCTCACATCTTCGACCGGTTCATCGGCCGCGAGCGAGGCGGCCCGGGCCTGGGCCTGGCCCTCGTCAAGGCGCTGACTGAACTGCATGGAGGCTGGGTCGCCCTGGAAAGCGAACCGGGCGCCGGCGCGGCCTTCACCTGCCACCTCCCGGAGGAGGCGCAGACCGCCACCGCCCAGCGGGAGCTGGCGCTGTAGAGCCTAGTGCTGGCTCTCCGGCGTGCGCACCACCAGCCCGTCCAGCTCGTCGCGCACCTTGATCTGGCAGGAGAGGCGGGAGTTGTCCTGCACCGCCTCGGCGAAATCGAGCATCGATTCTTCCATCGCCGAGCGCTCGCCGGTCTTCTCCATCCAGGCCTCGTCCACATAGACGTGGCAGGTGGCGCAGGCGCAGGCCCCGCCGCAGTCGGCGTCGATGCCGGGGACGTTGTTCTTCACCGCCCCCTCCATGACCGAGAGGCCGTTGCGGACCTCCACGACCTGTTCGGTCCCGTCGTGCTGTATGTAGGTGATCTTCGGCATACTCGTCCGCCAGGATTAGGCGGCGACCTCTTTCATGGAAACCGCCGGGTCCGCAAGTTTCGCCTTCGAGACCGGCCTGCGGCCCAGGATGAGCTGCTTGCCCATCATGAACTCCGGCGGGCTGTTGATCGACTCCACCGCCTGGATCAGGTCGCCCTTCAGATGGAACACCGCGAACTTGGCGCTCGCCGGGTCGCCGCGCACCACGATCTGGTCGGCGTCGAAGGGATAGCCGGCGATCTGCAGCTTCAGGTCATATTGGTCTGACCATTGCCAGGGGCATTCGCCGGCGGGAGCCGGGCGGCCGGTGATCGCCGCCGCCGCCTGCTTGGCCTGCTCCAGGGCGTTCGGCACGCTCTCCATGCGGAACATCCGCTCGTAGATCGGCATCGGCCGGTGGGCGACGTCGCCGATGGCGAAGATGCTGGGGTCGGAGGTGCGCGCCTCCAGGTCGACCACCACGCCGCGCGCGGTCTCCAGGCCGGCGTCCCGGGCCAGTTCGTCGTTGGGCGCGGCGCCCACGCCGACCACCACCGTGTCGCAGTCGATGGTGCGCCCATCCGCCAGGGTCACGCCCGCGACCTTGCCCGCCCAGCCCGCGAAGCCGGTGACTTCCGCACCCAGTTCGAACCGCACGCCGTGCGCCTCATGCTGGTCCTGGAAGAAGGTCGAGAGTTCCTCGCAGGCGACACGGGCGAGCAGGCGCGGCTCGCGCTCCAGCACCACCACCTCGGCCCCCAGCGCGCGGCCGGACGCGGCCACTTCCAGCCCGATGTAGCCGCCCCCGACCACCGCCAATCGCCGACCAGGACCGAGCGCGGCCTTGATCCGTTCGGCGTCGGCGGCGGTGCGCAGGGACAGCACCCCGCCCAGGTCCGCGCCCGGGAGCGGCAAGGCGATCGCCCGCGCCCCGGTGGCCAGGATCAGGATGTCGTAGCTGAGGCTCGATCCGTCGGAGAGCCCGACCTTGCGTGCGCCGCGCTCGAGCGTCACGGCACGGACACCGGGCCGGAAGTCGATGCCGTGCGCCGCGTAGAATTCCAGCGGCTTCAGAGTCAGGGAGTCGGCGTCCGCCTCGCCCTTCAGCCAGGCCTTGGAGAGCGGCGGCCGCTGGTAGGGCGGGATCGGCTCCTCGCCCACCAGGGTGACCGGGCCTTCGTGGCCATACTGCCGGAGCAGGGCCGCCGCCGTGCCTCCGGCGTGGCCGGCCCCGATGATCACCACATGGGCGGAGGCGGCCGCCATCCGATCAGACGACCCGGTCCACCAGCATCTTCTTCACTTCGGCGATGGCCTTGGCCGGGTTCAGCCCCTTCGGGCAGACCTGGGCGCAGTTCATGATCGTGTGGCAGCGGTAGAGCTTGAAGGGGTCTTCCAGGGCGTCCAGCCGCTCGCCGGTGGCCTCGTCTCTGGAATCGATGATCCAGCGGTAGGCGTGCAGCAGGGTGGCGGGGCCGAGGTATTTCTCCTCGTTCCACCAGTAGCTGGGGCAGCTGGTCGAGCAGCAGGCGCAGAGGATGCACTCGTAGAGGCCGTCCAGCTTCTCGCGGTCCTCGGGGGTCTGGCGCCATTCGGTCCGCGGCTCCGGCGTCTCGGTCTTCAGCCAGGGCTCGATCGAGGCGTACTGGGCGTAGAACAGGGTCAGGTCCGGAACCAGGTCCTTCACCACCGGCAGGTGCGGCAGCGGGCTGATCGACACCTTGTCGCCGGGGCACTCCTCCCAGCCGTGGATGCAGGCCAGGGTGTTGCGGCCGGCGATGTTCATTGCGCACGACCCGCAGATGCCTTCGCGGCAGGAGCGCCGGAAGGTGAGGCTGGGGTCCATGGTGTTCTTGATGTGGATCAGCACGTCCAGGACCATCGGGCCGCAGGCGTCGACGTCCACGTCATAGGTGTCCCACCGCGGATTGGCGGTGTCCTCGGGGTCGTACCGGTAGACCTTGAAGGTCTTGGTGCGGCCATGGCCCTCCGGCGCCGCGTGGTGGCGGCCGGCGGTGACGCGGGAGTTCTTCGGGAGTGCGAGCTCGACCATCAGCGTGTCCTCAATACACCCGCGCCTTGGGCGGGATGTAGTCGATGTCCTTGGTCATGGTGAAGGCGTGCACGGGCCGGTCGCCCAGCGTCACCTTGCCGGTGGCGTCGTCGAACCAGGAGAGCGTGTGCTTCATCCACTTCTTGTCGTCGCGGTTCGGGAAGTCCTCGTGGGCGTGCGCCCCGCGGCTTTCCGTGCGGGCGTGGGCGCCGACCACGGTGACCGTCGCCTGGCCGATCAGGTTGTCCAGCTCCAGGGTCTCCATCAGGTCGCTGTTCCAGACCAGGGTCCGGTCGGTGACCTTGATGTCCGCCCGCTTGGCGTTCACCGCCGCCATCCGCTTGACGCCCGAGGCCAGGGCCGTCGAGGTCCGGTAGACCGCGGCGTCCTCCTGCATGGCCGTCTGCATCTCCAGCCGCAGCGCTGCGGTCGGGGTGGAGCCACCCGCGTTGCGGAAGCGGTCGAAGCGCGCCAGGTGCGTGTCGGTCATCGTGGGCTTAAGTTCGGGCTGGGTCGCCCCGGCCTTGATCGTGTCCGCGCACCGCAGCGCCGCCGAGCGGCCGAACACCACCAGGTCGATCAGGCTGTTGGAGCCCAGGCGGTTGGCGCCGTGCACGGAGACGCAGGCCGCCTCGCCCACCGCCATCAGGCCGGGAACCACCTTGTCGGGGTCCTTGCCCGCCTTGGTGACCACCTCCGAGTAGAAGTTCGTGGGGATGCCGCCCATGTTGTAGTGCACGGTCGGCAGCACCGGGATGGGCTGCTTGGTGACATCCACGCCGGCGAAGATCTTGGCGCTCTCGGAGATGCCGGGCAGGCGCTCGGCCAGGATCTTCGGGTCCAGGTGGTCGAGGTGCAGGAAGATGTGGTCCTTCTTCGGCCCCACG
>CANJRI010000051.1 GCA_947476555.1 Caulobacteraceae bacterium
CAGCCATCCTCGTTGAAGCGATAGACCACCTCGAAGTTACCGACGCCGCCCAGCGCCACGCCCTCCTTGAGGACGACGTTGATGACCAGCCCCTCGCTACGAACCTCGTCGGTCGAGCCGCGGATCAGCTCCACCCGGGCGACGCTGGAGGCGGGGATACGGCGTAGCGAAGCCGCGGCGCTGGTCGATTTCGAGGTCAGGCGCTTGCCGCCGATGAGGATCTGCTCGGTGCCGGCTCCCAGGCCGCGCCCTTGGTTCTCGGGGGGCGTATCCAGCACGGCGGCGACGCCGGGAATGCGGCGCAACATGTCCTCGGCGTTGGCGAGGTCGTACTGGCTGAAATAGGCGAGGTCGTAGACCTGGGTGGTCGCCTCCGCAGGCGCGGCGACCGGCTCCTGTGCGGCCAGGGCCCCGTGGGCGCCCAGGCTCAGCGCCAGGCAAACGGCCAGCCCGGCCCCTTTGACCGTCGTGAAGCGATACACCATGCGATCCCCTGGGCCGCGTGGTTCTTGTCCTTCGGGGACCGCAGCAGCCCGGCGCGGTGTGTAGCAAGAATTCGCCGATGCGCGACCTAGAACTTGCGGCGCGTGGCCCGGCGAGGCGTCGGCCGCAGCCGGCCCGGTTTTCCGAATTTAGCGGATCAAAGGAAAGGGGGGCGGACTTGACGTCCGCCCCGAGGCTCTGTCGCCCCACGAGGGGTTGCAGGGTGGCAGGTACTTCAGACCGACCGCGCTCCTACGGTCGAAAGCAATCGGAGCGACCGACGATCGGCCCCCTGCCAAGCGGCGGGGCGCCGATCAGCCAGCTGCTAACGAACGAAGTCGCTCTTATCGATGTAGGGCGACATCGTGATCCACCAGGACGACTGGCGGGTCGCGGCGTTCTCGGCGATCGGCCGAACCTGGCCGGCCATGGTGGCGGCGGTCAGGGCGTTCTGCAGGCTCTGGGCGCCGGGCGCGCCTTGCACCGGGCCAATGGAGGCCGCCGCCTCGCCTTCCCACATAATCAGATACTTCGGAAGACTCAGGCGCCCCGGGTTCGCCGGCGCCGTCGAAGGCGGCAGGCGGAAGAGTTGGGCGCCCATGAAGCCGTTGATGCCCAGCCCTTCGCGGATACGGCCGTTCAGCGCCGTTTCGAAAGCTGCTTCGCTGACCCCGGCCGCCGGATCGTAGTAGTCCATCATCAGGTAGCGGTTCGGGCGCGGCGTCTTGAAGTCGGTGACCGGCGGCATGAAAGCCTTCCGGCCGTCCGGGCGCGCTATCCGCGGGCCGATCACTTGGTAGGTGCCGGCGACCGACGCACCGCCGGAGTAGTCAAAACCGGCGATGATCCGGCTCTTGCCGCCGATCACAGGGCCCGCGTTGTCGATCTTGGACAGGTTCTCGGCTTCCTGGTCCCAGATGATCAGGTTGCCGCGGATGAACGGCCGCGGCACGTTCCGCGGCGTGACTTCCGGCACCCAGCGGAAGCGCTGGGCCCCGATCCAGGTGGGCAGCTGCACGAGATCGCCCATGTGGGTGTTCTGGTAGAATTCGTTGAACACCGACTCCGTCCCCGGGAGCGGGTCAATCATCACGAGCAGAACAAAGCGCTGCTGACCGGCGGGCGCCACCCGGTTGCCGGGCTGGCCGATCGACCATTGCGCCTGAGCGGGAACTGCGGCGAGCGCCATCATCGCGCCGGCCAAAAGGAGAAGACGTTTTAGAGCCATGTTCGGGCCTACCTAGGTAACTGTCCGACGGCGCTCGGCGCCGTCGGACATTGTGCTGGATGGTGGACCAGTTCTCGCGAGCGCCGATGTCGCCCGCGTCACATCTGGCCTTCTGGCCTACATCGCGACCCGCAGACCAATGCGATAGACCCGTCCGTCCGTGTCGTACTGCGCAAAGCCGCCCGTGTTGTGCTGGTGGCCGTTCACAGCCAGGTCCGGCTGGGGCTTGTTCTCAAGGTTGCGGATGTTGAGGAAGACGGTCGACTTTCTTCCCAACATGTTCACGTCGTAGTTCATGGCCAAATCGAGGAAGAAGGCCGAGGGGAGCCAGTTCACGTTGACCGTCGGATTGGCCAGCGTCGAAACCGGGCAGGCGCTCGTGCAGGCGATATAGCTGCTGTTGAACAGGCCGCCGCTGTGCCCGCGGATCGCCAGCGTGGTGTTGAACCGGTCGAGCTCGTACCGGATCTGAGCGTTGTACCGCCACTTCTGGGCGCCGGTGATGACGTCGAGCGCGTTGTTCGGCAGGGTTCCGGGGCTGTTAGTGATGTCCTCCAGGCTGTGCGTGGCGTTGCCGTGCAGGGCGACGGCGCCCGGCGCGAAGCCGAGATCCATCCGATACGAGGCCTCGAAGTCGATGCCGCGCATGTGCCGGCGCGCCAGGTTCACATAGGGCGAAGTGATGCCCGTGATGACGCCGGCGGAGTTGCGGAACACGTTCTGGCAGAGGTCGGGCCGCTCGCCGTTGAAGCAGAGGTTGACGGTGTTCTGGCCGTTGACCGTGCCGATCGAGTCCTTCAACTGGATATCCCAGTAGTCAGCCGAGACGCTGAAACCCGGGATCCCGGTTGGCTGGAAGACCACGCCAGCGCCCAGCGTATCCGCCGACTCCGGCTTCAGGTTCAGATTGCCTTCGCTGAACATCTGGGCGATCGGGGCGGTGTTGGTGAAGGGATCCGTCACCGCCGTGCCGCCCGTGGTGCCGGCCCGCAGCAGGAACAGTTCGCTGTGGTTCGGCGCCCGGATGTCGCGTGAACGCGTCAGGCGGACCGTGACATCCTCGATCGGCTTGTAGGTGGCGCCCACCTTCCACGTCGTGACGTTTCCGGAATAGCTGTAGTGGGTCCGGCGCGCGCCGCCGCTCACTTCAAGCGCGCCCAGGGCGAAGTCCGCCGACGTGATCGGAACCACGGTTTCGACCGCCGCCTCGACCACATCCGACTTGCCGCGGGTTTGCGGGAAGGTGCCGAACGGGTGGTCGGCGATGATGGAGCCGGGGTCCGCGGTGTTGTTGGTGATGTCCTTGCGATATTCGCCGCTGATCGCGAGGGACACCGGGCCAGCCGGGACCGAGAAGGGCTCGCCGGTGACGCTCAGGCCGACGCTGTCCTGACGCATGTCCAGGATTTCCCAGGACTCATCGCGGACGTATTGCGCGCCGGGCTCGATTTGCGTGATCACCCCGATGCCCATCAGGTTGATGGGCCGGCAGGCGGTGTTCGGGTTGGTCAGGGCCGAGCGGCAGATGATCTGGCGCGTCGTCGGATGGAGCACCGCATCGGCCGCCTCCAGGTACTTCGTCCGGGAGAGGTTGTTCAGGTTCTGCAGGTAGCCGGTGGTCTTACCCTTCGCGGCGTACAGGTCGAAATTCCATTCCTTGTCGGCGACGTCGAACGAGCCGGTCGCGCCCACCGTGAAGAACTGCATCCGGCGATCCGACACCAGGATGAGGATGCCCAGATCATCGTTGAGATGGCCGAGGCGGAAGTTGGTCTGGCCCACCGCCACCATCTGCGCCCGCAGGCCCGGGTCGAGATAGGCGTTGTCGAGCTGGATCAGCGGCCCCTGGTTGCCGACGAAGGCGGCAGGTTGCGAGGTGCCTTTGATGTTGGCCCGAACCCAGGAGTATTGCGCGTAGACGTTCAGGTTGTCGGTCAGATCGAAGCTGGTGCGCCCGAAAACGCTGTAACGGGACTCCGAGGGCGCCAGGTCGTTCCAGACCCGAGGGTTGTTCCGCTCCCAGCTGCCGCCGATCTGGTAGGTGTCACTGAGAATCCCGTTGTCCTGCATGAACGGTCTGCCGCCCTCGCCGAACGCGATACCTCTGAGCGCGCCGGTCGCGACGATGCCGCCGAGGGCCGCCTGCGAATAGCCGACGTGCCCGATGAGCAGCCGCTCAGGCTGGCCGTTGCCGGCCACATAGGCGGGGTTACGGATGTTCTGCACACCGTAGTTCTGCCAGTTCCGCTTCGGTTGGCCGTTGTCGCTGGCGGTGCGGATGCCTTCGTCGCGAACGACTTCACCCGACAGGAGCAGGTGACCCCGATCGCCGGCGAACTTCATCCCGTGGGTGACGTCGAACTTGATGTTCTGGCCGTCTTCGTAGTGGGTCATCCCGCCCGAAATTTCGAACTTCGTGCCGGTGTAGGTCTTGTCCAGTACGAAGTTGACGACGCCGGCGATGGCGTCGGAGCCGTACACGGCCGAGGCGCCGCCGGTCACCACGTCGACGCGGGAGACGAGCTGTTGCGGGACGAGGTTGATGTCGATCGTGCCGTTTTCGTGGGCGGGCGTCATCCGCCGGCCGTCGAGCAGCACCAGGGTCCGGGTCGCGCCCAGGCCGCGCAGGTTGACCACGCTCAGGCCCGCGTTCTGACCGCCGTTGGAATTCTGACGGTTGCCGTTGGAGTTCCCGAACACCGGCAGGGTGGTGAGGAAGGTCTGCAGGTTCGCGCCCGCCTGGGTTTCGATCCGCTCGGCGCCCAGCACGGTGAGCGGGGTCGGGGCGCTGTAGCCTTCACGCACGATCCGCGAGGCCGTGACCACGACGGCCTCAACCTCGGAAGCGTCTTGCGCGAACGCGTTCGTCGCGCACAGCGGCGCCAGCAACGCCACCGAAGTCATCAGCGTCCGCCGCAAAATGGCGCGCGCCACGGACGTTCTTCCACCCTTAGTCATTTCGTTTCCCTCCCGAGCACAGCATGTGCCGCGTTTATTGTACTGAACATGAGCGCCCGGTTTTGAGCCTCATGCCATTTCCTTAGTTGGCGCCCTGCCGGTCAGGCAGGGCGCGCTCTATCAGCGAACGAAGTCGCTCTTATCGATCCACGGGGACGTCGTGATCCACCAGGTCGACTGGCGGGTCGCCGCATTCTCAGCGATCGGCTTGACCTGGCCGGCCATGGTGGCGGCGGTCAGGGCGTCCTGCAGGCTTTGGGCCCCGGGCGCGCCTTGCACCGGGCCGATGGAGGCGGCCGCCTCGGTTTCCCACATGATCAGGTATTTGGGCAGGTTCAGGCGCGGCGGGGCGGCCGGCGCCGTGCCTGCGGGCAGGCGGAACAGTTGCGCCGCCATGAAGCCGTTGATCCCCAGCCCCTCGCGGATCCGGCTGTTCAGCGCCGCCTCGAAGGCCGCATCGCTGACGCCGGACGCCTGGTCATAATAGTCCATCATCAGGTAGCGGTTGGGGCGCGGCGTCTTGAAGTCGGTCACCGGCGGCATGAACGCCTTGCGGCCGTCCGGACGGGTCACCCGGGGGCCGAGCACTTGGTAGGTCGCGCCAACGGAGGCCCCCGCGCTGTAGTCGAACCCGTCTATGATACGGCTCTTGCCGCCAATGACGGGTCCCGCCGGCGCGATCTTCTCTAAGGTCTCGCCTTCCTTGTCCCAGATGATCAGGTTTCCGCGGATGAACGGGCGGGTGATGTTTCGCGGCGTGACCTCGGGCACCCAACGAAAGCGCTGCGCGCCGGTCCAGCCCGGCAGCTGCACGAGATCGCCCTGGTGGGTGTTCTGGTAGAAATCGTTGAATATAAGCTCCGTGCCCGGCAGCGGGTCGATCATCACCAGCATCGCATAGCGCTGCTGGCCTGCCGGCGCCTGCCGTGTTCCAGGCGCGCCAATCGACCACTGCGCCTGAGCGGCGGTGGTGGACATCGCCATGACCGCGCCGGCCAACAAGAATAAACGACTGAGACCCATGTTCCTCCCCCTAAAATGGTCTGACGGCAGCGTGCCGACAGACGTTGGCCAGACAAATACCAGTGTTCGCGAGGTTTGGCATCGTAGACGGAATATCCCGTCAAACAGTGTCAGTTTCCGTGCGGCCGAATATTCGGCAGGTACTTGTCGATGAGGTTGGCCCCGCTGCCCAACAACTGAATCCGACGATTGTCGTCTTCATGCTCAGCATACTGTCCCGACAAATGCGTGTAGAGACGCCGGGGAGCGTCGTTGAGGTTGGTGTTATTGGGCAGACTCGGATTTCCCCACTTTTATAATTATAGCTGCATCATTAGCGGCCATAGCTGTCGCCAACCTGTCGCGTTTCGGAGTTCGCCGCCATGACGCGCGTCTTGTTTGGGGAGGACGACCGCGCCCTGGCCCGAGGCGTTGTGGCTCTGCTCAAGACGGCGGGGTACTCGGTCGATCACGTGGAGGAAGGGCATCTCGTCCTGGAGATGGCGCAGGAGGAGGCCTATGGCCTGATCATCCTCGACATCGGCCTGCCGGACGTATCGGGGTTTGACGTCCTTCGAAAGCTGCGCAGCGCCGGGGTCGATATCCCGGTGTTGCTGCTGACCGCGCGGGACGCGCTGGAGGACCGGGTGGCCGGCCTGAACCTCGGCGGCGACGACTACATGCTCAAGCCGTTCGAGCCGGCCGAGCTTGAGGCGCGCGTGCGCGCCCTGGTCAGGCGCCGCCAGGGCGGATCGTCCTCGGTCATCACCGTCGGCGGGCTGATCTGCGACCAGGCCACCGGAACGGTCACGATCAACGGTCGGCCGGTGAAGCTCCGGCGGCGCGAGTGGGCCCTGCTGGTGTCGCTACTCACCCGGACTGGCAAGGTCGTGGCCAAGGAACGCCTCTCGTCCGAGCTGTTCGGTCACGATGAGCCCGTCGGTCCGAACGCCGTGGAGCTCTACATCGCGCGCCTGCGCAAGAAGCTCCAACCCGACGGCCCCGCGATCCGCACGCTGCGGGGGCTGGGGTACATGATCGATCCGTCGTGAGCTTCCGCGCCCACAGCCGGCCGTCGCTCACCGGGCGACTGCTCCTGGTGCTGCTCAGTTCGCTGACCGCGGTGGCGCTCATGCTCGGCGCCGGCGGCGCCCTGTTCAGCCACAAGCTGGCCGAGCAGACCGGCGACCGGGTGCTCAAGGCCTCGGCCCGTTCGATCGCCGAGACCCTGGTGGTGGAGGAAGGCGAGATCACCCTCGACCTGCCCGCCGCCGCCTTCGGCATGCTGGAGTCCGACGCGCGCAACAACATCTACTACAGCATCCGCCACGAAGGCCGGCTGCTCACGGGCTACCCCGACTTTCCGCGGGCCCGCCCTCAAGATCTGCAGGCGCAGGACACCGCCTTTCGGTACGAGACCTACCGGGGAGCGCGCGTGCGGGTCGCCACCGAGGTCCGGCAGCTGCCGCGTATCGAGGGGCTGGTCGTGGTGCAGGTCGCCGAGACCCTGGACGATCGGCAGGCCCTGCTGAACCGGATGCTGATCGGCCTGGCCCTGCTCGAAGGCGCGCTGATCCTGGTGGCGGGCCTGCTGGTCTGGCCCGCGGTGCGCTGGAGCCTGCGCCCCCTGACAAGGCTACGCGGGGAGTTGGAGGCGCGCTCGGAGGCCTCCGCTGACTTCACCCCGCTCAAGCTGGACGCCGTGCCGGTCGAGCTGCGCGGCTTGGTTGGGGGCTTCAACGCCCTGCCGGCCCGCCTGAACCGGGCCGCCGCGGGTATGCGGCGCTTCACCGCCGACGCCTCGCATCAGATGCGCACGCCGCTGGCGGTCCTGCGCACCCACGTCACGGTGCTTCGCGAGCACGGGACGCATTCCCCCGAAGGTCAGGCTTCGCTGGATGACATCGAGCTCGCCATCGAGCGGCTGGGGCGGCTGCTGACCCAGTTGATCGCCCTGGCCCGCGCCGAAGAGACCACCGTCGCCACGGCCAAAACCCAGATGTTCGACCTGGCGCCGGTGGTGGCCGAGGTCGCGCGCCGTCTCGCCCCTTCGGCCGTCGAGCGCGAGATCAAGGTCGACTTCGAATGCGAGACACAGGTGGACGTGCGGGGCGATCCGGTGCTGACCGCTGAGATCGTCTCGAACCTGCTGGAGAACGCCATCCGCTACAACCGCCCCGGCGGCAGCGTGGCGGTGCGTATCGAAGCGGACCCGGACGGCCCCCGCGTGTTGGTGGAAGATGACGGACCCGGGATTCCCGAAAGCGACTACGGGCGCGTGTTCGAACGTTTCCATCGGCTGTCCCGGGACCGCGATCGATTGGGCAGCGGCCTTGGTCTTCCCATCGTCCAAACCCTGAGCCAGGCCATGGGCGCGCAGATCGCCCTGGCTCCCGGAGTGGACGGCAGGGGGCTACGGGTGACACTCACCTTCCCGGAAACCGCGAACTGACCGGCCCGATCACCTGGCGATCAAACGGTTCCACCTGCCGAGGAACTTCGCCCTCGTCAGTTGATCGAGATTGGCGAGCAGCCCTGGTCCAACCCGGATCGCCCGCGCCGCCTGGGGATCGACGGGGGGCCCCGGCGGACTGCCGTGGGTGCGAACCGGGATCATGGCGTGCCGCGCCATCAGCGCTTCCCCCTCCCGCGACAGTACAAAGTCCAGGAACAACTTCGCCGCGGCGGGATGCGGCGCATCCTTCGTGATGGCCGCGATGCGTGAGGCCACCAGGAAATAGTCGTTGGGGATGATCACCCCGAAATCCCTGTCCCGTCGCTGCTGCTCCAGGGCGTAGGAGCCGATCATGTTGTAGGCCAGCAGCAGATGGCCTGACTGGATTTCACGGATCATGTCGCGGGTGGAGCCGAAGAGCTTCGGGCTGCTCCGGCCGATCGCCCGCAGCAGTCTCCAGTTGTCCCGGTCGAGCTCCACGTCCTGGGTCAGGTAGAGGAAACCCGTGCCGCCGCCGGTGGGGTCCAACAGGCCGATCCTGCCTTTGTACGCCGCCCGCTTGCGGTCGAGCAGGCTCTGCAGCGCCATGTGGCTGCGCGGCACCTCGGCCGCCGGCAGGATCCGACGATTGTAGGCGAACACCACCGGCTCGGCGACCTGGGACGGGACTATCAGTTCAGCGTCGGGCCGCTGATCTCCTGGAGCTTCCCCAATATCGTCGCCGCTCGCGCCCGGGTGGCCCAGGCCGACGCCGGCGCCGAAGGGGCCCTGGCCCGTTTCGAAAAGGCCAATCTCGTGGCCCTGCAAGAGGCCGAGACCGCGTTGTCGGCCTATGCGCGCGAGCTGGAGCGCCGCGCCGCCTTGACCCGCGCGCGCGACCAGGGCGCCACGGCGGCCCGCCTGGCGCGGCTGCGCTTCGAGGCCGGCGCCGACAGCTTCCTGAACGTCCTGGTGGCCGAACGGACCCTGGCGCAGCTGGAGGCCGAGCTCGCCCGTTCCCAGGCCCAGACCGGATCCAGCCAGATCGCGGTGTTCAAGGCCCTCGGCGGCGCCTGGGCCCCGGGAGTCTGATCAGCGGCGGGAAATTGGAGCGGATGAAGGGAATCGAACCCTCGTCGTGAGCTTGGGAAGCTCCTGCTCTACCATTGAGCTACATCCGCGACGGGCTGCGTTTCCACCGGCGGGCGCCCGCGTGTCAAGACCGCTCTACCGCCCGGAAACTACTGGACGCGCTCGACCTTGAAGCCGCGGGCCGCCATCAGGGTCGGCAGGCCGTCGTCGCCAACCATGTGCAGGGCGCCCACATTGACCAGCTCCACGCCCGCGCCGGCCATGGCCTCGGTGAGCTTTTCGGCCCACGCCAGGTTCCGGCCCTTCAGCAGGGCGTCGTAGAAGTCGGGGTTCTCGGCCTTCATCTCGCCCACCAGGCCGGGCCCAAGTCGCGCCAGATCGCCAGCCAGCCAGGCGTCCTCCAGGCTCTGCGGCGGCCGCAAGGCCAGGCGGGGCTGGGACCGCTCGCGGATCACCCCGCTCAGGTAGCGGACTTCGGCCCGTTCGGAGAGCGAGGCGAACATCCGGGCCTGATCCTCCAGGGTCTCGAAGGTGCGGACCTGCTTGGCGCCCTTGCGGGCCGCGCGGGTCATGGTGAGGTCGGCGCCGGCCTCCAGCGTCACGCCCCGGGTCATGGCGGGCTGCATGGAGAGCATCAGGGCCGCGGCCCAGGGGCGCAGGTGCTCGATGCGCGAGACGTCGGCCTGCCGCGCCAGGACCTTGAGGTCGCGCGCATCGAGCTTCTCGCTCAGCCGGTGCTGGGTGTCGTAGCCGTAGCGTTCCAGGATGGCCGCGACGGTGGTCGGGTCGCCCCGCTCCATGTCGGCTTCGAACCACAGGGCGCCGGCCTTGGCGTAGGCGGCGTCATAGGCCGGCGTCCGCCACTCCGCGCCCGGCGTCAGGGCATGAAGGGTGCCAAACAGATAGATTTCGGAATCGGCGTCCGAAACGCGCCAGAGAGCGGGAGCGGCCGACGCAACGCCGGCCACTCCCATCCACCCCCAGATGACGACGGCCAAAGCCGTCGCCGCCCTACGCATCCAGTCCACGTGTCCCCCTGGCGGGGCTTCCCCGCGGCTGGAACTACCCCCCCCAGATCTTGAAATGCTTGGATAGCTTGAGACCCTGCCGTTGGTAATGCGACCCGAGGTCGCCATAGAGCCGGTCCGGACGTTCGGTGAGCGGCTCATAGACCAGCCGGGCCACGGTCTGGCCGTCCTCCAGGATGAACGGCGTCTCGTGGCTGCGGACCTCCAGCACCCCCTTGGAACCCTTGCCGTGGGCCTCGTCGGTGCCGAAGCCTGGATCGAAGAAGCCCGCGTAGTGGACCCGGAACTCGCCGACCGAGGGGTCGATCGGCGTCATCTCCGCGGCCTCCATCACCGGAATCTCCACCGCCTGCTTCGAGGCCAGGATGTAGAATTCGCCCGGGTCGAGGAGGAGTTGGCCGTCTCTGGGGATCAGCGGCTCCCAGAAGTCGGCCGGGTCGTGGCCGTCCTCATGGTCCAGGTCGACGACGCCGGCATGGCGGCGGCCACGGAAGCCGGCGATCTTCCCGGTCAGGTCGACGCCGACGCTCTCGGTGCGCAACCGCTCGGGAACGCCGCGCTTCAGGCGAAGCTGGTTGAGCCGCGTTCCGGTGCGCACCAGGACCGAGAACGTCTGGGGCGCGATCTCCATGTAGATCGGTCCCGAATAGCCCTCGGCCACGTCGTCGAACCGGGAGCCCTGGTCGGAAAGCAGGCGCACGAAGACATCCACGCGGCCGGTGGAGCTCTTCGGATTGGCGCGGGCGGAGACGCCGGCCGGCAAGGCCAGCCGCTCCTGCAGTTCGGCGATGTAGACGCAGCCGCGCTCCAGCACCGCCCCGCGGGTCAGGTCCAGCTCGTGCATGGCCACGTCGCGGATGCGGCCGGCGACGGTGTTGGAGCCTGGCAGGAAGGAGGCCCGCACCCGCCAGGCCCGCGCGCCCAGGCGCAGGTCCAGGCTTGCCGGCTGCACCTGGTCGCGGTCCCAGGCGCTGGCCGAGGCGATGGCGCCCTGTTCGATCAGGGCATCGATGGATTGGCAGGGCAGGATGCCCGGGCGATTGGCGCTCATGGGCGGCGAAGCCTTAGCGCAGAACGCGAGTCTGGCAAGGCCCCCACCGCTCTCTTGCGGCTTGACGCTCGCGCCGGCTGCGTCCATGCGGCGGCCTTGAGTTGAAGGAGGCCGTGATGGCGGAAGACCCGCGCGACTGGGAAATCGAGACCCAAGCGGTGCGCGGCGGCCTCATGCGCTCCGAACATGGCGAGATCACCGAGGCCCTGTTCCTGACCCAGAGCTTCGCCTACGAGAGCGCCGCCTCGGCCGACGCCCGGTTCGCGGGCGACGCGCCGGGCTTCATCTACCAGCGCTTCAGCAACCCCACGACCCAGATGTTCGAGGAGCGGCTGGCCCTGATCGAGGGCGCCGAGGCCTGCCGGGCGACCGCTTCGGGCATGGCGGCCATCCACCTGTCACTGACCGGGCTGCTGCGGGCCGGCGACCACCTGGTGGCGGCCAAGGCCATGTTCGGCTCGTGCCGTTGGGTCGTCTCCGAATGGCTGCCGCGGTTCGGGGTGGAGACCACCTACGTGGACGCCACCGACCTGGAGGCCTGGAAGTCCGCGGTGCGGCCCAACACCAAGGCCTTCCTGATGGAGAGCCCGGCCAACCCCCTGCTGGAGGTCTCCTCGATCGGGGGGGTCGCCGAGGTCGCGCACGCGGCCGGCGCCAAGCTGGTGGTGGACAATGTCTTCGCGACCCCGATCTTCCAGAAGCCGCTGACCCTTGGCGCGGACGTCGTGGTCTATTCGGCGACCAAGCATATCGACGGCCAGGGACGGGTGCTGGGCGGGGCGATCCTGGGGGCGGCCGATCTGCTGACCGAGGCCTACAAGGACATCTTCCGCCACACGGGGCCGGCCCTGTCGCCGTTCAACGCCTGGGTGCTGCTGAAGGGCCTGGAGACCATGGAGCTGCGGGTGCGCCGGCAGACCGCGACCGCCGGCCGGATCGCCGACGTGATCGCCGCCCACGCCAAGGTCACAACGGTCCGCTACCCGGGCCGCAAGGACCATCCGCAGGCCGCGATCATCGCCAACCAGATGACCGGCGGGGGCAGCGTGATCGCCTTCGACCTGGGCAGCCGCGAGGCCGCCTGGCGATTCCTGGACAGCCTCCAGATCGTCGACATCTCCAACAACCTCGGCGACGCCAAGTCGATGGCCACCCATCCCTCGACAACCACCCACCGGTCGATGCCGGAGGCCGAGCGGCTGGAGATCGGCCTCACCGAGGGCTGGGTGCGGATCAGCATCGGGCTGGAAGGGGTCGGCGACCTCACCCGGGATATCAACCGGGCGCTGGACGCCGCCTGACGGGGGATCAGGCGCTGGTCTGCAGCGACAGCGGCTCCACGGCGTAGACCTTCGAACAGAATTCGCAGGTCACCCGGATCTTGCCGTCGTCCTCGACCATCTCGGCGCGCTCGGCGGCGTCGAACGACTTCAGCACGGACTCGATCCGCTCCCGGCTGCAGCGGCAGAAATCGTGCAGCATCTTGGAGCCGAACACCCGCACCCCGTCCTCGTGGAATAGGCGCCACAGCAGGCGTTCGGACGGCAGGTCCGGATCGACCAGCTCGTCCTCGCCAACGGTTTCGAACAGCGCCTCGGTGCGCCGCCAGGCCTCGGGCTCGCCGTCGCCGGAATCGTCGCCGGGCACATACTGGACAAGCATGCCCCCGGCCCGCCAACCCGTCTCGGCGCGGCCCACGGCCAGACGCACCCGGGTGGGCGTCTGCTCGGACTGGGCGAAGTACTGCTCGGCGCACAGGGCCAGGGTTTCACCCTCGATCGCGGTCACGCCCTGATAGCGGTCCATGTCCGGGCCCTGATCCACGGTCATCAGGAAGGTCCCGTCGCCGAGCAGGCTGCGGGCCCCCGGCCGCACGAAGCCCTCGCCGGCGGCCGCCACCTCGTCGGGGTCGAACCGGCAGTATCCCCGCAGGCCCCCGGAGGTGTCGTAGTCGGCCACCACATAGCGGACCGGGCCCGCGCCCCGCGCCTCGACGATCAGCCGGCCGTCGAACTTCAGGTTGGAGCCCACGAGCGCGGCCAGGGCGCAGGCCTCGCCCAGCAGGTTGGCCACCGGCTCCGGATAGTCGTGGCGGGCCAGGATGGCGTCGATGGACGGGCCCAGTCGGGCGATGCGGCCACGAACCGGCTCGCCCTCGATCTGGAAGGCGCCGACCAGGTCGTCGGAAATAGGGGTCTCGGACATCGGGCGAATATAGGATGCGCTGCGGCGGTTGCGAGCAGAGCCGTCAGATCGCCCGGAAACACCAGGCGAGGATCGATTTCTGGGCGTGCAGGCGGTTCTCCGCCTCGTCCCAGATGAGGCTCTGCGGTCCATCGATCACCGCGTCCGTCACCTCCTCGCCCCGGTGGGCCGGCAGGCAGTGCAGGAAGACCGCGTCCTTGTGGGCTTCGCCCATGAGCGCCTCGTCCACCTGGTAAGGCTCCAGGGCGTCCATGCGCGCCTCACCGTCGGTGTCGCCCATCGAGACCCAGGTGTCGGTGATGATGCAGTCGGCGCCGCGCACGGCCTCGCGAGGGTCGTCGGTGGTGTGGACCAGGCCCTGCTGTTCGGCCGCCCGAGCCAGGTCCACCAGGTCCGGATGGAAGATGGCCGGGGTGGCGATGTTCAGCTTGAACCCCAGCTTGGGGGCGGCGTGGATGAAGCTGGCGCAGACGTTGTTGCCGTCACCAACCCAGGCGAAAGTCCGGCCCCGCACGTCGCCGCGATGTTCCTCAAAGGTCAGCAGATCGGCCATGATCTGGCAGGGGTGGCTCCCGTCCGAGAGACCGTTGATCACCGGCACCGAGGCGAAGTGAGCCAGGCGCTCGACGTCCTGGTGATGGTTGGAGCGGATCATCACCGCGTCGACCATGCGCGAGAGCACCCGGGCGGTGTCCTCGATGGGCTCGCCACGGCCGATCTGCATGTCGCCGGCGTTGGAGATGATCACCGAGCCGCCCAGCTGGCGCATGGCCGCGTCGAAGGAGAAGCGGGTCCGGGTGGAGTGCTTCTCGAAGATCATCGCCAGGGTGCGCCCGTCGGCCGGACGATCGGGGTCCGGCCGACCCTGGGGCCAGCCGGCGCGCGCTGCCTTGCGAGCCTTGGCGTCATCGAGGATGACCCGCAGGTCCGACCCGTCGAGCCGCCAGAGGTCCAGGAAGTGGCGGGGTGGGGCGGGGCTCATGCCGCCGCCTTCCGCCGGGCCGCCTCGCAGGCGCGCTCCAGCTTCTCGACGGCCTCGCGGGCCTCGTCGAGGGTGAGCGTCAGGGGCGGCAGCAGGCGCACGCAATTGTCGCCGCCGCCGGCGATCAGCAGGCGCTCCTCGCGGGCGTGCTGCATGAATTCCCGGTTGGGCGTGGCGAGCTTGACGCCGATCAGGAGACCCTTGCCGCGGATGTCGACCACGACGTCCGGGAAGCGGTCCTTCAGGCCGGTGAGCTGCTGGTTGAAGTAGCCGGCGATCTCGCGGACATGCGCCTGCAGGGCGGGCTTGACCAGCTCCTCCACCGCGGCCAGGCCCACGGCCATCGCCAGCGGATTGCCGCCGTAGGTGGAGCCATGGGAGCCGGGGGTCATGCCCGACGCCGCCTCGGCCGTCGCAAGACAGGCCCCCACGGGGAATCCTCCGCCCAGCGCCTTGGCCACGGTCATGATGTCGGGGGCCGCGCCCTCCACCCACTCGTGGGCGAAGAGCTTGCCGGTGCGTCCGAGGCCGCACTGGATCTCGTCGTAGATCAGCAGGGTCCCGGTCTCGTCGCAGAGTTCGCGGATCGCGCGGAGCGTGGAGTCGGGCCAGGAGCGCGCCCCGCCCTCGCCCTGAACGGGCTCCAACAGGATCGCGGCGGTCGTCGGGCCCACCGCCGCGCGGATGCCCTCGAGGTCGTCGAAGGGCAGGTGCACGAACCCCGGCATCGGCGGGCCGAAGCCCTCCAGATAGGCGGCGTTGCCAGAGGCGTTCACCGCCGCCAGGGTGCGCCCGTGGAACGAGCCGTCGAAGCCGATGATGTCGATCCGCTCGGGCTGGCCTTTCGCCCAGTGATGCTTGCGCGCGGCCTTGATGGCGCACTCGATCGCCTCGGTCCCGGAGTTGGTGAAGAACACCACGTCGAGGCCGGACGCCGCCGTGAGCGCTGTCGCCAGCTTCTCCTGGCCGGGGATCGTGAAGATGTTGGAGACGTGCCAGAGCTTCTCGGCCTGGTCCTTCACCGCCTGCACGAGCTTGGGGTGGCCGTGCCCGAGGGCGTTGACCGCTATGCCGGCCAGGCAGTCGAGATAGGCTTCGCCATCGGTGGTGTAGAGACGCGCGCCCTCGCCTCGCTCGAACGCCAGCGGGGTGCGGCTGTAGACACCCATGATGTGGTCGCTGGGAACGGGCGCGGCGGTCGTCTCGGCCACGATGAAGCCCTCCAAAATGGAAGCGTCCCCGCGCGCTCGGCGACGGGGACCGGAAGGCTTGGCCTTTTGTTCTCCAAGGCGCCGAAAGTCAATGTTCGGTGGCGGGCCGCTCTTTCGCCAGGACGAGGGCGATCACCAAGCCGACGCCCAGGTGGGCCAGGATGTCGGCGAGCGATTGCATGCCGTCCCACCTCGGAAAGACCTGCGGGAAGCGCAGGGGCAGGACCACCCGGTACATCACGAGATAGAGGATCAGGCCGCGCTGTGTCCGTCGGGGCGTCGGCCGCAGCCTCCTATCTTGGCTGGTTCAGCTTCTCACTGGCTGCGGCTGTCCTGGGCTTGGTCCTCTGTGGCCTGGGCTGGAGACGGTCGCGCGTCGCCGCAGTCCTTCTCGCCCTGGCCCAGTTGCTGCCCGGCGCCGTGTCGTCGATGCTCCTGAGGGAGGGGCTCGTGTACGTCGTCAGATGTTTTGAGACAGGTGGGGTCCGGATTTAGCGGAGAGATGGCCTCATCTGGGGTTGATATTTAGGCGGCGATTTTGCGGTGTTGCAAGCGCCGATGTTGGATGGTCTGGCGTTTGATGTGGGCCCGTTCACG
>CANJRI010000052.1 GCA_947476555.1 Caulobacteraceae bacterium
ATGACCCCCTCACCCGCTTCGCGGGAGCTCCCCCAGAGGGGGAGCACCTATCCCGCTACCAAAACAGCATCCGCACGACCTGCACCACGCGGCCCGAGAACCGGTCCACCAGCACCGCGTCGGCGCCGACCCGGACCCAGTCGTAGCCCGCGGGCGGCCAGGGCAGGCCGTAGGACCACCAGTCGTCCAGCCGGTAGCTGTCGTCGTACCAGCCGAACGGCAGGTAGTCGCCGGAGCTCCACATCCGCACCGAGAAGCCCACGGGGGCGTTCCAGTAGCCGCCCTGATAGCGGCGCGGGCTCACGTAGTTGAACGCGTACTGGCCCGGCCGCCAGTAGGGCCGGTTCCCCCGCCGCCCGTCGCGATCGCGGTCGAAGCGGCTCCAGCGGTCGCGGTCGGCTTGGGTCCAGCGACCCTGCCAGTTGCGGTCGCCCCGGTTGTAGGTGCCGTCACGCGGGTTGCGGTCGCCGCGCCATTCGCCCTGGTCCCGGCGGCCCGGGTCGCGGTCGTAGCGCTGCTGGTCGGCGCGCCGGGGCTCGACCACGCGCGGCTCGCCGCCGCCCTGGCGCCGAGTGTCCCGCTGGCCGTCGCCTCGCCCATCGCGCTGGACCCCGTCGCGCTGGAAATCGCGCGCGGCGCGCTGCTCGACCCGGTCGTCGCGGTCGATACGGTCGGCCGGGCTCAGGGTCAGGTCGCCGTCGTTGTCCAGCCAGCGCCCGCCGGGGCCGCGGTTGCCGCCCTGACGGTTTTCCCCGCGGCGGTCGGCGCGGACTTCCGGCGCGCGGGGCGCCTCGGGGGCCGTTTGAGGCTGCGGCGCCTCGGTGCGGCGCGCGGCCCAGTCGCCCCGGCCGCCATCGCCGCGGGCGCCGCGATTGCCCTGTTCGCCGCGATTGCCGCGCTGACCCTGGTCGCCGCGTTCGCCACGGCCGCCGCGATCGCCGCGATTCTCGCCGGCCTGCGGCCGGTCCCCCCGCTCGCGCGGCTGGGCGGTGGCGACGCCGGAGGCGCTCGCCAGCAGCAGCGCGGCCAGGGCTGTCATGGTTGTCTTCATTCGTCTCACTCGCTCCAGCCTGCAAACGCCAGGCCGTCAGGTCCCAATGCCGCCACTCTCGGATCGGCCGCCTGAACGGTGCTTGAACGGCGCTCGAACATGATCAAGCTGTCCCGGATTGGAGCAGATATGAGGGCCAGGTGAGCGCGACCCCGAACGACGTCCTGGGCTTCTGGCGCATCGCCGGCCCGCAGAAATGGTTCGCCAAGAGCCGCGCCTTCGACGAGGCCGTCCGCCTGCGCTTCGAGCCCACCCACCACGCCGCCGCCCGGGGCGAGTATGACAAGTGGGCCGTCACGCCCGACGGCGCCTTGGCCCTGGTGCTGGTCCTCGACCAGTTCCCCCGCAACCTCTACCGCGGCTCGGCGCACGCCTTCGCCACGGACTCCAAGGCCCGGGCGGTGGCCACGGCCGCCGTCGCCGCCGGCTGGCATCGTGAGGTCGACCCGGCCCTCGCCGGCTTCCTGCTGCTGCCGTTCGAGCATTCCGAGGACCTGGCCGACCAGGAGAGGGCCGTGGCTCTCGCCCGCGAGCTGGGCGATCCGGAGACCCTGAAATGGGCGGAGATCCACCGCGACCTCATCGCCCGCTTCGGCCGCTTCCCCCACCGCAACCCGATGCTGGGCCGCGTCACCACCGAGGAAGAGCAGGCCTTCCTCGATGAGGGCGGGTTCGGGGGTTGACGTCTTCCCCACAGAGTTCCGTCGAACCGTCCACAGATTACCCCCTACGCAAGATATTGCGTTCGACACTGTGAATTCCCACTAGGTCCTGTTTGCGCGAACCTGGACCCGAATCGAATCGGCGGACTGAGTCTTGAACGCGCCTCTCCACAAACTTCCGCCTGTGTTTGCCAGGGCCGCCCCGGACCACCCGGAACGGCAGTATCTCGCCTTGCTCCAGGACATCCTCGACAACGGCGTGCAGCGCGGCGATCGCACCGGCACGGGCACCCTCGGCGTCTTCGGCCGCCAGATGCGCTTCGACCTGGCCCGGGGCTTCCCCCTCCTCACCACCAAAAAGCTGCACCGCAAGTCGATCATACTGGAGCTGCTCTGGTTCCTGCGCGGCGACACCAACGTCCGCTGGCTGCAGGAGCGCGGCGTCTCCATCTGGGACGAGTGGGCCGATCCCTCCGGCGAACTGGGCCCGGTTTACGGCAAGCAGTGGCGCTCCTGGGCCGCCCCCGACGGGCGGGTCATCGATCAGATCGCCGCTGTGGTCGAGGGCCTGAAGTCCAACCCCAACAGCCGCCGCCACATCGTCTCGGCCTGGAACCCGGCCGAGGTCGAGGACATGGCCCTGCCCCCTTGCCACTGTCTTTTCCAGTTCTTCGTCGCTGACGGAAAACTCTCCTGCCAGCTCTACCAGCGCTCGGCCGACGTCTTCCTCGGCGTGCCGTTCAACATCGCCAGCTACGCCCTCCTGACCCTCATGGCGGCGAAGGTGACGGGCCTGCAGCCCGGCGAGTTCGTCCACACCCTCGGCGACGCCCACCTCTACCTGAACCACCTCGACCAGGCCCGGCTGCAGCTTTCCAGAGAGCCCCTCCCCCTGCCGGTCATGCACCTCGCCGACCGGAACGACCTCTTCGGCTTCGACTTCGAGGACTTCCGGCTGGAGGGCTACCAGCCCCACCCGAGCATCGCCGCGCCGATCGCGGTATAGCCGCCCCATGTCCCAGGTGATCCTCTCCGCCGGCCCCATCGCCCGGTCGCGCAATGGCGTGATCGGCCGGGACGGGACCTTGCCCTGGCGGCTGAAGTCGGACCTGGCCATCTTCCGCGCCGTGACCATGGGCAAGCCGGTGATCATGGGCCGCAAGACCTGGGACAGCCTGCCGAAGAAGCCGCTGGTGGGGCGCACAAACATCGTCCTGTCCCGCGACGGCAGCTTCGAGCCTGCCGGGGCCCTGCCGGTGGAGAACTTCTCCGAGGCCCTGCAGATCGCCCGCGAGCAGGCGGCCGAGGACGGGGCTAGCGAGGTCTGCGTGATCGGCGGGGCCTCGCTGTTCGAGCTGGCCCTGCCCCGCGCCGCCCGGATCTACCTCACCGAGGTCGAGGCCGAGGTGGAAGGCGATGTCCATCTTGCGCCCTTCGACGAGAGCCGCTGGACGGAAGTCCGTCGTGAGAGCCATCCGGCGTCGGACGTTGACGAGCACCCCTTCACCTTCCGCGTTCTGGAACGGACTCCCACGCGAACTTGACGCATCCACACTGTTCGGTTGCACACGTCATACGTGATTATACGAATTGACTCCGCAACCATCGAGCGCATCTTGTGAGGTGTGTACGGGGGTCCGATATCCGCGCTTGTGGGCGCCGTCCTGCAGGCTTCGAGCCTCACGGGCGGCACGGCCACCATCACCGAGCCCGGCGGGGTCTCATCCGCCGCGGCCCTTGAGATCGCGCCTGTGGCCAAGCCGGCCGACGGCCTCGCCCACGCACCGTTGCTCACCGCCAGCTACAGCGTCCGCTCGACGCCCAGCCAGGCCTACACCGTCGAGCAACCGGCCCTCTTGCTGCGGCCCGCCGAGCCGGGGGTGATCTTGCCCTTGGATATCTCCACGGTCCGCCAGCCCACCGGCGACCGGCGGGTGGACAACGTGAAGCTGCAGGGGTCGGTCACCGTCCCGCCGGGGACGCCAGCCGGCGTCTACGCCGGTCAGGTGGTCGTGATCATCAATTACAATTGAGCACCCGAAGGGTGCTCATCCCCGCGAAGGCGGGGATCCAGGGAAAGAGATTCGGGGCTCATCCCCGCGCAGGCGGGGATCCAAACCGTATCAGCGCCGCTCGTTCCAGCCGTAAGCCACCCAGTGATGGCCGCCGAGACGCCGGGCTTCGATGATGTCGCTGTCCGTCGCGGGAACCCGCGCCCGCACCCTGCGGGCGCGCAGGGCCAGGCCCGCCAGGCCAAGCACAACCGAGGTCATCACCGCCAGCACCGCCACCGTGGCCGCCGCCAGCACCGCCAGCATGGCCCCGATAATCACCGCCGCGCTGGTCGCCAGCAGGGCGCCCACGCCGGCGAGGCTGCGGAGGGCGGGTCGGTCGGCGAAGTTCTGCACCATGGGCTTCCTCTTGGGGCGCGCGCCTTTAACCGATTATCTCGGCTTGCGGGTCCCGAACGTCAACCATCCGTACGATTGATGACCAAAGCTTGACCATCATGCGACACCTTGCAGCGCCAGCGCCTTCCTTTCGCGCATCGCTTGGTCAAAGGCGGCGTTGATCGCGGCCGCCTTGATCTCGGCGACCTCGACGAACTCGGTCGGCAGGCCCCGGGCGCGGGCCCGGTCGGGGTGGGCGTCGGAGAGCTGCGCCTTCCAGGCGGCGCGCAGAGCCTCGTCCGACACGTCCGCCGGCACCCCGAGGATGAGATAGGGATCGTCCCTGTCCATCCCCAGGTGGGTCGCCTTCAGGCGGCGGTAGGTCAGGGGCGACAGGCCCAGGAGCTCGGCGACGCGCTCGATGTAGTCCAGCTCGGACCCCGTCACCACGCCGTCGGAGGCGGCGATGTGGAACAGCCCGTCCAGCACGTCCTCCAGGAGTTGCGGGCAGCTGCCGTAGCGCTTGGCGATCCGCCGCGCGTAGCTTTCGAAGCCCCGGGTGGTCTGCCGGGCCAGCTGGTAGAGCCGGCGGACATTGCCCTCGCTGCCCGGATCGGCCTGGAAGACCCGCGCGAAGGCGTCGTACTCGCTGGCCTGGGCCTCGCCGTCGGCCTTGGCCAGCTTGGCGCCCAGGGCCGTGACGGCGGTCGAGAAGGCGGGGTCCTGTCCGGGCGGGCCCGGAGGACACTCGTTGCATTCGGCCTCGTCCAGGTTGCGGACGGCGAGGCCGGCGATCTTGCGCCAGAATCCCATGTCTTTACGCGAGCCAGCCTTAAGACCGTGGCGAGGCCGTGACAATCGCACCGGCAGGTTAAGTTTTGGACAGGTGCCCGGCCCCAGGAAAGCCGCCTTTTCCCCCTATGGCCACGTTTGCTCCCGGTTCCGCGCCGGCGTAGTGAACCACACGGGCCGTTTCGTCGTTATGGTGAAGCTTGGCGACGCCCGGCCCACAAGAAACGATCAGTGAGCGCATTCAGCATGACCCCCCTCCTCCTCGCCTTCGCCCTTTTTGCGCAAGGCGCGGCGCCCGCCGCGGCGCCCGCGGCGCCCGACCGCCTGCCGGCCGGCGCCCCCGCCGACGACTACCAGTTCGTCGCTTGGTGCTACGGCGCACTGCGCGGCTATCTCGAGATGCATGACGAGGTGATGCCCGAGGTGACCCGCATCGAGACCCAGTTCCGCCGCCCCGGGAGTAACCTGGCGGACGACATGAAGGTCTACGCCGACATGCGGGCCGACGGCCGCTCCAAGCTCACCCAGTTCCAGGCCGCCCTCACCGCCGCCGAGAAGGCTTCCTTGCGCCCGATCAACGTCGTCGGCGCCCAGGCGGTGCAGTTGGGCCGCGCGGTCTGGACGGTCCACGCCTCCAACACCACCAAGGCCGCCAAGGCCCAGGCCTGGATGAGCTGGACCCTGCCGGCCCGCTGCGAAACGGTGGCCAAGGATCTGGAGGCCCGCTCCGCCCTGATGGGTTCGGCTTTCCGGGCCGACGCGCCTAAGTAGCGGTCAGGCGGTCTTCGAGGCGAAGCGCACGGTCAACGAGGCGGTTTCCCCGACCCGGGTCTCGCGCAGCCGTTCGGCCACGTCGCTGAGCGCGTCCTCGCGGCTGGAGAACCTAGCGGTCTCCTCGCCGTCGGTCTGGACGATCCATTCGTCCGCGCGCTCGACTATCTCGAATTTCATGACCGCCTCGGTTAACTACAACCGGCGATTAAGCTGCGTCGGTGGGTACACCAATTGCGCGAAGCGTCGCAGTAGCAGCTACGGAATTTCCGGATTGGAAGCAATCCCCTTCCCAACCCGCTCTTTGTTTCCCAGGTAGGCGGCCTATCTTCACCGTCGAAGGAGACCAGGGACATGATCGAGCGCAGACCCTTTTCCGGCCTCGGCGGCGCCGACCACGGCTGGCTGAAGGCCCGCCACCACTTCAGCTTCGCCAGCTACTACGATCCCGCGAACATGGGCTGGGGCCCGATCCGCGTCTGGAACGACGACGAGATCGCGCCGAATTCCGGCTTCCCCCCGCATCCGCACGCCGACATGGAGATCATCACCTATGTCCGCACGGGCGCGATCACCCATGAGGACAGCCTGGGCAACCGGGGCCGCACCGGGGCCGGCGACGTGCAAGTGATGAGCGCCGGATCCGGCATCCGGCACGCCGAGTTCAACGTCGAGGCCGAGCCCACCACTCTGTTCCAGATCTGGATCGAGCCCAAATCCCGCGGCGGCGCGCCGAGCTGGGGCGCCAGGCCCTTCCCGCGCGGCGAGCGGTCGGGCCGTTTCGTCACCCTGGCCAGCGGCTTCCCGGACGATGCCGACGCCTTGCCGATCCGCACCGACGCCCGCGTGGCCGGCGCGACCCTGAAGGCCGGCGAGACCACCGAATATCCGCTCGGCAAGGACCGCCACGCCTACCTGGTCCCCGCCGTCGGCGCCATCGAGGTCAACGGCGTGCGCCTCTCCGCCCGCGACGGCGCCGCCATCAGGGACGAAGAGGTGCTCACCGTGACGGCGCTTGAAGACGCCGAGGTGGTCCTGGTCGAGGCGGCTTAAGCTACCGCGCCGCCATCAGCCGGCCGAGCTGTTCCATGCGGGCCTGGCGCAGCCGGTCGCGCTCGGCGGTCAGCTCGGCCTTCACGCCGGCGCGGCAGGCCGCGTTCGCGGAAAGCCCGGCCCGGTCGCTGCAGAAGTTCCGCCCGGCCTTGGCCGCGCGCTGTTCGTAGGCCGCGACGCCGCCGGCCGAGGCCAGGTCGAGGTCGGAGACCTTGACGCGGGTCGCCGCGTGCGCGCCGCCGGCGATGGCGACCAGGGGCAGGATGGCCAGGCCCAGCAGGGCGCCGCGGCTGATGCGTTCGATGAGGTTGGTCATGTTCGTCGTCCCTTGAAATATCCATGGCGGTGTCCGCCGGTAGGGAGACGAATACTTTCGGACCTCGCGAAGGTCTCGTGAATACGAAGTAATGACGCCGATTTAAGGAAATTACAGCCAGTTAATACCTGAATATCCTGTAATGGTCAGTGCAGGTGCGGCGGCTCCACCACCATCTCTTCCCACTCGCCCTCGTCGTCGCGGATCAGCACCACCCGCAACTCCTCGGTGACGCGGGCCACGTCCCAGGCGGCCTCGACCGCCGCCGCGCGGCTCTCGTAGCGGCCCAGCTCGCCGCCGGCCTCGTCCTGCAACACCCAGTCGGCGCTGTCGGTGACCACCGTCAGGTCCAGCATGCACAACCTCCCAATCCCCAGGAGGTTGTAGGCCGACCCGCGGTCCGGCCGCGATTTCGCCCCATGTCGCACCCCATGCGACACGCGAGCGCAGGCGGTAAGCGCTGGACCGCAGGCTGAGCGCAATATAGCCAACGCAGACGGCGTAAGCGGAAAATCCGAATTCGAGGATCGAAATGCTGCGCTGCAGCATTATATAGGTCGGGCTGCCTTCCGTGGCCTTAGGGGATCAGATTGGCTGGACGTGATCACGCTGACGCCGGCCGACGCCGCAACGCGGCGAGGCCCCTGGCGCGGGGCGGCGACCACGGCCTCACCGAGATCCGCGACTTCGGGCCCAATCCCGGCGGCCTGCGGATGCTCACCTACGCCCCGGACGACCTGGCCCCGGACGCCCCCCTGGTGGTCGTGCTGCATGGTTGCGCCCAACGCGCCGGCGCCTACGCCCACGCCGCCGGCTGGCTGTCCCTCGCCGACCGGTTCGGCTTCGCGGTCCTGGCCCCCGAACAGACCACCGCCAAAAATCCCAACCGCTGTTTCAACTGGTTCGAGCCGGGCGACGCCGGGCGCGACCGGGGCGAGGCGGCCTCCATCCACGCCATGGTCGGCCATGCGGTGAACGCCCACGCGCTCGACGCACGGCGCGTCTTCGTCACCGGCCTCTCGGCGGGAGGCGCCATGACCTCGGCCCTGCTCGCGGCCTACCCGGACACCTTCGCCGCCGGCGCCGTGGTGGCGGGCGTGCCCTCTGGCGTGGCCGGCAACATGCACGAGGCCTTCGCGGCCATGCGTAGCGCCACCCGCCTGGGACCCGCCGACCTCGCCGCCCTCCTCGACCAGGGCGCCCCGGCCCCTGCCCGCCGTCCGCGCCTGGTGATCTGGCATGGCGGTTCCGACGGCACGGTCGTTCCCGGCAACGCCTCGGCCCTCGCCCGCCAATGGGGCGCGGCGCACGGGCTCGCCGAAGCGCCCGACGAGGTGCTGGTCCGGGGCGGCTGGACCCGCCAGGTCTGGCGCGGCCCGAGCGGCCAGGCGCTGATCGAGATGAACCTGCTCTCCGGCCTCGGCCACGGAACCCCCCTGGCGGCCGGCGGCGACGATCCGATCGGCGAGGTCGCGCCCTTCATGCTCGAGGCCGGCGTCTCCTCGTCGCTGGAGATCGCGCGCTTCTGGGGCCTGGCGCCGCCGGAAGCCGACCCAGCGCCCTGGACCGCCGCCGAGGCCACGCCGCAAACCCCGGCCTCCGGCGTCGGCGACAAGGTCATCGCCCTGGTCTCCCCCCATGTGCCCGAGGAGGTGACCGCGGTGATCGCCAAGGCCCTCTCCTCGGCCGGCCTCAGGCGCTAGGCCCGCAGTTTTTCTCAAATTCCTATAAGATTACTAGGATTTAAAAGCCGGCCGTCTTGGGCTTTCCTCCGCCCGTCGTTGGAGGCCAGCCGATGCCGCGATCTGACCTGCCCATCCTGATCATCCCGGGCCTGGACAATTCCGGGCCCGACCACTGGCAGACCCATTGGGAGCGCATCCTCCCCACCGCCGAGCGGGTCGAGCAGATCGACTGGGCGCTGCCGACCCTCGGCGACTGGGTGGCCGCCCTGGTGGAAGCCGTCCGGCGCCGGCCGGGCGCGGTGCTGGTGGGTCACAGCCTCGGTTGCGCCCTGATCGCCCACTTGGCCCAGCTGCGCGGCGCGCGCGGCATCGCCGGCGCCCTCCTGGTGGCGCCCGCCAACGTCAACCGCGAGGGACCCGCCGGCCGCCTGCTATCGGGTTTCTCTCCCATGCCCATCGAGACCCTGCCCTTTCCTAGCCTGGTGGTGGCCAGCCGGAACGATCCCTACGTGGAGTTCGACGAGGCCGAGCGCTTCGCCGACGGCTGGGGCGCGCGGCTGGCGGACGTCGGCTACAGCGGCCACATTAACGTCGCCTCGGGCCACGGCCCCTGGCCGCAGGGCGAGCATCTGCTGGACGAGCTGCTGGCCGACATCGAAGGTGAGCGGACGCCCCGCCGCGCCGACGGCTTCTACTGGCTAGGCCCGGCCCCCTAGACTCCAAAGCTCACCAGCCCCCGGTCGTCGATCGGCCAGGCCGGATTCCAGGCGATCTCCCAGGCGTGGTCGTCGGGATCGGCGACATAGCCCCGGAAACCCCCGTGGACCGGGGCGTCCGCCGGCCGCAGTACCCGCCCCCCGGCCAGCGCCAGCCGCTCCAGCAGCGGCTGCACCGCCTCGCGTGTCCCGACATTGTGCGCCAAGGCGAAGGCGCCCGGCGAAGCCAGGCCCTGCCGCGTCAT
Organism: Caulobacteraceae bacterium; assembly: GCA_947476555.1. Classification (GTDB taxonomy): domain Bacteria; phylum Pseudomonadota; class Alphaproteobacteria; order Caulobacterales; family Caulobacteraceae; genus Phenylobacterium. Next base: position 9,682 of record CANJRI010000052.1, read on the forward strand.
GTCCGCCTCCAACGCGGCCTTCAGCCAGGTCCCCAGGACGAAGCCGTTCATCTGGTAGAAGGCGATCTCGGCGTTCTCGAACACCGGCGTCCAGCCGAATCCCTCTCCATAGAAGCGCCGCGACCGGGCCAGGTCGCCCACCCCCAGGGTGATGACGGACATCTGCTGTTGCATGGTGGATGTTCCTCCTGCGGCTGGGATATCGACACGACGCACCCTCCAACGGCAAGATCGGGTCCATGGACAAGACCCCCATGCCGCAAGGCCTCTCCCCCGCCGGCCTGATCGACCACCGCATCGCCAGCCTCGACGACTGGCGCGGCGAAGCCCTGGCCCGGGTGCGCGCCCTGATCCTCGAGGCCGATCCCGAGGTCGTCGAGGAGTGGAAGTGGAATATCCCGGTCTGGTCCCACGCCGGCATCCTCTGCACCGGCGAGACCTACAAGCGGGCGGTGAAGCTCACCTTCGCCAAGGGCGCGGCCCTGCCCGATCCGACGGGCCTGTTCAATTCCAGCCTGGAGGGCGCCACCCGCCGCGCCATCGACATCCATGAAGGCGAGACCCTAGATCCGGCCGCCTTCAAGGATCTCATCCGCGCCGCCGCGGCCCTCAACGCCGCGAAGTAGCCCGCCTAACGGGGCCCCGTCGCCACCGCCCCGCCCAGCCGCGACCACTCCTCGAACGAGCCGTCGTAGAGCTTCACCTTCAGCCCCAGGGTCCGCGCTGCGAACAGGGTGGCGCTGGCCTGCTGTCCGATGTGGCAGTAGGCGATTACCGTATCGCCCCGCTTCACCCCCGCCGCCCTGAACCGCGCGGCGATCTCCGCCGCCGGCGCCAGCGTCAGGTCGGAGCGGGCCACGGTGTTGAACGGCACGTTGACCGCGCCGGCGATGTGGCCGGTCTTGTGCGGACGCTCGGGAGAGCCGCCCGTGCGAGCGCCGTCATAGAACTCCGGCAGGCGGGCGTCGACGAGACGGTAGCCCGGCGCGCGCGCATGACGGCGGACGAACTCGGCGTCCACCACTGCGGACCGATAGCGGATGGGCGACAAACGAGCCGGCGAGGCGGGTTTCGGCGCCTGGGTGGAGAGCGGCCGGCCCTCGGCGGCCCAGGCCGCCGCGCCCCCCTCCAGCAGCCGGGTCCGGCCCCCGAGCCCCGCCGTGTCGAGCGTGAACACGACCCGTGTGGCCGACTGGATCCCCGCCTCCCGGGTCGGCACGACGACGATCTGGGACGTGTCGCCGACCCCAAGGGCGGACAGCCTCGCGCGCAGGACCGCCGGATCGGGAAGCTCCAGCGACAGCGCATCGCCGCCGGTGGGCGCGGCCAGCTCGGCGGCGGTCACCAGCCTCGACCCCGGGATATGCCCCGCCTCGTAGGCGGCCCGGTCGCCGACCTGCAGGATAACCAGGCCCGGCTCGCCCAGCCGCTTGGCCAGCCACGAGGGCGAAGCCACCAGCCGCTCGCGCGCGCCCTGCGCCCAGGCGGGCGCCGCCAGCAGTACGATCGCGATGACGATGAAAGCCCGCATGGCCGCCTCCCGCTGTCTCGGCGGCAGCCTACGCCGCGCCCTTACATCGCCATAGCCACCAGCGCCGCCTGTCGTTCAACTGTCATGTAATTCCATTATCGCGGAAATATGGAATCGTTGCCCGCTGTCGCCAGCCTAGCCGCCCTGGCCCACGAAGGGCGCCTGTCGGTCTTCAGGATGCTGGTGCAGGCCGGCGCCGGCGGCCTTGCGGCCGGCGAGATCGCCCGGCGCGCCGGCGTGCCGCCCAACAGCCTCTCGGCGAACCTGAACATCCTCAGCCGCGCCGGCCTCATCAGGCCCCGGCGCGAGGGCCGCTCGATCATCTACACCGCCGACTACGACAGCATGCGGGGCCTGCTGGCCTTCCTGGTGGAGGACTGCTGCGGCGGCTCGCCCGAGATCTGCGCACCGCTGGCCACGGTGGTCAGCCAGGGCTGCGACGCCGAAGCCCGCCGCTGCTGAGGAAGCCCCATGACCGTCTCCTACAACGTCCTCTTCCTCTGCACCGGCAACTCGGCCCGTTCGGTGATCGCCGAGGCGCTGATGAACAAGGAGGGCCGCGGCCGCTTCAGGGCGTTCTCGGCCGGCTCCATGCCCACCGGCCGCGTCAACCCCTACGCCCTCCCCGTGATCGAGGCCCTGGGCTTCGAGGCCGAGGATTTCCGCTCCAAGTCCTGGGAGGAGTTCGCCGACCCCGGCGCGCCGCAGCTCGATTTCATCTTCACCGTTTGCGACAACGCCGCTGGCGAGGTCTGCCCGATCTGGCCGGGCCAACCGATGACCGCCCACTGGGGCGTGCCCGATCCGGCGGCCGTGGTCGGATCGCCCGCCGAGATCGCCGCCGCCTTCGGCGAAACCGCGCGCCTTCTGGGAAATCGCATCCGGCTGTTCATGCAGCTGCCCTTCACCTCGCTAGACCGGATGTCCCTGCAGGCCAGACTCCGCGAGATCGGCGCCCCCAGCGCCGACTTCGCCCAGTGACCACCGCCGTCCCGCCGTTCACCCTCTCCCGCCGGCTGACCGCCGAAGCCCTCGGAACGGCCCTCCTCCTGGCCGTCGTCGTCGGCTCGGGGATCATGGGCCAGCGCATGAGCCCGGATCCCGGCCTCGCCCTGCTGGCCAACACCCTGGCCACCGGCGCCGGCCTGGTGGTGCTGATCACCATCTTCGGACCGATCTCCGGCGCCCATTTCAACCCGGCCGTCACCGCCGTGTTCGCTATCCGGCGCGAGATCCCGGCCCGCACGGCCCTGGCCTATGTCGTGGCCCAAGTCGGCGGAGCGATCCTCGGGGCCTTCGCCGCCCACGCCATGTTCGACCAGCCGATCTGGCAGGTCTCCACGACCCTGCGGATAGGCGCGGGGCAGAGCTTCTCGGAATTCGTGGCCACCTTCGGCCTACTGGCGACCATCCTCGGCTGCCAGCGGTTCCGGCCGGATTTCACGCCCATGGCCGTGGGCCTCTACATCACCGCCGCCTACTGGTTCACCGCCTCGACCTCGTTCGCCAATCCGGCCGTGACCCTGGCCCGCTGCCTCACCGACACCTTCGCCGGCATCGCCCCGGTCTGCGCGCCGGCCTTCCTGGCGAGTCAACTCGCGGGCGCCCTGGCGGCGGCCGCCGCTTTCGGCTGGCTGCTCGGGGTGCGGCAGAGTGAACCAGCCTTAACCCATTAGGAAACAAGAAACTTTCTTCGCAAGGTCAAGCCTGCCACGGTGCCGGTGAGGGACCCGTCCACACCAGTAGCGAGACATCATGGCTTCGAAGAAGAATGCGGCGATCGAGTCCGCCGGCGGCCGGCCCGCCGTGCCTCCCGGCCGCGAAGCCCAGCCCGGCAATCGTCCGGACACCCCCCCCGGGCCAGACCGAGGACCACGGCGGCCGGCCCGACGTTCCGCCTGGCCAGATCGCGGACCACGGCGGACGGCCAGCCATCCCGCCCGGCCTCGAAGTGGCCCCCGCCAACCGTCCCGTCACCCCGCCCGGCCAGACAGAGGACCATGGGGGACGGCCCGACATCCCGCCCGGCCTGGACGTCGCCCCCGCTAACCGTCCCGTCATTCCTCCCGGCAGGGATCGCGGCGCCGATGAGGCCCCGATGGTCGGCACGAACGGCGACGACCGGCTGCGCGGCGGCCGGGGCGACGACAGCCTCGACGGCGGGGCCGGCGACGACACCCTGGCCGGCGGCCAGGGCGCCGACCAGCTCACCGGCGGCGAGAGCGACGACGCCTTCAAGGTCACCGGCCCGGCCAGGTCCCAGGACGACCTGGACCAGGTGACCGACTTCACCTCGGGCGAAGACCGCCTGCTGTTCGGGGCCAAGGCCGGCGACGACGCCGAGTTCGCCACCGCCGAAGCGGACGACTTCGAGACGGCCCGCGAGGCGGCCGACGCGGCCGTGGCCGATGGAGCGACCTATGTCGCCGTGCAGGTGGGCCAGGACGTCATCGTCTTCGCCGACGCCGACCCGGAACACGAGGGCGCCGAGCAGGCCATCCTCCTCGTGGGGCGCAGCCTGACGGACGTGGCCCTGGCCGATCTGGGCTAGGGACGCCCGGCGCACGACGGTCTCAGCGGGGCGGGCGGCTTCCGGGCATGACCTCGGGGATGGTCGGGGGCTTGTTCGGCAGGCTCTCGGGCGCGAGCGGATGCGCTTCCGGAGCGCCGGAGGGCGAAACCACAACCGGCTCGCTGGCCGACGCGGCTTCGGCGCTGTCCTGGGCGGCCGCGGCCCCGGTCGGGGCGGGCGCTGGGGGCGGTGTCGGCGCGCAGCCGACCAGGCCAAGCACCACCGGCGCCCATCGAAGGGCGCGGGACGCGATCGGGCGTGGAGTCTGAGCCGCCATATCGCCACAACCCCGCGAGGGCCGCTCCGGTTTCGACAGGCCGGGCGTTGGGCCCCTATCCCTCGCGGAAATAAGGCTCCACGGGCCCCTGCAGCTTGATCGTCAGGGCGTTGCCGTGGCGGTCCTTGGACCCGCCCACCGCCAGCCGCACCCAGCCTTCGCTGACGCAGTATTCCTCGACGTTGGTGCGGTCCTGACCCTTGAAGCGCACGCCCACGTTCCGCTGCAGGACCTCGGCGTCATAGAACGGGCTGGTGGGATCGACCGACAGACGGTCAGGCAGGGTTTCGCTCATGGCCGGCAAGTGACACAGGCCGCCGCCCGCCTCAAGCCTCGTCGTCGGTGAGCCGGCGCACGGCGCCCACCAGATCGCCAGGCGCGAAGGGCTTCAGCACGAAGGCGCTGCCGGGCACGCCGAAAGCCCTGAAGGACACCTCGGATGAGTCCCCGCTGACGTAGATCACCGGCAAGGTCGGCCGCAGCTGCCGGGCGAACCGCGCCACGTCGAAGCCGGTCGTGCCGGGCCCGAGGTTCACGTCCACCACCAGGGCCGAATAGCGGATCACCCCGGCCAGGGCGGCGTAGGCGCCCCGGTCCGACTGCACGCAGTGCACCTCGAATCCGGCGTCCTCCAGGATGTCGTTGACCAGGTCACACACCTGATCCTCATCGTCGACGACGAGGATGCGGGTGGCGATCTCCAGGCGTAGGGCGGCCGCGGCCATGCCGTCTCCGTTGGTAACAAACCCGACATAGCGCCCCTCGTGGCTAAGCCAAGCGGAAACTGGCGCGGCGTCATGCAATTTGGGCGGGCGTTCGGCGCTGTCCGCGAATTGCCACCCTGAATTGTGCCGGAGGAAGCAGCGGCGCCTTAGCATCCCTGAGGAATCGACGATCTTCAGCGAACCGCTGCAACCTATCCGCGCTCGATCAACTTTTTGGATGCCTAGCCCGCGGCCAGGTCCAAACGCACCAGCGCATCGCCCAGCCGCGCCTCGCCGTCCTCGACGATCCGCGCCGTGATCCCGCCCCGCAGGCGCAGGGCGTTCCAGGCGCCGGGCCCCAGATTGGCCTCCATCCGCGAGCAGGGATCGCATTCGCCGGTCCATTCCAGCACCGCCGTCCCCAGCCGGAAGCACCAGCCCTTCAGGGCCATCAGGTTGACGCCGCGGGTCACGATGTTGCGCCGGAGCAGGCCAGGGTCGATCGGCGGCAGGCCAAGGAAGCTGGCGGCGGCCGCGATGTCCTCGGCCGCGATTGTACGTCGTCAGATGTTTTGAGACAGGTGGGGTCCGGATTTAGCGGAGAGATGGCCTCATCTGGGGTTGATATTTAGGCGGCGATTTTGCGGTGTTGCAAGCGCCGATGTTGGATGGTCTGGCGTTTGATGTGGGCCCGTTCACGC
>CANJRI010000053.1 GCA_947476555.1 Caulobacteraceae bacterium
CTGCCCGGCCTGATCAACCTCGACTTCGCCGACGTCCGCACGGTCATGACCGAGATGGGCAAGGCGATGATGGGCACTGGCGAGGCGACTGGCGAGGATCGCGCCCTGATGGCCGCGCACAACGCCATCCAGAACCCGCTGCTCGACGAAGTCTCGCTCAAGGGCGCCAAGGCCGTGCTGGTGAACGTCACCGGCGGTCTGGACATGACCCTGCTGGAAGTCGACGAGGCGGCCAACGCCATCTCCGAACAGGTGGATCCGGAAGCCAACATCATCTTCGGCGCGGCCTTCGATCCGTCGCTGGAGGGCATGATCCGCGTGTCGGTGGTGGCCACCGGCATGGACGGCGCCTCGATCGCCGCCATCGAGCCCAGCCTGCAACGCCGGCCGATGCGGGTGGAGCCCATGGTCCCGGCCATGGTGAGCTCATTGGCGCCCGACCTGGAGCCCGTGATCGCCGAGGCCTCGCCCGAACCCGCAATGGCGTTCGAGTCCGCCATCGAGGAGCAGCCCGACATCTTCGCCGCGCCTCCGACGCCGGCCGAGCCCGAGATCCTGGTTCCCGCCATCACCGCTTTCGAGCCGGCGCCCGCGGCCGACACGGAAAAGGAAGAGCCGCTGTTCCCCGAGACCGCCTACGAGCCGCGCAAGCCGCGGGGCGGGTTCCTCAGCATCTTTGGCGGGGGTCGCCCCCGTTACGAGCCGGCGGCGCCCGCGCAGGCGCCCCAGCCCACCGCATCGGCGGTTCGTGGGGGCGCCCAGCCCCTGGAAGCGCCGGCGGCGATGGAAGAGGCCGACGCCAGCGAGGACCTGGAAATCCCGTCCTTCCTGCGCCGGCTGGCCAACTAGCATTCCCGAAAAAATGTGGGACGAAAGGCGGAGGACCCCGGTCCTCCGCCTTTCTGATTCAACGGTCACCGAACGGTCTCCGAATCCCGAAACATTGCGAAACACCAAGTGTCTTGCTGCGCTGCAGCGAACCGACCTAAAGCCGAGTTGGGGCGATACCTCCGGCTAAGCCGCCGGGTAATGCGTAGGAAGGTCCATCTTGGGCGCATCGCCTTTCCAGCACACGGTCCGGTCAGTCGCGCTCTTCGCGGGCGTGGGCGTGCACACCGGCGCCCATACGCGCGTGGCCGTGCGGCCCGCGCCGAGCGGCGCCGGGATCGTCTTCGTGCGCACGGACGTCACCGATCGCGACAACCGGGTCCCGGCCACCGGCGAGGCGGTCTGCAAGACCCAGCTGGGCACAGTGATCGGCAACGCCGCCGAAGTGACCGTCTCCACCATCGAGCATCTCATGGCCGCCCTGGTGATGCTGGGGATCGACAACGCCGTGATCGACATCGACGGTCCGGAAGTCCCGATCATGGACGGCTCGTCGGCGCCCTTCGTCGGGATCCTGGAGCGCGCGGGCCGACGCGGGCAGGACGCGCCGCGGCGCTATGTCGAGATCCTGGAGACCGTCGAGGTGATCGACGGCGACAAGCGGGCCGCCCTGAAGCCGGCCGACGGCTTCGAGCTGGCGTTCGAGATATCCTTCCCCACCGGAGCCATCGGCCGCCAGGCGGTGGACCTGGCCATGGACGAGGCCGCCTTCCGCTCCGAACTGGCCGATTGCCGCACCTTTGGCTTCCTGCACGAGGTCGAGGCTCTGCGGGCCATGGGCCTGGCGCGCGGCGGATCGATGGAGAACGCCGTGGTGATCGACGGCGACCGGATCCTCAACCCTGAAGGCCTGCGGCGTCCCGACGAGTTCGTCCGGCACAAGGCGCTTGACGCCATCGGCGACCTCTACGTCCTGGGTGGGCCGCTCCTGGGCCGCTACGAAGGCGTGCGCGCCGGCCATTCGGTCAACAACGCCCTGGTCCGCGCCCTCCTGGCCCGGCCCGACGCCTGGCGCGTGCGGACCTTCGCCCAGGACTTCGCCGAAGCCGTTTAGACGCCCTCCGGTTCAGGTTCCTGAACCGGAATGATTTCAATGTTCGGAGCGCGACGGGCGCCGGAACCGGCGGCCACTTCCGGCTGTCGCGCTCCGGGTGCGACCGCGCCGCCGTTTGCTCGCCACACTCCCTGGTGTAGAAGGCTGGCTGGCGCGTGGGGCTGTGCGTGCGTCGTGAGGTGAAGGTGTCCCGGTTGCCGACTTCCACTCGTCTTGTCCTGGTTGTGGCCGCCTGTGGCCTCGCCCTGACCGCTTGCGCGGGCAAAAACAAGAAGCCGCGCCTGGCCTATGAAGAACGGCCCGTTGAGCTGCTCTACGCGACGGGGGCCGACCGGCTCGACCGGCGCCAATGGGGCACGGCGCTCGACTACTTCCAGGAGGTGGAGCGTCAGCACCCCTATTCGGAATGGTCGCGCCGCTCGATCCTGATGCAGGCCTATGCCCACTACGAATCGAACGACTACATCGAGGCGATCGGTGACGCGGACCGGTTCATCCAGCTTTATCCGGGCACGCCCCAGGCGGCCTATGCGCACTACATCAAGGCCATCTGCTATTTCGAGCAGATCGTCGACGTGGGCCGTGACCAGGCCGCCACCGGCCAAGCGCTCGACAGCCTCCGCGCCGTCGTGCAGCGCTACCCGGCCAGCGAGTACGCCCGCGACGCCCGGCTGAAGATCGACATGGTCAACGACCAGCTGGCCGGCAAGGAGATGACCGTCGGCCGCTGGTACTTGCGCCAGGGCGACACCTTGGCCGCCGTCGGCCGCTTCCGCGCGGTGATCGACAGGTACCAAACGACCAGCCACGCCCCCGAAGCCCTGTACCGGTTGGTCGAGGCCTATCTGACCATGGGTCTGGTGGAGGAGGCCAAGCGCAACGGTTCGGTGCTCGGCCACAACTACCCGGGCGAGGTCTGGTATCGCGACGCCTATCGCCTGCTGAACGACCGGGGCCTGCGCCCCGCCGTGGAGCCGGCGAGCAATGGGGGCGGCTTCCTGCGCATGCCATTCCGCAAGGACAAGGCCGAGACCGTCAAGCCGCCGCCGGCGAGCTGACGACCCCTTCAATCGCCGCTGATTCCGCGCGATGGTCGGGGCGATGCTGATCGGGCTCCAAATTCGCGACGTCGTGCTGATCGAGGCCCTGGACCTGTCCATCGGGCCCGGCCTGACCGCGCTCACCGGCGAGACCGGCGCCGGCAAATCCATCATCCTCGACGCCCTTGGGCTGGCGGTGGGCGCCCGGGCCGACTCCGGCCTGGTCCGGCGCGGCGCGGCCCAGGCGGTGGCCACCGCCGCCTTCGCGCCGGCGCCCGACCATCCGGTCTGGACGCTGCTCGAGGAGAAGGGCCTGGCCTACGCCCGGGACGAGGACCTGGTCCTGCGCCGCACCCTGGCCGCCGACGGCCGCAGCCGGGCCTTCGTCAACGATCAGGCGACCGGGGTCGGCGTCCTGAAGGAGCTGGGCGCGGCCTTGCTCGAAGTCCACGGCCAGCACGAGACCGTCGGCCTGCTGGACGCCCGCACCCACCGGCCGATGCTGGACGCCTTTGGCGGTCTGAATCTGGGAGAGATCGACGGGCTCTGGCGGCTCTGGCGACAGGCGCGCGACCGGGTGGAGGCCTTGCGGGCCCAGGCCGGGCAGGCCGCGACCGAGATCGAGGAGCTGTCTTTCCGGTTGTCCGAGCTCGACCGGCTGAATCCCCGGGAGGGCGAGGAGGCGGAACTGGCGGAGGAGCGCGCCGTCCTGGGCGCAGCGGAAAAGGCGCTGGCCGACATCGGCGCGGCGCGGGAGGCGTTCGACGGGCTGTCGGCGCGCCTGGCCTCGGCGGCGCGGGCGTTGGAGCGGGCGCGCGAACGGGTCCTGGCGTCGGGCGCGGCGGCGGGCGGGGCGGCGGTGACCCGGCTGGCGACGGCCTGCGAGAGCCTGGAGCGGACTCTGGTCGAGGCCGCAGAGGCGGAGGCCGCCGTGGACGCCGCGGGGGCCGCCTTCGAGTTCCAGCCGGATCGCCTGGACAAGGCCGAGGAGCGGCTGTTCGACCTGCGGGGCCTGGCCCGCAAGCTCGGCGTCAGCGTCGAGGAATTGCCGGCTCTCAGGGTGCGGTTCGCCGAACGCCTGCGGGCGGTGGAATCCTCCGAGGACGCCTTGCGGGCCGCGACGGCGGATGAGGCCGCGGCCCGGCAGGCCTATCTGGCCGCCGCCCGCCGGCTGACCGAGGCGCGGAAGGCCGCCGGTGAGCGCCTGGCGGAAGCGGTGATGGCCGAGCTTTCGCCCCTGAAGCTCGAGAAAGCGAAGTTCCGGACGGCGGTGGAGACCTTGGGGGAGGATCGCGCCGGTCCCTCGGGCCTCGACCGCGTGGCCTTCGAGGTCTCGACCATCCCCGGCGCGCCGTTCGGCGACTTGGGAGCCATCGCCTCGGGCGGCGAGCTGGCGCGCTTCGCCCTGGCCCTGAAGGCGGCGCTGGCCGGACGGGCGGGAGGGCCGCAGCCTCTGATGATTTTCGACGAGGTGGACCAGGGCGTGGGCGGCGCCGTGGCCGACGCCGTGGGCCACCGGCTGCGGCGCCTCGCGGCCCCGAATGGAGGAATGGGCGCCCAGGTGCTGGTGGTGACCCATTCGCCCCAGGTGGCGGCGCGGGCGAACGCCCATTGGCGGATCGCCAAGGCCGGGGAAGGCGAACGCCTGCGGACGGCCGTGGAAGTCCTCTCCGCGCAGGACCGCGAGGAAGAGATCGCCCGGATGCTGGCGGGCGCTGAGATCACCGACGCGGCACGGGCGGCGGCGCGGGCCTTGATGCATGCCTGAGACCCCCATCGATGCGATGACCGAGGAGCAGGCGGTTCTTGAGCTCACGCGCCTCGCCGACGAGATCGCGCACCACGACCTGCGCTACCACCAGCAGGACGATCCGGAGATCTCCGACGCCGACTACGACGCCCTCAAGCGCCGCAACGCCGAGATCGAGGCGCGCTTCCCACACCTGATGCGCGACAACTCCCCCTCGTTGAGGGTGGGCGCGGCGCGCTCGGAGCAGTTCGCGCCGGTGGAGCATGGCGTGCCCATGCTTAGCCTGGACAACGCCTTCTCCGACGAGGAGGCGGTGGAGTTCGACGCGCGGGTGAAGCGCTTCCTGCGGCTGGACGAAGCGGTGGCCTACACCGCCGAGCCGAAGATCGACGGCCTGTCCTGCTCGATCCGCTACGAGAAGGGTGTGCTGGTCCAGGCCGCCACCCGGGGCGACGGCAAGGTGGGCGAGGACGTCACCGCCAACGTGGCCACTATCGGCGACATCCCCCGGCGGCTGGCCGGGACAGGCTGGCCGGACGTCGTCGAGGTGCGGGGCGAGGTCTACATCAGCCACGAGGGGTTCCTGGCCCTGAACGCCGCCAACGAAGCGGCCGGCCAGAAGACCTACGCCAACCCCCGCAACGCGGCCGCCGGGTCGCTGCGCCAGATCGACCCGAGGATCAGCGCCGCGCGGCCGTTGCGGTTCTTCGCCTATGCTTGGGGGCTGATCAGCGCGCCGTTCGCCGAGACCCAGTGGGAGGCGCTACAGAAGCTGAAGGCCTGGGGCTTTCCGATCACCCCGCAGTCGCGCCGGGTGGAGGGCGTCGAGGGCCTGTTCGAAGCCTATCGGGTGATGGAGGTCGAGCGGCCAAAGCTCGGCTTCGATATCGACGGGGTGGTCTACAAGGTCGACCGGCTGGACTGGCAGCAGCGGCTGGGGTTCGTCACCCGCACGCCGCGCTGGGGCACGGCCCGCAAGTTCCCGGCCCAGCAAGCGCGGACCCTCCTGGAGGCTATCGACATCCAGGTGGGCCGCACCGGCGCCCTGACCCCGGTGGCGCGCCTCACCCCCGTGACCGTCGGCGGCGTCTCGGTCACCAACGCCACCCTGCACAACGCCGACGAGATCGCCCGGTTGGACGTGCGGGTGGGCGACACGGTGATCCTGCAGCGGGCGGGGGACGTGATCCCGCAGATCCTAGCGGTGGTCGCGGAGGAACGGCCGAAGGGCGCCGCGCCCTACGTCTTTCCGCACGAATGCCCCTGTCCGCTGAAGACCCCGGTGGTCCGCGAGACCACGGCGACGGGGGCGGACACGGTGGTGCGCCGCTGCTCGGGCGAGTTCGCCTGCCCGTTCCAGAAGCTGGCCCACCTTCGGCACTTCGTTTCGCGCCGCGCCTTCGACATCGAGGGCCTGGGCGAGAAGCAGCTGGTGGCCTTCCACGAGCGCGGCTGGATCAACGCGCCGGCCGACATCTTCCGCCTGCACGAGAAGCGCGAGGAACTGCTGGCCACCGAGCGGTATGCCGAGACCAGCGTGAAGAACCTGCTGGAGGGGATCGAGGCGCGGCGGCCGATCGCGCTGGACCGGTTCATCTACGGCCTCGGCATCCGCCACATCGGCGAGACCACGGCGGTGGTGATGGCCAGGGGCTACGGCTCGGTGGCGGCCTTCCTTGAAGCCATGGACAAGGTCGCGGCGCGCGACCCGGAGGCGGTCGAGGAGCTCGACGCCATGGACCAGATCGGGGCTGCGGTGATCGAGGCGGCGGCGGGCTTCTTCGCCGAGGACCACAACCGCGCCATGGTCGAGGACCTGAACGGCCAACTCCGCGTCCAGGACGCCGAGAAGCCGAAGACCGACACGGTGGTTGCGGGAAAGACCGTGGTGTTCACCGGGACCCTGGAGCGGATGACCCGCGACGAGGCCAAGGCCCAGGCCGAGCGGCTGGGGGCCAAGGTCTCCGGCTCGGTGTCCAAGAAGACCGACATCGTGGTGGCTGGCCCGGGCGCCGGCTCCAAGCTGAAGACGGCGGCTGAACTGGGCGTCCAGGTCCTCACCGAGGACGAGTGGATCGCGATGGTGGGCGGCTAGGCCGGCGCGCAGGCGCCTTCCAGCCACACCCGCACGTCCGGCTCCACCTGCGGGCCGATCACCGCCAGCACCCGCGCATGATAGGCGTCGAGCTGGGCGCGTTCGGCGTCGGTGAGCAGGTCGCGGGCCACCAGCCGGCGGTCGATGGGGGCCAGGGTCAGGGTCTCGAATCCGTGCATGGGCCGTTCGCCGCCGGGGATGGGCTGCGCCTCGGTGACGAACTGCAGGTTCTCGATCCGGATGCCGTAGGCGCCTTCCTTGTAGTAGCCGGGCTCGTTGGAGACGATCATCCCGGGCCGCAGGGCGACGGTGTTGGGCGCCTTGGAGATCCGCTGCGGGCCCTCGTGGACGCCCAGGTAGGAGCCGACGCCGTGGCCGGTGCCGTGGTCGTAGTCGAGGCCGTGGGCCCAAAGGGCGGTGCGGGCCAGGGCGTCCAGCGCCGAGCCGGTGGTGCCTGGCGGGAAGCGTACGGCGGCCAGGGCCAGGTGGCCCTTCAGCACCAGGGTGAAGCGCTCGGCCATCTCGCCGCTGGGCTCGCCGATGGCCACGGTGCGGGTGACGTCGGTGGTGCCGTCCAGATACTGGGCGCCGGAATCCACCAGCAACAGCGAGCCCTTCTCGGCGCGTTTGTTGAGCCGTGTGGTCGGCCGGTAGTGGACGATGGCGCCGTTGGCGGCGGCGCCGGCGATGGTGTCGAAGGACAGGTCCTTCAGGGCCCCGGTGGCCTCGCGGAAGGCCTCAAGCTTGGCGACGACGGTGACCTCGTCGGGCGGGCTGTCCTGGCCCTCGGTGGCCAGCCAGTGGAGGAAGCGGGTCAGGGCCGCGCCGTCGCGGGCGTGGGCCGCCTTGGTCCCCTCGATCTCCACGGCGTTCTTGCAGGCCCGGGGGAGGGCGCAGGGATCCTCGCCGCGCACCACCTTGGCGCCGGCCGCCGCCAGCGCCTCGAAGTACCAGGCGGAGGACTGGCCGGGGTCGACCAGGACGCTCTGGCCTTTCAGTTCCGCCAGAGCGGCGGGCAGGTCATCGGGCGTCTCCAGGCGGACCTGGTTGCCGAGCCAGGCCGGCAGGTCCGGCGTGATCTTGCGCGGGTCGAGGAACAGGCGCGCGGTCCCGTCCTTCGACAGGATGGCCTGGCCGAGCGGCAGGGGCGAGCGGATGACGTCGCCGCCACGCACGTTGAACAGCCAGGCGAGGCTGGCCGGGGCGGTGAGGACGGCGGCGTCGGCGCCCTTGCGGGCCAGGTCCTGGCCGACCCGGGCCCGCTTGGCCGCGGACTCTTCGCCGGCGTAGGCGATCGGATGGGGCGCCACCGGGGCGACCGGCTGGCCGGGACGCTCGCGGCCCCAGGCGGCGTCGAGGGGATTGGGCTCCACCGGCTTTAGGCGCGCGCCGGCCTTGGCGACGGCGGCCTTCAGCCGCTCCAGCGCGTCGGGGCTGTGGAGGCGGGGATCGTAGCCGATGGTCTGGCCGGCGGTGGCGGCGGTTTCGAGGTAGGCGGGGACGCCGCCTTCCACGAGGTCACGGATCTCGAACAGGCCTGCGTCCACCTGATCGCGGACCTGCAGGGTGTAACGCCCGTCCACGAAGACGGCGGCCTTGTCCTTCAGGATGACCGCCGCGCCGGCCGAGCCAGTGAACCCCGTGGCCCAGGCCAGGCGGTCGTTGGCGGCGGGCAGGTATTCGTTCTGGTGCTCGTCCTCGTGCGGGACGAGGAAGCCGTCCAGGCCCTGATCGGCCATCGCCCGCCGGATCAGCGGGACATGGCGCGGGCCGAAGGACGGATCGGTGGCTTCATCGAAGGTCTGGCGCATGGAGGGGATGTAAGCCCTCCATGCGGGACCGGCAAAGGGGTGGCGAGGTTACGGCTGGTTGACCGCGTCCTCGGCGGCCTCGGAAACGGCGCGGGCGGCCTCGTCACTTTCACGGGCCGCGGCGTCGGCGGCGGTGGCTGTGGCCGAGGCAGCTCCGGCGGCGGCGTCCTGCGCCGCGCGACCGGCGTCGGCGGCCGCCTCCTGGGCGGACTGGGGGGCGGCGGCGAGGTTGGCGGAGGCTGCGCCATCGTCGCGGGCGGCCTGTAGCTCGGCCTGGTCGGTCGTGCCGGTGAACATGAACAGCACCGCCACCACGGCGACGATGGCGACAATGGCGGCGATCCACCAGCCGGTCGTGCTGCGGCGGACGATGACTTCCCGGGTGACCGGCTCACCGGTCAGGGTCGTGCGTTCGTATTCGGGCATGGCGCGTCTCCTCAATACGGCTGAGCCGTATCGCTGACGGAAACGTGAGCGGAACCCGGCCGGTTCCTAGGGGCGCTGGACGACCAGCGTGGCCCAGGCGTCGCGGTGCAGGCGGCGCACGAGGCGGAAGCCCTTGGAGGCGTAGGCCGCGAACACCCGTCGTTCCTGAGTGCGTAGCAGGCCCGAGAGGATCGCGAGGCCGCCGGGCTTCAGGGCCAGCTTGATGTCCTGGGACAGGGCCACGAGCGGCGGGGCCAGGATGTTGGCGAACACCAGGTCGTAGGGGCCGGACCGGCGCACGGAGGAATGGCCGAGACCGCTGGCGTGGACGAAGCGGGCGTCGGAACGGTTGAGGGCGGCGTTCTCGTTGGCGATGCGGACGGAACCCTCGTCGATGTCGGTTCCCACAGCGACCCGCGATCCCGTGCGGGCGGCCGCGATGGCCAGCACGCCGGTGCCGCAGCCGACATCCAGCACCCGCTCGAAGCGGCGGCGCTTGAGGAGGGCGTCGTAGGCGGCGAGGCAACCCACCGTGGTGCCGTGGTGGCCGGTGCCGAAGGCCGCGCCCGCCTCGATGCGCAGGTCGATGGCGCTGGCCGGGGCCAGGGCCTGATCGTGGGCGCCGTAGACGAAGAAACGGCCGGCCCGGACCGGCGGCAGGCCGGAGAGGGACATGGCCAGCCAGTCGGCGTCGGCCAGCACCTCGACGGCCACGCGCAGAGTGGGGAAACGGGCCAGCACCGGCGGCACGGCGGCCGCTTCGTCCTCGTCGGCGGGGAAGGCGTCGATACGCCAGATCCCGCGGTCCTCGTCCTCCTCCAGGATGGAGAAGGTGACGCTCTCGGTGGCGGGATCGGCCTCCAGGGCGGCCGCGGCGGCCTCGGCGTCGGCGCGCGGGCCGTGGGCGATGATCTGGAGGGCGTCGGTCATGGCCGGCGGGCTTTAGCCGCCGGGGGGCGGGATGGCTAGCCGACCGCGAGTTCGACGTCGGTCTCTTCAGGCGTCTCGGGCGGCGCGGGCAGGTTGGCCTCGTAGGTCGCGCCGCCGGCCATGGAGGGATAGACCGGCTCGGTCCTGGGGGGCTCCTGCCAGGCTGGGGAGGCGGCGGGCGCCACGTCCGCGACGAAGGCGACGGTCTCGGCTTCCGGCGGAACGTAGGCGGGTTCGTCGTAGATGGTCAGGTCGGTGGGCGGCTTCAGCCAGTCGGTACCCACCACATAGTCCGGGGCGTTTCCGTCCAGGTAGATCGAGGGATCGCCCTGGTAGACGGCCCGCTCGCCGGACACGCCAAGTTCGATGCGCGGGCCCTGGGCGCGGTCGTAGGCGAGTTCGGGGGTGGTTGCGGCCCCCATCAGGAGGCCCCCGACCACCGCCAGGGCGGCGCCGGAGAACAGGGTCTTCAGGTCGTCGTTGCGAAGGAGCTGGCGCATGGCAGCAAAGAAGCGCGTGAAACCCCTGTCGGTTTCAGCGGCGCCGTGAAGATCAGGCGCCCGCGGGCTCCACGAAGCTGTCGATGACCTTCTTCTCGCCGGCCTTGTCGAAGGAAACGGTGAGCTTGTTGCCCTCCACCCCGGTGACATGGCCGTAGCCGAACTTCTGGTGGAAGACCCGATCGCCAGCTTGGTAGGCGCTGGCGGAGGCGCTCTCGGCGACCAGCCGGCCGTCGCCCTCGATCACGGCCTGGCGGCCCGGATGGCTCCCCCGGTAGCCCTGGGCCTGGGCCCTGCGCCAGCCGGGTGAGGAATAGCCGGCCCCGAAAGCCGGCGTCTCGTCCCAGCGGCTGCCGTGCTGCTGCATGCCGGGTCCGCCGCCGTAATAGCCGGTCTCCGACGAGGCCTCGACGTTGGCCAGGGGGAGTTCGTCCACGAACCGGCTCGGCAGCTGGCTGGTCCAGCGGCCGTAGACCTGGCGGTTGGCGGCGAAGGAGATGCGGGCCTCTTCCCGGGCTCTCGTGATGCCGACGTAGGCCAGGCGCCGCTCCTCCTCGAGGCCCTTCTCGCCGCTCTCGTCCATGGAGCGCTGGGAGGGAAAGACGCCCTCTTCCCAGCCGGGCAGGAAGACCAGGGGGAACTCCAGGCCCTTGGCCGAGTGCAGGGTCATCACCTGGACGGCGTCGGCGGCGGGGCCACGGTCGAGGTCCATGACCAGGGAGACGTGCTCCAGATAGGCTTGCAGCGTCTCGAAATTGCCCATCGACTGGACGAGCTCCTTGAGGTTCTCCAGGCGTGTCTGGGCGGTGGGGCTGCGGTCGAGCTTGAGGGCGTCCGTGTAGCCGCTCTCCTCGAGCACCGCCTCCATCAGGCGGGGGTGGGCGATGCGTTCGGCCTCGGCGCGCCACCGGTCGAGGTCGCGCAGGAAGTTCGCGAGCGCGGTGCGGGTGCGGGCGGCGAGTTCGTCGGTGAGCACGATCTGGCGGGCGGCGTGGCTGGCGGGGACCCCGTTCAGGCGGGCCACCTGCAGCAGCTTCTGGACGGTGGTGTCGCCAATCCCGCGCTTGGGGACGTTGACGATGCGCTCGAAGGCCAGGTCATCGTCGGGCGACTGGATCAGCCGCAGGTAGGCGTGGGCGTCGCGGATCTCGGCCCGCTCGAAGAACCTCGGGCCGCCGATCACCGTGTAGGGGATCTGCAGCAGCACGAACCGCTCCTCGAAGGCGCGCATCTGGAAGGAGGCGCGCACCAGGATGGCCATGTCGCGATAGCGGCGGCCGGCCTTCTTGGCCCGCTCGATCTCGTCGGCGATCAGCCGGGACTCGGCCTCGCCGTCCCAGACGCCGCGCACGATGACCTTCTCGCCGCCGTCGCTTTCGGTCCAGAGCGTCTTGCCCAGCCGGCCTTTGTTGGCGGCGATCAGGCCGGATGCGGCGGCCAGGATGTGGCTGGTGGAGCGGTAGTTGCGCTCAAGGCGGATCACCTTGGCGCCCGGGAAGTCGCGTTCGAAGCGCAGGATGTTGTCCACCTCGGCGCCGCGCCAGCCGTAGATCGACTGGTCGTCGTCTCCCACGCAGCAGACGTTCTGGCGCTTCTGGGCCAGCAGGCGCAGCCATAGGTACTGGGCGACGTTGGTGTCCTGGTACTCGTCCACCAGCACATAGCGGAAGCGGTCGTGGAACTCGGCCAGCACGTCGGGGTGCTGGGTGAAGATGGTCAGGTTGTGCAGCAGCAGGTCGCCGAAGTCGCAGGCGTTCAGGACCTTCAGCCGCTCCTGGTAGAGCCGGTAGAGCACCTGGCCCTTGCCGTTGGCGAAGTGATGGGCCTCCGCCGGCGGAAGCTGGTCGGGCCGCCAGCCGCGGTTCTTCCACTGGTCGATCAGGCCGGCGAGCATCTTGGCGGGCCAGCGCTTGGAATCGACGTTCTCGGCCTCCAGCACCTGCTTGAGCAGCCGCTCCTGATCGTCGGTGTCGAGGATGGTGTAATTCGACTTCAGCCCCACCAGGTCGGCGTGCCGGCGCAGCACCTGGGCGGCCACCGAGTGGAAGGTGCCCAGCCAGCGCAGGCCCTCGGCCGACGGGCCGATGATCGCGGTGATCCGCTCGCGCATCTCGCGGGCGGCCTTGTTGGTGAAGGTGACGGCCAGCAGCTCCCAGGGCCTGGCCTTGCCGGTGGCCAGGATGTGGGCCAGGCGCGTGGTCAGCACCCGGGTCTTGCCGGTGCCGGCGCCGGCGAGCACCAGGACCGGCCCCTCCGTCGCCTCCACGGCCGCGCGCTGCTCGGGATTCAGCCCCTCCAGGTAGTCGCCCGCCGGCGCGTCGGCGCGGGCCAGGTCGCTTATGCGGGGGGAGGGTGGGGACTCGGACATCCGGAACATATGTAGCACGTGGGGCGGCTGGCTTAAGGCCTCCGGAACCCGCCGGCCAGGGGTTCGTTTGCCGCGCATGGACAACGCGCCTAAGCGCCGGACGTCGCCTTGGATCGCCTTCCTGGCGGGGGCGGTGGTCATGCTTGCCCTCGGCCTGTTGATCTTCGCGTGGCAGGGGACCGACGACGCCGCCAAGGGCGTGCGGGTGGCGGCGCGGGCGGCTCAGGCGCTGCCGGACCTTCCGGAACCGCGCTTGCCACAGGCGCCGCGCCTGCCCGACGCGCCGATCCCGCTCCCGAAGTAGCGGCCTAGCTCCCCGCCTGCCTGGCGTAGGCGAGGGCGGCCACCCGGCAGGCGGAGGCCAAGGCGCGGCCTTCCCGTCCCCGGTCGATGCTGACGATCAGGGCCGCGAGACTAAGCGCCCGCTGCTTGGCCATCTCGTCCAGGACGGCCCAGAACTCCGGCTCCAGGGCGATGGAGGTGGCGTGACCGGACAGCAGGAGAGAGCGTTTCTTCAGGGCCGACATGGGTCAGATTGTCCAGCAGAGTCGGGTGTGCGACTTAGACCTTGCCAGAAAGTGACGGTAGCGTCATCTTTATAGGATGGCCATGACGCATACAGTCCAACGCTGGGGCGCACCGAGGAAGGACTGGCTGCACGCCGTCCGATCCCTGCGCCGGCTGCTGGCCAACAAGGAAGACACCCGCCAGGTCTTCGAGATCATGCGCACCCTCAACGGCAAGGCCACGGCCCGGAACTACGTTCGGCTGCTGGACACCGCCGAGGGCGGTCGGATGGCCTTCGATCGGCTTGAGCTGTCCCAGCGGCTGATGGACGATGCCTGGCTGGACACCATGCCCGCCGGCAGCGTCGGCGCCGCCTATCGGGATTTCACCCGCTCCCAGAACCTTTCGGCTCACGGCCTGGTGGAGATCAGCCGCGAGGGCGTCAACACCATCGACGACCCGCACCCCTACGCCTGGTTCGGGCGGCGGGTCCGGGATGTCCACGACATCTGGCATGTCCTGACCGGCTACGGCCGCGATTCGCTCGGGGAAGGCTCGCTGGTGTGGTTCTCCTACGCCCAGACGCGCGGCAAGGGCTGGGCGCTGATCGGCATGGGCGCGATCTGGCGGGCCACCCAGCACAAGGGCCATCCCTACGTCCGCGCGCTCCTTGAGGGCTATCGCCGGGGCAAGCGGGCGGCCTGGCTGCTGGGCGAGGACTACGAACGCCTGCTGCGCGAACCACTGGAGTCCGCCCGCCGCCGACTGAACATCGGCCCGGCCAGCCTCTACGACGCTGTGCCCGGCGACGCCCGCGACCGGGCCGTGCAGAAGGCCGCGTAGACCGCTAAGGTTCCGGCATGACGGTCGGGGCGCGACAATGCGGATCTTGCAGCGCCTGCTGTAAATCTCTGGAAATTCCGATACTCGGCAAGCCGGCCGGAAGCCGTTGCCAACATATGCGCGCCGGCGCCGGCTGCGCCATCCACGACGCCAAGCCAGAGGTATGCCGGCAGTTCTTCTGCCAGTGGATGCTGAACCCCGCCTTGCCGCGCAAATTCCGGCCAGACGTCTCGAAAGTGATCCTGATGGCGGGCGGCGATGAAGCCAATCCGCAGCTGGCGGCCTCTTGCGACCCGTCCAACGCCTTGGCCTGGCGGCGCGAGCCCATCTACGGCTTCCTGAAACACCAGGCGCGCGCCGCCCCCGGCGGCCTGGTGGTCATGGCGTTCGCCGGGCGCCGGACCTGGCTGCTGCTACCCGACGAAGATCGCTACCTGGGAGAAGCGCCGGAAGGGCAGGTGTTCCGGGTCGATCAGCACGCGGATGGCCGCATCGACGTGCACCTGGTCGCCGCCGGCTAGTCCTCGCGCTTCTTGCCGTCGAGATCGCGCCGGGCGCGCTCGGTATCGAGCTTGGTCACCGTCTTCTCGGCCTTGGTGCGCCCGAAGGCGGCCCGGTTCCGCTCGGCCCGCGACTTGGCCTCAGCTTTGTCCCGGGCCTTGCGGGCCTTGTTGAGGTTGACCGGCTCCGTCACGCCGCACCGGCTACTTCAGGCCCGCGCAGAACCGCTGGATCCGGCCGCAGGCGTCCTCCAGTTGGGCGTTGGAGGTGGCGTAGCTGATCCGGAAGTGGGGCGAGAGGCCGAAGGCCGCGCCGAACACCACCGCCACGCCCTCGGCCTCCAGCAGCTGGACCGCGAAGTCGGCGTCGGTCTCGATGACCTTGCCCGACGGGGCGGTCTTGCCCAGCAGACCGGCGCAGGAGGGATAGACGTAGAAGGCCCCCTCCGGGGTCGGGCAGGTGAGGCCCGTCGCCTGGTTCAGCATGGAGACCACCAGGTCGCGGCGCTGTTCGAACAGCTTGGCGTTGGGCTTGATGAAGTCCTGCGGGCCGTTCAGCGCCTCCACCGCCGCCCATTGCGAGATGGAGGACGGATTGGAGGTGGTCTGGCTCATCACCTTGGCCATCGACTTGATC